>NZ_CP045333.1:4256131-4558435 GCF_009363335.1 Labrenzia sp. THAF191a
GATGCTACGAGCGGTGCCAGTGCACCGGGCCATCCGCCAAACGAAAATCTGAAAATCGAGAAACTGAAGTTTGCCATCCCTGATCCACCGCGCCCCTGGCATCAGCAGGGAACGGTAACAAGAGACAGCTTGCGCCAAGCCGAGCGCGCCTCGGTGGCCGAAGCGCGCGCAGAGGAGTGACTGGTCAATACTGACGAAACAGGGCAACGAGGCGGCCCTGAACACGAACGCGGCCGGGGCCGAAGATCCTGGTTTCATACGCCGGGTTGGCTGCTTCAAGAGCGATGGAAGCGCCTTTCTTGCGCAGCCGTTTCAAGGTGGCTTCTTCATCGTCCACAAGTGCGACAACGATGTCGCCACTGTCGGCGCTGTCGGTCCGGCGGATAAGAACGGTATCACCGTCCAGAATGCCGGCCTCAATCATGGAATCGCCACGAACCTCCAGCGCGTAGTGTTCGCCGCGACCAAGCAGGTCCTGCGGCACTGTGATGGAATGGCTGTGTGTTTGAATGGCCTCGATGGGGACGCCGGCTGCGATGCGGCCCATGACGGGGATTTCAGTAACACTGGACACCGGAACCGGTGCAGCTTTTTCCGGCTCCGGTTTGCCGAGTGAGCCTTCAATGACTTCAGGTGAGAAGCTGCCTCTTGGCCGTGGAGCGCCCAGGCCGGGTGCGATGGAGTCCGGAAGACGAACAACCTCCATGGCTCTGGCCCGGTTCGGCAGGCGTCGAATGAAGCCACGTTCTTCAAGCGCGGTGATCAGGCGGTGAATGCCGGACTTGGAGCGCAGGTCGAGCGCATCCTTCATTTCGTCGAAAGACGGCGGCACACCGGTTTCTTTCAGTCTTTCGTGAATGAACATGAGCAGTTCGTACTGCTTGCGCGTCAGCATGTAGGCGTCCCCTGACCGAGAAAACATCTGGTACAAATCAAGAACATGGTACCTGTTCTCATTGTGTTCTTCAAGGGTAAATGTTCTCTTACTGTTCTTGGCGTCGAACAACGTGCCGTATTCAATCCGTCTCCGATATCGGATTTAGGTCGTCCTTCGATCCGGTCATGATCAGCAGTTCACAGGTGATCAAAGTCGGCGCTCCACCAGAGGCAAGAATGCCCCGATGCAGTCCACCGTCGAGATCAACGGCGCGGATTGGGACGCAAAGCTCTTGATCCGGTTTCGCGCCAGCGTTTGCAGACAGGAGTATCTCCGAAATCAGACCTGTCATCGGCTGGGCATCGCGGAACGCTGCTCCGGCCAGACTGCCCAGTCCATAGACTTCGTAGGAGGGGGCTTTCAGCTCTTTTGCGAGTTCTTGGATGCTTTCCGTCAGGTCGGCAAACGGAGCGAGTGTGGTGATGAGCGCATTGTAGTCGGTTGTCCGTGACTGTTCGTCATCCTGTTGCACACGAAACAACGTAAATTCGGTTTCCGGATCCAGCGATGCCACGAACGCTGCGCCTTGCAGGCCGTACCCCTTGATGGCCCCCTGATGCGCAACCTTCAGCGTATGCGGCAGTAAGTGGCCAAGGTGCTCGACTTCTTCCTCGTGCCAATAAGCGTGTACATGAGCGAACCATTCACCATCTCGCATCCCGAGAATGGCAACTGCGGACTCCAGTGTTGCGCCTTTCGAGGAGTGCGTGTCGCTGTACCAGGCTGCATGTCGGTCATCGATTGCACAGGCAGGCATTACGAAGTCGAACGCTTCGAGCATAAGCCCGGAAAGATCGAGAACGGCGGAGCTCAGTCCCTGGTGCGTGGCGAAACGGCCCAGCGCCTCCAGCAAGGGAGTTTGCTCTGCCAGGGAGATTTCCAAAGGATTCGCCTGACATCTGGCAAGGGGGAGCCGATTGATGGCAGAAGGGCCGGGATGACGAATGTCGGACAGAGACCTGGGGGCGGGCCGTCTCACAACAGGCCTTTCTCGGTCAAATGCTCCCGCACCAGTTTCTTGGTGATCTTGCCATAGGCGCTTGTCGGCATTGCGGGAATGAAGAGATAACGTGCAGGCATCTTGTAGCGGGCGATCTTGCCATTCAGATAGTCGCTGAGTTCCTGTGGGTCGGGTGACTTGTCTGGGGCAGGGACACAAACGGCAAGGCCGACTTCACCCCATTGCCGGTCCGGAATGCCGAGAATTGCGACCTCGGAAATATCCGGATGTGTAAGCAGCACTTCCTCGACTTCCTTCGGGTAGACGTTGGAGCCGCCAGAAATGTACATGTCCGAAGCTCGGCCTGTCAGGAAGAGGTACCGCTGTTCATCCATGTGACCGATGTCTCCGGTGCGGAACCAGCCGTTCCGGAAAGACTTCTGGTTGGCGTCTTCGTCTTCCAGATAGCCGGCACAGACTGCCGAACCGATGACGCAGACTTCACCCGTTTCATTGGGGGGCAGATGATTGCCATCCTCGTCCTGAATCGAAACCTCTATACCAGTGCGCTCCGTACCGCATGTGCCGCTGCGTGTCTCAGGTCCATCCTCCAGAAAATGATCCTGTGGCCGTAGCACGGTGATGTTTCCGGTGACCTCGCCAAGTCCGTAGTATTGCACCAGAACGTGCCCCAATTTCTGGAGAGCCAGCTTCTGGTCCTCCCTGTACATGGGAGCCCCCGCATAAATGACATGACGAAGGCTCGAGTGATCGTGCTGATCGACAGCAGGGTCTTCCACCAGGCGTTTGACGATTGTGGGAACAGTGAAGAGATTGCTGACCTTGTGTTTTTCGATCAACTCGAATGCAGTCGAGGGATTGAAGCCGCCTCCGGGCAAAAGAACATGAGTGGAACCAACTGATAGCTGGGCAATCAGTTGCAACCCTGCGCCGTGCGACAATGGAGCTATGACCAGCGACGCATCGCGCTCCGTCGTCCCCGGCAACAGGTCTGCCATGTAGTTGACGCAAACGAATCCGATCTGCCCGTGACTGAGGACAACTGCCTTCGGGCGGCCAGTCGACCCTGAGGTGAAGAACAGCCAACAGGGATCGTTATAGTCCACTGCCTCGTTCGGCAGGACCTGTCCCTGGTAACGGGAGAGGAGATCCTCATAGCTTGTGCCAAAGTCGCTGGCTCCAATTGTAATGCATCCTGACAGCTGAACTCTGGCGTTTCGTATTGCTTCGGCCTGAGCACCAAAATCCGCGTCACACAGGAAAACCTTCGCCTTCGCTTTTTCCGCAGCATAGGCCGTTTCCCCCGGAGCCTGTCTGAAGTTGCAGGGAACCCAGATGGCTCCAAGACGAAATGCGGCCAACATGATCTCGATCATCTGGTGCGAGTTCTGGGCCTGGACCAGCAAGCCGTCGCCCTTGGAAACTCCGAATTCCGATTGGAGGCCCTTGGCAAGTGCGGAGACACGCGAATCGATTTGTGACCAGCTCAAGGTGACCCCATCCTGGACAACCGCGGGACCTGAGGGCCACCGGGCAGCGTTCCTGGACAGAAAATGCGCAAGATTTGCCACGCGATTGGAACAGCGCTCCACCATCTAAGTTTGCCTCCCGACTACTGGTTTTTTCAGACGTTAGGTTGATGGCTGTCCGTTTGACAAGTTGAGATTGGCATTCAGACCGTTCCGCTTTCTAGGTAAATCGTGCAAGGATGCCGCCAATTGGTTTCGACGTTTGCCTGAGGATTTCGAATGAGTGAGATGACGACTTTTGATTGGGACGATGCCTATTCAAATGCTGCCTATATTCCGGGCGCTGACGATTTCATCGTGCGCTGGGCGCAGGAAGCGGAGACCTTCCGGAAAAGCTGGGTCGAAAAGGATCTGGATGTCGTTTACGGCGAAGGAGATCGTCAGCGGTTCGATGTGTTTCGGCCGCAGAGGAAGTCCAAAGGGCTCGTCGTGTTCGTGCACGGGGGCTACTGGCTGAGATTCGATAAGAGTTCCTGGTCGCATTTTGCTAGCGGCTGCCTGGCAAGAGGTTGGACCGTATGCATGCCGTCGTACGATCTGGCTCCTGATGTGCGGATCGCAGATATTACGCGGCAAATCTCCGTTGCGATTACGAAGGCGGCTGCTCGCGTTGGTGGCCCGATCCGTCTTGCCGGGCATTCCGCCGGAGGGCATCTGGTCACACGCATGATTTGCGAAGACAGCCGGTTGCCGAAAGACGTTCTGGATCGAATCGAGCGTGTTGTTTCCATCAGCGGATTGCACGACCTTCGCCCGCTCAGAAACACGGTGATGAACAAGTCCTTCCAGATGAACGAAGACGATGCCATGGCCGAAAGTGCGGCATTGATGGTGCCCGCCGTCGACTGTCCGGTAGTCGCCTGGGTCGGCGGAGCGGAGCGCCCGGAGTTTCTAAGGCAATCGAAACTCCTTGCGGATGCCTGGCCAATGGCCACCTACAAGGAGGATCCGGGCCGCCATCATTTCGATGTCATAGACGGTTTGAAGGATCCCGATAGTGAACTGACGGAAACCTTGCTGGCCCCTTGAGCCACTCACGAGGAGGCGCATATGCGTACTGAAAGCGACAGCATCGGCGAAATAGACGTGCCGGAGGACAAATACTGGGGGGCACAGACACAGCGCTCCTTGAAGTATTTTTCCATCGGTAGCGACCTGATGCCGATAGAGCTTGTCCACGCTTATGGCATTTTGAAGAAGGCGGCGGCCCTTGCAAACGAAGAGCTGGGGTTGCTGGATGCAGATCTTGCGCGGTTGATTGTCCTGGCAGCCGACGAAGTTATTGATGGAAAACTTGACGACCATTTTCCGTTGCACGTCTGGATGACCGGCAGCGGAACACAAACCAACATGAACGTGAACGAAGTGATCTCCAATCGCGCCATTGCCCTTGCCGGTGGTGTGCTGGGGTCAAAGGATCCGGTTCATCCGAACGATCACGTGAACCTGTCCCAATCGTCCAATGACAGCTTTCCCGCAGCGATGCACATGGCCGCTGCACTCCAGGTGACACATCGCCTCTTGCCCGGCGTGCAGATGCTCCACAAGAGCCTGCAAGACAAGGCCGACGCCTGGGACGACATCATAAAGATCGGCAGAACGCATATGCAGGACGCCACGCCTTTGACGCTTGGTCAGGAGTTTTCCGGTTATGCGGAAATGCTGCGTCAGGACATTGAGCGCATCAGTTTTGCCCTTAAGGATGTCTATGGACTGGCGCTGGGCGGAACCGCAGTCGGGACGGGCATCAACGCTCATCCCCTTTTTGCGGAGTTGTCTGCCACCCGGATCGCGGAACTGACGGATTTGCCGTTCTATACGGCTCCGAACAAGTTTGCGGTTCAGGGGGCGCATGATGCTCTCGTCATGTTGAGCGGAGCCTTGAAGACGCTTTCAGTTTCCTTGTTCAAGATCGCAAACGACATCCGCCTCTTGTCCTGTGGACCTCGCTGCGGTTTCTTTGAGCTGAAAATTCCGGCAAACGAGCCCGGCTCTTCGATCATGCCAGGCAAGGTAAACCCGACGCAGTGCGAGGCACTGGCGATGGTTGCGGCACAGGTGATGGGCAATGACGTCGTCGTCGGGATAGGTGGCGCCAGTGGCTACCTGGAAATGAATGTCTACAAGCCGCTGATGATCAATGCGATCCTGCAGTCGGTAAAGATCATGGGCGACGGTTGCACCAACTTCTCCCTTTTCCTGGTGGAAGGCATGGAGCCGAACGAGAAGCGCATCAGGGAGTTTCTGGATCAATCCCTGATGCTGGTGACAGCGCTAAGTCCGGTGATCGGATATGACAAGGCCAGTCATGCCGCACACCATGCGTTCGAGCACGATCTGACCTTGAAGCAGGCGTGCCTTGACCTTGAATTCGTCAGTGCGGAGGAATTCGACCGGGTTGTTGTTCCGGCGAAGATGGTCCAGCCGTCGCTTTAGGTCGGCCGAATGCTTCCAGATGAGCGCTTTCGTGATGCGCTGGGCAATTCGGCGTACGACTACAAGAGACCCCTTTGTGCGAGATTGCGCATGAGGGAGCTTATGCCGAATGTCCATTCCGGACATTCGGTCGAAAGCCGGACCGTGTTGCTCAATCGACCAAGGCCCGGACTTTCGATTGTGACGACGTCGCCCAGTTTGTGAGTGAAACCTTCTCCGGCAACGTCCCGGTCCTGCGTCGGTGCGAAGAGGGTACCGAGAAACAGCATGATCCCGTCGGGATACTGATGGTGACGGCCCAGGGTTTGCCGGACCAGATCCACAGGGTCCCGACTGATTTCCTTCATCGAAGATCTTCCCTTCAGGATGAAGCCGTCCGTTCCCTCCACCGTCAGGTCCAACTCTGCCAATCGAACGTCATCCAGCGAATATCCCTGGTCGAATAGTCGGATCATCGGTCCGATAGCACAGGATGCATTGTTGTCCTTTGCCTTGGACAAGAGCAGAGCCGAACGGCCTTCGACATCACGCAGATTGACGTCGTTTCCAAGAGTCGCGCCAACAATCACCCCCTTTGAGGTGACTGTCAGAACCACTTCCGGCTCTGGGTTGTTCCAGCTGGACACCGGGTGCAGTCCGACGTCGGCTCCGGTGCCGACAGAGGAAAGAACCTGCGCCTTGGAAAAGACCTCGGCATCCGGGCCAATGCCGACTTCCAGGTATTGGCTCCAGAGGCCCTCGGAGATAAGCGCTTGTTTGACCTTGGCAGCTTCTTCGGATCCGGCTCGCAGGTTACGCAGGCTGTCGCCGATGGTTGCACCTACCCGTGCCCGGATGGCTTCGGCCTTTTGAGGATCTCCTGCCGCTTTCTCCTCGATCACGCGTTCGACCATGGAATTTGCGAAGGTCACACCACATGCCTTCACTGCCTGTAAATCGCTGGGAGCCAGAAAATGCAGGTTGGCGAGATCGCTGCAGGTACCAGCCGCGATTTCATCCAGAGTGCCAAGATCTTCTCCTTTAGCTGCGGCAACATAGGCAGCCGGTTCCGTTAGTTCGCAAATATCCCGAACGGTGGGGGCGGCTGCGGACGTGATGTCGAAAACGCGGTTTTCTCGCAGTGTGACGACGGCAGGACCCTTGACATCGGGTCGCCAGACACGGCCCAAAAAAGTGCCGGAGGACAATTCGGTTTCTGAATAGAATTTCATGGCGTTCCCGGATTGGCCGTTAGGCCATCATTGTTGGTTTTCCCTAGTCTGCTGGGAAAATTCTCAGTTGTCCAACAAATGTGAAAACGCAGGCGTCACTCCACGGGTGCTCTTGAGAGAGCGGGTATCCGGTTAAGAAATAACCGGTGTCTGTCTCTGTTTACCAGACAGACCAACAGGTGTGCCGCGAACCACGTCACTCGTGGATGGTCGAAGCGACCAGCTTGTCCGCCATGGCCTTGTTTTGCACCAGCATGTCTTTCATGCGTCCACGCGCCAGTTCTGCATCTCCGGAATCGATCGCTTCAGCAACGCCGACGTGATTGCGACGCGCAATCTTTTCTTCCGGAGGGGTTCGTTGTGAGGCGGCATAGGAAAAGAGCATGACCGCGTAAATCAGATTCTGGAGCTGGGAAAGCATCTGATTGCCACTGGCCTGCAGGATCGTGGCATGGAACATGTAGTCGGCTCCGATCATGCTTTCCTGACCATCCAGGGGATGGATGGCACGTGCGGCTGCAAGAATGGTGTCGCGTTGCTCCCGGCTTGCGTTGACGGCCGCCAGGGCGGCGGCCTCCGGCTCGAAAATCAGTCTGAGGTCGGTTGCTTCCGCATAGATTCTCGCAGTTTGCGGACTTCTTGGGTCATGCCAGCGAATGACGTCCGGATCGAGAAGGTTCCAGTCGTCAAAGGGGCAGACCCGAGACCCATATCTGCGTGCCGTTCGAACGAGTCCCTTGCCGCAAAGCACCTTGATGGCTTCTCGGACCACAGTTCGCGAAACACCGAGGCTGTCGACAAGTTCGTCCTCACGCGGAAGGATCGCGCCTGTCGGATATTCTCCCCGCGCAATCTTTCTACCGAGATGTTCGACCGTATCTTTGACTGCCCCCGTCGGCAGGGATGTAAGGACCTTGTCCGGAAGTTCGAAGAAATTACGCTTTTTATTATCCATTCAACAGACTCAGGCAGTCGGGTCTTTCCAATCGTACTTGATCGGCGAGACCGGCGTTGTGTCCTGCGCATGTTTTACAAGCGAATTTTATAAAATACTAGATTTAATGAGTTGCCACGACCTTTTGCAAAGCTAATACGTCGCTTCTGGAGTCTCTTTATGTCGCTGCTGTTTGAATTATTGACCATTCAGGCAAGGAAATGAATTTGCTGCTTTGAAATTTGTAGGACAATTACTCGAGACCTAGCCATCCAGAGCATAAAGCCTCTGTGCAAGTTTTCTGACGCCGGTGTTCTTGAAGTGTCGGATACTTGCAGGTGGAACTAAATAGACAACTCCGGCGGCCAGTCCATCGCGCCAGCGCAGCTGCACTTCGGCAACCGTTTTGGGGACGGCATCGAAGACGTAGAACTCTTCCGGCAGGTCGGTAACCTCGTTCAGCACTAGACGGACACCTCCATCGGAAATGTCCCTGATCGTGCAATCGCAAATAAATTCATTGTCCAGACTTGCAAGTTTCGCGGGGCGCAATCTTGTGCGTTGGCGCGGATGCAGGCGACGCTGAATTGCTGCGGCAATGGAGTCCCGTTTCGAAGACAGAAATGAAAACATGGCACAACCTCAGTTGTTGGGTCTTGATGGGGCAAGCGGTCCCGTTGGCCTTAAGGGCTCTGGTCTGCTGGAACCGGGGAGTGCGGGCCGATAGCTGGGATCTCCCAGCGTCGAGGGGCGGTGTGTGACTGGTGATTGTGCGTTCCGGCAAAGGCGATATGCAAGATCGTACAAACCGCGCCAACCAGCCGGAGTGCTGCCAAGGTTGTCCAGCACTGCAAGTGCCCCGCCTGTCAATGCCCCCCTGCGTGCTCCACTTGGGCCTTCCCAGGCGCCACCTGCAACGGCTCCTTCCATCGCGCCGTCGACGATCGGCATGTCCGATTGATCCGGGTTGATATGCGCATCTGCGTAGGCTCTTGCGTAAGCGTCGCAGTTCGTGGTCTGGGCAGAAGCTTCTGGTACCAGGCAGGCAACTGAAGCAGCGATTGCAGCCTGCAGGAGCCCAGCCTTCACCAACGGGACACGGTGCATCATGAAGGCGCGATATATGAATGGGTGGCCCGAGGGTCTGGCTGCTTTCCTTGCGCAGGTCGGCGGCTGCAGACGTTTCATACGCTTCTCCCGAATACCGAATACTGAAAGGGCAGGGACGCCCGCACCGGTAATGCATGCACACCGAAGATTGTGCGAAACTTGCGTCGCAGGCGTCCGGAAAGGAACCCTGCCCAATCATCACGGTCGAACAGTTTCGGGCAAGCTTGGCTGACTATCCCTTGGGGCAACCTGAGCTGATAGGAGGTCTTCTATGGAACCTGTGTTCCTGACCAAACTCGTTTCGAATAGCAATGACTGGCTGTCCGTCCGCCAGGCGACCATTGCCGAAAACATTGCCAACGCCAATACGCCAGGCTTCCGCTCCAAGGACCTGGAACCTTTCACTACAGTGATCAGCAAGACCCAGCTTGCCATGACCGCGACCCATGACGGCCATCTTGGCCAGACCATGGAAGCTGCGCGCAAATCCGATGTCGAAAAGGCGGATAGCTGGACGGTTACGCATTCCGGTAACTCCGTCAGTCTGGAACAGGAACTCATGAAGGCAGGAGAGGTCGCGCGCGATCATTCGTTGAACGCCAGTATCGCGAAGTCCTTTCACCGCATGTACCTCTCCACAGTGAAATCCTAAAGGAAAACAATCATGTCCGATCCGCTTTCCGCAACCTTGCAGATTTCCGGCGCCGGTCTCAGAGCGCAGTCGGAGCGGTTGAGAGTTGTGTCCGAAAACCTCGCCAACGCCCGCTCCACCGGTGAAGCCGCCGGCGATGATCCCTATCGGCGCAAGACCATCACGTTTGAAAGTGAATTCAGCCGCGCCGTCCAGGCCAACCTGGTGTCCGTGAAGGACATCGGCAAGGACAAAGCCGAGTTCGCGGTGGAATACGACCCCGGCCATCCGGCAGCGGACGAAAGCGGCTACGTCAAGATGCCGAATGTCAACACGCTGCTTGAACTGGCCGACATGCGTGAAACCAACCGCTCTTACGAAGCCAATCTGAAAGTCATGACGCAGGCCCGCGAGATGGTCATGCGCAACATTGACCTGTTGAGGAACTGATCATGATCAATGAAATCTCCGCGCTGACATCGTCGACCGACGGCGTCCTGAAAGCTGCCTCCACCACCAGGTACACGGCGAGCACGCCGGATCTTGGCGGCACGGGCGCCGTAGGCGAAACCAGTTTCTCCGATGCGATGGCGAAAGTTTCGACCGATGCGATCGACAAGATCAAGCAAGGCGAAGCGGTATCGATTGCAGGTGTCGACGGACAGGCTTCGGTTCAGCAGGTGGTCGAGGCCGTAATGGCTGCTGAATCGACCCTCCAGACCGCAATTGCCATCCGCGACAAGGTCGTGAGCGCCTATCAGGAAATCAGCCGCATGTCGATCTGATCGAAGGCTTGGCCTCGATAAGCGATTGTAATTACCAGGAGAAAATCCATGAAAGCCCTTGCTATCGCCGCGACCGGCATGAGCGCCCAGCAGACGAATGTCGAAGTGGTCGCCAACAACATCGCCAACATGAACACCACGTCCTTCAAGCGTTCGCAGGCGGAATTCTCAGACCTTCTCTATCAGGCCGAGCGCCTCCAGGGCGTGCCGAACCGGGGTGGTGAAGATCCGGTTCCGGAAGGCGCTCAGCTTGGTCTGGGTGTTCGTACCGCCGGGATCCGCAAACTCCATGCCCAAGGCTCGCTGACCAACACCGGCAACCAGTTCGATGTTGCGCTCGACGGGCGGGGATGGTTCGAAATTACCGGCCCTGATGACGAAACGCTGTTTACCCGGGCCGGTTCGTTCAACAAGAATGCCGACGGCAGACTGGTGACCATTGACGGCTATGCCGTCGAACCGGCGATCATCATTCCGGAAGAAACCATTGAAGTTGTCGTCAATGAGTCGGGTCAGGTCTATGCCAAGGTCGATGGCGAGATGACGCCTCGTGAACTCGGACAGCTGACGCTTTCCAATTTTGCCAACGATGTCGGTCTGGAACCAGTGGGTGGCAACCTTTTCCGTGAAACCGAGGCCTCTGGCACGCCTGTTACCGGTGTTGCGGGTGATCCGGGTTTCGGCGTGGTTCGCCAGGGGTATCTGGAAAGCTCAAACGTTGATCCGGTGAAGGAAATCACTGCCTTGATCAGCGCTCAGCGCGGCTATGAAATGAACTCCAAGGTCATGAAAGCCGCCGACGAGATGGCCGGTACCGTCACCAACGGCATTCGCTAACAGGGAGAAGGTAATGACGATCCGATCCCTTTTCCTGGCGCTGGTCATGATCTTCAGCACCGGGGCAGCGAAAGCAGCGGGAGGCATAGATCTGCCGGTTCCGCGCCAGACCATACCGGCTGGAACCGAAATCACTCACCAGGATCTGATCGAACGATCGTTTCCAACGCGGACAGCGCAGCAATTCGCGGTGTCTACCAACAGGGGCCAACTGGTTGGCATGGTTGCACGGCGTACGTTGCTTCCAGGACAGCCGGTACCGATCAATTCGGTCGAAAAGCCGGTCCTTGTTCGTCGTGGTGAGCCGGCGCGACTGGTCTTCCGTGAGCAGGGGCTGGTGATCATCATGCAGGTGGAAGCTCTTCAGAACGGCGGAGCCGGCAACTTCGTACGCGTACGCAATGTCGATAGCGGTCTGGTTGTTTCCGGACGGGTTCAAGAAGACGGCACCATACGTGTGGAGAACTGAATTTATGACCCGGTTACTCGTTTTTGTTCTGGCTGCACTATTGGCCTTGCCGGTGTCGGCAATGTCCATGGTGCGGATCAAGGACATCGCCAGTCTGCAAGGGGTGCGCGACAACCAGCTTGTCGGTTATGGCCTCGTTATCGGTCTGAAAGGATCCGGCGATACGTTGCGCAATTCCCCATTCACGGAGCAATCGCTGCAATCGATGCTCGACAGTCTGGGGGTGAACGTACGCGATGCGCGGCTTCGGACGCGTAACGTAGCGGCCGTTGTCGTGACCGCCGAAATGCCGTCCTTTATCGGTCAGGGATCGACGATCGACGTAAGTGTCTCCTCGCTTGGCGATGCTACGTCACTTGCCGGGGGGACCCTCATCGCTACCCCTTTACTGGGGGCTGATGGGCAGATCTACGCGGTCGCGCAGGGCCCCGTTGCAGTGTCCGGTTTCGCGGAACTGGGGCAGGCGGAAAGCCTGACCCAGGGTATACCGACCGTCGGTCGGGTTCCAAACGGTGGTCTCATCGAAAGAGATTTGCCGGCTAAATTTTCGCAAATACCCAACCTGGTTCTCGAACTTTCCAATCCGGATTTCCGCACTGCAGTGCGTATTGCCGACGCGATCAACCAGTTCACCAGGGAGCGATACGGCATCAAGGTGGCCAAGGAGCGCGACTATCGCACCGTCGTACTCACTCCGCCGCAAAACATCAGTGTCACGCGGTTCATCGCGGAAATTGAAGCTATTCGGGTGACGCCTGACCAGATTGCGAAGGTCGTGATCGATGAGCGAACAGGGACTGTGGTCATTGGCAAGGATGTTCAGATTTCGACCGTTGCGATTACCCATGGCAATCTGACGGTTCGTATATCGGAAGCACCCGAGGTTTCGCAGCCGTCGCCGTTCTCGCTGAACGGCCAGACTGTGGTCGTGCCACGAACATATGTCGATGCTCAGGAAAGCGGTGGTCAACTGGCTGTTGTCGGTGGAACGGACCTGCCCACGCTGGTGCGAGGTCTCAACCGGATCGGTCTGCGACCAACCGGTATCATCGCCATCCTTCAGGCGATCAAGACAGCCGGTGCGCTACAGGCGGAACTCGTGGTGCAATAAGTCAGACCTGCTCCTATTCAGACAGGGAAACCAGCACTTATGTGGTCTGAAACCCTGAAGGGCGGGATGACGTCACCTTCATGAAAGTAATTCTGAAACGCCGCTTTTTGAAGCGGCGTTTTTTTGCGACAGCCTCACGCAAGCTCGATCTCCGATTGTGCGGTCAAAGAGGTTCTGCACAAGGGAAGGCCTTATGCCACGACATTTGGACCGCGGCCGCACATTCACGCTTCTGGTGCTTGCGGCAGTTTCGCTCACATTCGGCGGCCAGGCCATTGCCCAGGCGCCGCGTCAGAAGCCGCAGGCAGGCGAAAGCGCGATTGCGCCCGTACCGCCACAGGACAGCGAGCTCTATTGCAAGAACATCGCCGAAGCGGCTTCGGATGCGCGTATCAAGTGGCAGACCTGGAAACTGATCAGCCTGGAGGCAAGCCTCCGGGACAGGATTGAAGAATTGCAGCGCAAAGAGCGCGAATTCGAAAAATGGGTCGAGCGGCGCGAAGACCTTCTCAACGAAGTCGAGGACCAGGTCGTCTCCATTATCGGGCGCATGCGTCCGGAAGCAGCTGCGGCGCAGCTGCAGACGACCGACGAGGAAGCCGCCGTTGGCGTTCTCCTGAAACTGAAGGCCCGTGTTGCCAGCAGCATTCTCGACGAGATGGAACCTTCCCGTGCTGCCCAGCTGACCCAATCGATGATGGGCCTGACCCATCCCGAAATACAACGGAGTTTCTGATGCGCGCTTTTGTGATCTCCCTAGGAGCTGCGATGCTGACCGGCTGTGCCGGGCAGCTGGAAGACGTTGGCCGCGCACCGGAGATGTCTCCGGTCGGATACGGACTTGCCGTTCAACAGCCGGCAGCTTATCCGCTAAGCACTTTCGGCCAGGGCACGGTCAAGGACTACAACTCCTTGTGGGCCAGCGGTCGCGACAATTTCTTTGCAGACCCGCGTGCAAAGAAAGTCGGTGATGTGCTGACCGTGACCATCCAGATCAATGACCGCGCGAACATGGACAACAGTTCGGATCGCCGCCGCACTTCCGATATCGGCTGGGGCGGCACCATGGATTACGACTGGGATGGCATCGGGCATGGTGGCAGCGGCAATCTTGGCGTTGATTCCGGCTCCGGATCCGCAGGTTCCGGCTCTATTGATCGGTCGGAAGAAATCCAGCTGTCCGTTGCGGCCGTGGTCACGGACCGCCTGCCGAACGGCAACCTGGTGATCTCCGGCTCGCAGGAAATGCGCGTCAACTTCGAGATGCGCATCCTGCAAATCGCCGGAATCGTGCGTCCGCGGGATATCCAGGCCAACAACACCATTCCTTACGACAAGATTGCCGAAGCGCGGGTCTCCTATGGTGGCCGCGGCAGGATCACCGAGGTTCAGCAACCGGCCTGGGGGCAGCAGATCTACGACATCGTGACGCCCTTCTGAGCACTTCCTGAAAGTACCGGAAAGACCCAAATGCCTAATATCATCGAAGTTCCTTTTGAGGGTGCGCAGGAAAATCAGCGCAGCTCCGGTTTCGTCGCGGCGTTGGTGCTCCTGACGCTGATTGGCGGTGGCGCTGGAGCGGGCCTTGCAAAATATGTTGCTGACTACACCGAAGAGGAAGTTCATGGCCGGCTTCGCCAGCAACAGAGCTTCACCGAAACGTTGCCGTTTTCGCCTTCGACACGCCTGCAGACGCTTGAACCGCTCGTGACAAATCTGGCGTCGCCGCAAGATGCCTGGATAAGGTTGCAGGCTTCAATTCTTCTGGAAGACGATCCGGACGGTGATGTTGGTGTGCTCAAGAAAAAGGTCGAGGACGATTTTCTCGGCTACATGCGCACGCTTACGCTCTCTCATCTGGAGGGGGGGATCGGTTTGCAGCATCTTCGCGAAGATCTCACCGAGCGCGCTCAGACACGCACCAGAGGTCAGGTGAACGAAGTCATTCTGGAATCGGTGGTTATTCAATGAGCCGTCTTCTTGTTGCCGGCCTTGTACTGGTCGCGATGACGGGTGCTGCTGCTGCCCAGGTGCCGGATCTTTCTGCGTTGCTACCTGCAGGAGAGGGAAGTGCCAGCGGCCGTATCATCCAGATGATTGCACTCTTGACTGTGCTTTCTCTGGCTCCGGGCATCCTCATCATGGTGACGAGCTTCACCCGTTTCGTGATCGCTTTTTCGTTCCTGAGGTCCGGTATCGGTCTTCAAACAACACCGGGTAACCTGATCCTCATTTCGCTGGCCCTCTTCATGACTTTTTATGTCATGGCTCCAACCTTCGACAAAGCCTGGGAGCAGGGTGTTCAACCTCTGATGAACAACGAAATCTCCGAGGAAGAGGCCTACGTGCGGATCACAACTCCCTTCCGGGACTTCATGCTCAGCCAGGTTCGCGAAGAAGATCTCGTTCTATTTGATGACCTAGCGGCCGGCCGCGTGACAGAAAACGAAGCGGCCTCTGCAGAGGAAGTTGAACTGCGTGTCTTGATACCGGCTTTCATGATTTCCGAATTGCGCCGGGGTTTCGAAATCGGATTTTTGATCGCGTTGCCTTTTCTCGTGATCGATATGATCGTAGCAACGATCACCATGTCCATGGGCATGATGATGTTGCCGCCAACGGTGATATCGTTGCCTTTCAAGGCGTTGTTCTTTGTTTTGATCGACGGATGGAACCTACTGGTCGGTAGTCTTGTGCGATCATTCTTGTAACCGACGGGGGCGTCGGGGCGCAAAAGGGCGGGGCCGAAAGGCTCCGCTTTTTTGTTTTCAGCGATATGATCGCGAGCGATTATATCTTCCGATTTAACGTTGCGTCTCGGTGAAATTCGAAAAAGATCAAATTGCCCGTATCGACGTAAGCTTCACGCAAGATTGAGCCGCTAGGGTCATTTTCACAGCAGGTTGAACCCCAAACTACCCACGGTTCAAAAGCATGACGCTGCTCCTGCTGTGCCGGTGCAAACCCGGCATGTCCCAATCCAATCCAGTACACACTGACACATTGAAGGGACATATCATGTCTAGCTTGATGACGAACGCTTCCGCAATGACCGCTCTGCAGACTCTGCGGAACACCAGCGCCAACCTGGCAGAGACGCAGAACCGCATCTCCACCGGTTATCGCGTTGCCGGCGCGGAAGACAACGCTGCCTACTGGTCCATCGCAACCACCATGCGTTCTGACAACATGGCTCTTAGCGCCGTTGAAGACTCTCTGGGTCTGGGTGCTGCGACCGTCGACGTCATGTACACTGCTATGGACAGCACTGTTGATGTCATGAACGAAATCAAAGCCAAGCTTGTTGCTGCCCGTACTCCGGGTGTCGACCGCGGCAAGATCCAGTCCGACATCAACGAACTGCAGAACCAGCTTAAGTCGACTGCCGAATCCGCTGTTTTCAACGGTGAAAACTGGCTGTCTTCCGACGTGACCACCGTTACGTCGAAAGAAATCGTCAGCTCCTTCACCCGCGTCGGTGGTGCGGTTTCCGTTCTGACGACCACGGTTGATATCACCGCTACCCAGCTCTATGACACCACTGGTGGTGGTACCGGTATCCTTGACCGTGCTCTGACGAACGGTAACGTTGTCGACACCATCGACATCTCCGCTCTGACGGACAGCGCTGCCGACCTGACCACTCTGGAAGGCATGATCTCGGATGTCGACGAAGCTCTGGGCCTCATCACAGACTCCGCAACCCTGCTCGGATCCACCAAGAAGCGCGTTGATCTGCAGAAGGACTTCGTGTCCGCTCTGATCGACTCGATCGACCGTGGTGTCGGCCAGCTCGTGGATGCTGACATGAACAAAGAATCGACCCGCCTCCAGGCTCTGCAGACTCAGCAGCAGCTCGGTATCCAGGCTCTGTCGATCGCCAACCAGGGTTCGCAGAACATTCTGTCCCTGTTCCGTTAATCCAACCAGTTTATCTGACCGGATTTCCAGGCAAGAGGACCGCACCCTTCGGGGCGCGGTTTTTTTGTGTTCAGAATTTCCGTCTTCAAGCCCGGGTGACAGGCTCGCACAAGGTCCAGTTCCGATAGTGGGTCAAACAGAACGTTACGTGCATGAAGGGGTTATGCATGCCGGGCCGTGAACACGCCGAAAAACTATGGGCAAACCTGATGGAACTGGGAGTGCGCAGACTTATCGCGCTCGCCTTGATCGGGCTCGCCACAATCGCAACCGTCGGCGCGGGAGCATATTACTTGAGCCGACCGGAACAGACCGTCCTCTATACGGGTCTCGACGGTGAAGACGTCACTCGCATCGGTTCCGCGCTGCGGGACGCAGGCATTCCTTTCGACATCAATTCGGAAGGCTCCGCCGTCATGGTGAGCCATGCGCAGACAGCCAAGGCGCGCATGCTTCTGGCCGAAAAGGGTCTCCCGCGTGGAGCCAACTCCGGCTACGAGCTCTTCGACGAGTTGGGGTCGCTTGGCTTGACCTCCTTCATGCAGGAAGTGACCCGGGTGCGAGCGCTTGAAGGCGAGCTTGCCCGAACCATCCAGCTCATGAAGGGGATCCGGGCAGCGCGCGTTCATATCGTGTTGCCAGAGAAAGGATCTTTCAGGCGCGATCAGCAGCCGCCGTCGGCATCTGTCGTCATCCGTTCCGATGTGCCGGACGATGTTCGAACCGCCGATGCCATCCGCCACCTGGTTGCTGCCGGTGTTCCGGGCATGCAGGCCGACAAGGTTACAGTGCTCGACACGTCCGGAGGTATCCTGGCGGCCGGCAAGGATCCGACCAAGGCCTCCGCAGGCCAGCTTGCCAGCCTTGAGACTGCTGTCAGCAGCCGGATCCAGGAAAACATTCGCAAGACCCTGACACCATATCTTGGCCTGGACAACTTCGAGGTCAGTGTCGCCGCAGAACTGAACACGGACCGCAAGACGATTGCCGAGACGATTTTCGATCCGGACTCGCGGACCGAGCGATCCATCCGGACCATTCGCGAAAACGAGAACGCTCAGAATTCCAGCGTCTCGGCACCGACAACGGTCGAGCAGAACCTTCCTGAAGAGGATGTGTCCGCGGACAACGGTGAGCGTTCCAGCGAAGAAAACGAGCGGCGCGAGGAAACCGTCAATTACGAGATTTCCTCCAAGCGCATCGAGACCTCTCAGGATGGCTATCGTGTCGACCGTCTGTCCATTGCGGTTCTGGTTGATAAGTCCCGTCTTGCACAGTCTCTTGGCGGCGAACCGACCCAGGCTCAACTGGATGAACAGCTGACGGAAATCGAAGCTCTGGTTGCCTCTTCTGCGGGGATTGAAAAAGAACGGGGAGACCTGGTCAAGGTTGCTGTTGTCGACTTCATCGACGGCGGCCGGGCCATGGAGCCGATCCCGCCGATCAGCATCACCGAGTATCTGATGCGCCAGTCCGGCAACATCATCAATGCGCTCGCAATCCTGACCGTGTCGATGCTTGTTATCTGGTTCGGTCTGCGGCCTGCCGTGGCTGCCCTGGTGCCGCAAATGGCCAAGCCGCAGGTCGAAATGGCCGAACTCGGAATGCTGCCGGAGGCTGCGGAAGGGGCTGCAGAAGCAGTCGACGGGGATCAGACTTTCCTGATGCCGCCGGATCATTCCGACATGCTGCAGGACCTCAACAGCCGGCGCAACAAGTCTGCGCTCCGGAAGCTGGAATCCTTGCTGGAGTTCAACGAGGAACAGTCTGCAGCGATCCTGCGCCAGTGGCTCTATGAATCGGAGCGCATCTAATGACCACCTCAATCGCTTCCCATATTCCCGTCCTGTCCGCCTCCAGGTTCAAGTCCTTCGGTGCATTCGATCCCGCTCTCGTGGACGTTCTGGAGCCTTGCGAGGAAGCTGTGCCCGAACCCAGCCTGGAAGAACAGCTCCAGGCCGAATACGAGCGCGGTCTGGCGGAAGGCAGTGACCGCACGATGGCTCATTTTCAGGCCATCCTGGAACAGGAGCGCGAGGAGCACGCAAGGCAGCTCAAAGACGAGCGTGACCGGTTCGACATGCGTGAATCGGCCAACGTCAGCGCCTCCATCGAAGGCTTCCTCAATGTGATGGAGCAGCGGATCTCCTATTCGCTCTCCAAGCTTCTTCAACCTTTCCTGACAGAGCAGATCGTCGACCAGCTGGTCGATGCCTTTGCCGGCAATCTTCGGCAACTGACCGAGGAAACGGAGGGCAAAATGATCAGGCTGCGCGGACCGGAAACTCTGGTCAGCCGAGTGCTGGAGCAGTTGCCGGCCTTGAGAGACCGGATCGACGTTCAGCATGCTGATCAAGTCGAACTGGTGGCTCTGCTTGACGAGACAACCATTGAAACACGGCTCGGACAATGGCTCGGCCAGCTTGAAGCCTTGAAAGGGGAGGCAGACTGATGTTGGACGGCGTCCCGAATGAAATCGTAATTGTCCGGCGCAAGAACAGCTGGGAAGACGATCAGCTGCCACATGGCGTCTGGAAGATTGCCTACGCGGATTTCATGACCGCATTGATGGCCTTTTTCCTGGTCATGTGGCTGATCAACGTGACCGACGACAGCGTGCGTCGCGGCGTTGCGCAGTATTTCAACCCGGTCAAACTTGCCTCCACGGCTCCGAACCGCAAGGGCCTGAACGATCCGGAGATCAACGGCGATACCAACGAAGCCGGCACCAAGCTTTTCACCGGCAAATTGGGTGGGTCTGATGCGCCGGTCGATCAGGATGAGAACTTCGGTGATGGCCTGGACAAGGGACATAGACTGGAGGAGGTGGTCGAGACACCGGAGATGGGCGGAGCGCCGGCCTCGGGGCAGTTTACCCAGACCCATTCGGAATCGATCCTTTTCACGGATCCCTATGCCGTACTCGACACCCTTTCGCAGAAAATCCGTGTCGCTGATGTGCGGGAGGACAACCCAAAGGGTATCGGTACAGGCCTTCAGAAAAACGAAGGCGTTCAGGGTGGGCAGGCCTATCGGGATCCCTTTGATCCGATGTTCTGGCAGTTCCGTCCTGGCCGAGGTGTCGCCAGTGCCGAAGCAGCGCCTGACGTAAGTTTGCCGGGCGATGGTACCGCGCCTTCTTCCCAGGCTCTGGCCGGCGAATTCGCCTTTGCCGCGCCGTTTGAAGATGGCACGCAACCTGACACCGGCGTTACCCGTCAAAACGGAAACACTGCCCCTCGAAATGGGCCTAGCAACGGGGACTACATGGCGGAACAATCCGGAACGACGTCCTTTGAATTTGTCGGCAACGGCGCACTTCCCGACAACGGGGATACGACGGATCAGGTCGTCGCTCATGTGCTTGGCAAGTCGCTTGCGGCGTCTTCAACCGAGGTGATCGCTGAAGTCCAGACTGAAACGGTCATTGGTACTGGAGACGGTGAGGGCACCTACGAAGAAGACTTCACGGAAAGCAGCGCCGAGGTACTGGTCGCCCGTCTTTCGGAAGTCCTTGCCCAGACTGAAGGGACAGCTCTTGAGGAAACCGCCAGTCAGATTACGGTGACGAGAGAAGGTGAGGGAGCCTTGATCAGCCTTACCGATGACCAGAACTTCGGTATGTTCGCAATCGGGTCTGCCGAGCCGCGCCCGGAACTCGTCAAACTGCTTGAACGGATTGGCAAGGTGGTTGCCGAAACTCCGGGACAGATTGTCATCAAGGGTCATACGGACGCGCGCCCTTTCAAAAGCAAGACCTATGACAACTGGCGCTTGTCGTCGGCACGCGCCCACATGGCTCTCTACATGCTCACTCGCGGAGGTGTCGGCAAGGACAGGTTCAACCGGGTCGAAGGCTATGCCGATCAGGATCTGAAGGTTCCGTCCGATCCTCTTGCTGCCTCCAACAGGCGGATTGAGATCTACTTGCTGGAAGGGGCTCGGTAATGTGCTGCCTTTCCATCAGGATCCCTTGCGTCAAAGGTCTGCTCCTTGGCTTGATGGCGGCCGTCTTCTGGGCGTCGGCTGGCTGGGCGCAGCAGGTTGGCAAGCAGACTTCGGATCCGGAACCATTTGAAATGATCCGGTCGCTGCAGTCCCTGCAGGAGCAGATCGCACAGGGCAACAGCCATGCGATGCAGGCGCAGCGAGCCTTGCTGACAAAGATGGACGCAAGTTTTGTCGTGTTGCCAGCCGATGCGTGGCAGGAACCGCGCAACGCCCGGGCGGCCGTCATCCATCTTCTGAGTGGCGGACATCCAGACGTAATGCGGTATCTCTTGTCTCTAGATCCGGCACCCGCTGTCGACCGCAAACTTATGGAAGCGTCGCTTGCCTATGTCGAAGGCAGGGAAGAGGACATGGTCGTTCTTCTGGCGGAGATCGATCCGCTGGAACTGCCGGCAAGCCTGGGGGGGCATGTCGCACTGGTAAAGGCTGCACCCTACATCCGCACGGATCCGGAAAAGGCGATGGAACTGCTTCAGGTCGCCAGCCTACTGATGCCTGGAACGCTCGTTGAGGAAGCTGCTCTTCGCCGGGAAGTCTTCGTCGCTGGGATGACCGGCAACGTCGATCGCTTTCGAGTTCTCAGCATCCGGTATCTTCGCCGGTTCCGCACGTCGGTCTACGCTGGTGATTTCCGCAGGCGATTTGCCCTGTCACTGGACACGCTCGGATTTGTCAAAAGCGAGGACAAGTTCGCGCTCCTGGATGACGTGCTGCACGAATTCGATGCCGACAGCAGGCGCGGTCTTTATCTTCGTCTGGCCCGTTCCGCCCTGCTGGCAGGCCATCTGAATGTCGCGCGAAAGGCAACGGGAGAAGCGCTGACGCTAACCGTCGACGGCACCAAGGAAAACGAAATCCTGAAGATCTATCTTGCGGCGACCCGTCTCGACCCGGAGTTCATTACAGCAAACCGAGACCTGTTGTGGTCGATCGACAAGTCGATCCTGACTGCGCAGGACCTGGCGATGCTTGACGGCGTCTACACCGTGCTCAACTCGGTCCGGCATTTTCCGGAGCCGCCGCCCAACGTGATCGGCGAATTCAACGTCGCGACCAATATGGACGCTCCTGAAGATCAAAGCTGGGTCAGCGCGGACATGGAACTTGCGAATGTTCTGTTGCGCCGGACGGGAAAGTCCCTCGCTCAATTGGGAGAACAGGATGAGCGTTAACACTCAGGCTTTCGTTCCGACTGCGCCGAAGTCCGGCAAGTCGACGGACGCTGGAACGGGCGAGCGCGGGCAAACCTCTTCCAAAGAAGCCGCGGCTGCATTCCAGGCCGTCATGCAGAACATGAAAAAAGGCGAAGCTGCCGAAGATGCGGCAGGAAAACCCGGGTCTGAAACATCTGATCAGGCAGACGGGGCTACGGGCGGCGCCCACGGCAAGACCGGTTCCGGCAAGGAACAGGCGGCAGGTTCGGCGGCGTTTTCGACCAGCAATCTTGTCGACGCCCTGCGGCAGGCTTCCCAGAACGCACTGTCACGCAAGGCGAAAGATGGCGAAGGCCTGGATGGTGCGGCAGAGGGACAAACGGACCCGAAGGCCGAAACCATGTTGCAGAGTTCAGCAGCCCATGTGGGATTGTCACTAAATGCGGTGCTGGCTGGAAAACCCGGGCAGGTTCCCTCGTCACAGGCCCAGTCCGGTGCAGCCCCGATGCCTTCGCTCCTGCAAGGGCAGGCCAACGGCATGCCGGTTGGCGATCCCGATGGACCTGTACAGACCGGAACGTCTTCGCTCTTCGCGCAGTTCGGCGTCGAACCGGAGGCAATTTCCGACGGCGAGGGACGTGGGGCTATTGGCCGGTCCATGTTGCCGGAGGAAGCGGCGGGCACCGTCAAGGTTTTGCGCCAGGAAACCCACTTTGCACCGAATATGCGACTCTCCCCCGCGCAACAGGTTGGTGACCAGATCGCCGCTGCGGTCAAGGATATGGCTTCCAGCTCCGCATCACTTGACGGTGGCATATCTGCCAAGGCGGAAGGCCCTGTTCTGAAAACACTGGATATCCAGCTCACGCCACATGAGCTGGGCACCGTGAAAGTGTCTCTCAGGATGGTCGGTGATACAGTGGAAGTGTCGCTTGTAACGAGCAGGGCGCAAACTGCGGAACTCCTGAAGCAAGACCGGCAACTGCTCGATCAGATGCTCAGGGCGACCGGGTTCAAGGCTGATGCCATCACGATCCAGGCCGGAGACGACCGGATCCAGGTCCAGGCGGGAAGCAACGCTTCAGGCCCTCAGGCCCAGAACCAGAATGGCGCTGGTGGCGGCAACCCGTTTGACGGCCAACCGCAGAGTTCCGGCAACGGTGCCGGACAGCAGAATGGGCGTCCAGGACAAAACACCAGAGAAGACGCGTATCAGACTTCTGAAACAAAAAGAGGAACAGGTCATGAGGAAGGTTCTGACATCAGCCTTTCTGACGGCATCTATCTTTAGTGCTCTCGCCGTTAGCGTGCCTGCGGCTGCCGAGACCCAGAACGTTTGCGAACGCGAGATGATCTCGGCAGCGCGAAAGTACAACGTGCCGCTCGGCGTGCTTTATGCGGTCGGGCTGACGGAAACCGGTCGGCGCAACTCGCTGTACCCCTATGCCCTCAATATCGAGGGGAAGTCCGTGTTTCCTCCCAGCCGGCAAGCCGCGAAGCAGGATGTGATTGATGCACAACAGCACGGCAAGAAGCTGATCGACATCGGCTGCATGCAGATCAACCATCACTACCACGGTGACCAGTTCCGTTCGGTGGATCAGATGCTGGAACCACGTGCAAATGTGCAATATGCGGCAAGGTACCTGAAGGACCTGAGGCGGCGCCAGGGATCCTGGACGATGGCTGTTGCCCGTTATCACGCGGGGCCGAACAATGATCCCGCGCAAAAACGGTATGTCTGCACGGTGATCCGCAACATGGTTGCTTCCGGTTTTGGAAACTGGACACAGCAGTCAAAGCAATTCTGCGGCGCCTGATCTCTGAAAAGCACCGGACAGCTTGACCGGTGCTTTCGTTTTGTTTGATAGATAAATTTTTACATAATTAAGTATCTGAATGGAAAGAATAATTATTTTCTCGCAACAGCTTCGCGCAAGTTAGGTCGGTTTGACTGTCTCCAGTTGATTTGGACACAGGAGACCTGTCATGGGCCTTTTCGGAGTTATGCGAACCGGCGTTTCCGGCATGAACGCGCAGTCGAGCAAGCTCGGCACAGTTGCCGAAAACATTATGAACTCGAGTACGACTGGCTATAAACGCGCCCAGTCGGAATTTTCCTCACTGGTCGTTTCGCAAGGGGCTGGCTCGTTCAACTCCGGCGGCGTCGAGGCGCACACCCAGTACCAGGTTTCCAAGCAGGGAAACATCAGCTTCACCACGTCGAAGCTTGATCTTGCGGTGGATGGCAACGGCTTCTTTGTTGTCGGCAACGAGGCAGGTGAAAGCTTTCTGACCCGCGCCGGTCACTTCGTTCCGGATGGAGATGGCTATCTCCTGAATACGGCCGGCTATTATCTCCAGGGTTATCCGATCACGGGCAACACCGCGCCAACAACCGTTGCCAACGGTCTTGGTGGTCTGGAGCGGATCAACATCACCCAGAACCAGCTGGAAGCCACTCCCACCAGCGAAGCGTTCCTGCGCGTGAACGTGAGTGAAGACGCGGCGATTGTACCGGCGGCGGATCTGCCGTCTGCCAACGCAGCGACCGCGAGCTATTCCCACAAAACTTCCATGATCGTGTACGACAACCTCGGCAACGAGGTGAAACTGGACGTCTATTACTCCAAGGTCACGGAAACGGCTGCAGACAGTGACTGGGAAGTCTCGATCTACAACGCGGCGGATGCCGCACCCGGCGGCGGGTTTCCCTATACTGCTCCGGCATTGAATACCCAGACGCTGACCTTCGACGTCACCACAGGCAATCTCACCGGTGCCAGCGCGACCGCAATCAATATCGCGGTTCCCAACGGTGGTACCTTCGACCTGGACCTTGATCAGTCGACCTACCTGAATGCCGATTTCACGGTCACCAACGTTGATGCGGACGGGAACGCACCGAGTGCGGTGAAGAACGTCGAGTTCTCTGACGACGGCACTCTGTTTGCCATCTACACCAACGGTGACCGCCGGGCGATCTACAAGATCCCGCTGGCGGATGTACCGAGCCCGGACAGGCTCTCCAACAAATCCGGCAACGTCTACAGCACCTCCTTCGATTCCGGTGATGTCCGGGTCGGTTTTGCGGGCGAGGGCGGCCTGGGCAGCATCAAGGTTGGTGGTCTTGAGGACTCCAACGTCGATCTCGGCAACGAGCTCACCTCGATGATCGAATCCCAGCGCACCTACACGGCCAATTCCCAGGTGTTCAAGGCCGGTTCCGACCTGCTCGAGCAGCTCGTCAACCTGGTCCGCTAACACGGCTCACCCGCCAATCGGAAAGTTATTGTCATGAGTTTGTCTGTAGCCCTCAAAGTCGCCCAGTCCGCGCTGGCCGCAAGGCAGACAGAATCCTCCGTGGTTTCGCGAAACATTGCCGGGGCTCAGGACCCCGGCTACTCGCGCAAATCCGTTCTGTTGAGCCAGACCTACACCGACACCGGTCAGGCCGGCGGCCTCAAGGTCGACGGTATCGGCCGGGTGACGGACAGCGCGCTGTATTCGTCGCTCCTGTCCTCCACCTCCACTGGATCCTCCCAGGAAGCGGTCCTGGCGGGCCTTACCCGTCTCGCTGAGACCACAGGCGATACCCAGAACCACATGTCCGCTGCGGCAAAGCTCGGTGCGCTGAAGCTGTCGCTTCAAAACTATGCTTCCGACCCCAGCAACGCGATCCAGGCTCAGGACGTTCTGCAGGCCTCCAAGGACATGGTGCAGACGCTCCAGTCCGGGACGGCACTGGTGCAGGATGTGCGCACCAATGCGGATGCGGACATGGCGACCTCCGTGCGTGAGATCAACACGCTGTTGAAACAACTCGAAGATCTCAACTCGGTTATCGTGCGGGGAACGCAATCGGGGGCTGATGTCACCGATGCCCACGACAGCCGCGACCAGGTTCTGCTCAAGCTGTCCGAGGAAATCGGCATTACCACGCTGAACCGCAGCAATGGCGATATTGTGGTCTACACGGACAGCGGCGTGACGCTGTTTGAAACCAAGGCCAGAGCGGTCACCTTCGAGCCGACCATTGTTTATGGTGCTGCTACCACGGGTAATTCCGTGATGGTGGACGGCGTTCCCGTGGCGGGACCGGGCGCACTCATGGAGATCAAGTCCGGCAGGCTGCAAGGACTTGCTGAACTGCGCGACGAAGTAGCGGTAACCTATCAGAGCCAGCTCGACGAAATCGCGCGTGGTCTGATCGAAGCCTTCGCCGAAAGCGATCAGAGCGGTGGCGGCAATCCGAATCAGGCTGGCCTGTTTACTTGGTCCGGTGCACCGGCGGTGCCTGCATCCGGCACCCATATTACCGGGCTTGCTGCGGAAATTGTCGTCAATGCCAACGCCGATCCGGATCAGGGCGGCGACCTGGACAGGTTGCGCGACGGCGGCATCTCCGATCCGTTCGATCCCAACTACAACTACAACCCGTCCGGCGCTGCCGGGTTCTCCGACCGTTTGCAGGAACTGGTTTCCGCCTTTGACAAGGACACCGTTTTCGACAGCGGCGTGGAACTCGATCCGACCGATACGCTGTCCGGCTTTGCCGCTTCGTCCGTCAGCTGGCTGGAAGCCGGTCGAAAGACCATGACGAGCAATGTCGAGGTGCAGACCGTCATTCTCAGTCGGACGGCTGAAAACCTCAACAACAAGACAGGCGTCAACATCGACGAAGAAATGACGCTGCTACTGGAAATCGAGCGATCCTACTCAGCAGCGACACGGCTCATCAGCGCCGTCGACGGCATGCTGGAAGACCTTCTGGCTGCGGCGAGGTAACAGTTATGAAAACCACCTATATCTCCACGATCACACTCGCCGATGCGTCTCGTCGGCAGATCCAGAACCAGTCCAGCCTCGTGCAGAAGCTCAGCATCGAGCTGTCCTCCGGCCGTAAATACGACGTCGGCCTGGATCTTGGGACAAAGACCGGCGAAAGCGTGTCGCTTCGGTCCGAGTTTCATTTTCTCAATGGCATCATGGATACCAACGCGCTTACCGCGTCGCGGCTCGATGTCAGCCAGGCGGCAATGGGCGACATTCTGACGGATGCACAGGACTTTCTGGCGACCCTTGTAGCCCTGCGCGAGAACAACGGCAGTTCGGATATCGTCAAGGCGGATGCCGTCGGCAATCTGGAGCTTCTGTCGTCCCGTCTGAACACCCAGCTCAACGGCAATTTCGTCTTTGCCGGCATCAATACGGATCAGGAACCCTTCGCGGACTATTCCGATCCGACGTCTGCGAACAAATTGGCCGCCGATGCAGCGTTCATGACCGAGTTCGGGATGGCGCAATCCAACCCGGGCGTTTCAGGCATCACACCTGCGGCAATGTCCACTTATCTGAACGGTGCCTTCGAGACGATGTTCCAGAACCCGGCCTGGGGCACGTCCTGGTCGAGTGCGTCCAGCAACGTGATGGTCAGCCGCATTTCGGCGAGTGAAACGGTTTCCAGTTCCGTCAGCGCAAACGAGCAGGCCTTCAGAGACCTGGCCGCGGCCTACACGATGATGTCCGACCTCGGTAACGAGGACCTTGATCCCGAAACCTGGAAGGTCGTGGTCAACAAGGCGATCGAGAAGCTCGGCACTGGTATTGCCGATGTCACCAGCCAGATGGGCAAGCTCGGCAATGTGCAGGAGCAGGTCAAGCTGGCGAGTGAACGGTTGAAGGTTCAAACCGACATCCTGAACCGGCGCATCAACGACCTTGAAAACGTCAATCTGGAGGAAACGTCGGTGCGTCTCAACACGGCTCTGACACAGCTTGAGACCACCTATGCGGTCACGGCCCGCATGCAGGGTCTGAGCATTCTCAACTACCTGTGATCGTGGCCGAATGTCTGATTTTTCGTATCAAACCCAACCTTGAGAGGGCCCATGTACAATCTGTCTTACGCTGAGGTTATGGACGATCTTTGCTCTGACCAGCGGCTCAACGAACATGAGGCAATGTCGATCGTTATCGGCAAGCTCAACGTCGCCCAGGAGCGCGGCGTCAAGTCTCCCGAAGCCGTCGACGCGCTGTTCTACACACGGCGCCTGTGGAGCTACTTCCTGGAACACCTGGCGGACGACGCCAACGAATTGCCGATCGAAACGAGAGCCAATCTGATCTCTGTCGGCATCTGGGTCCTGAAAGAGGTCGAATCCTTGCGCCAGTGGGAGCAGGAGGATTTCTCCGACATCATCCAGATCAATTCCATCATCCGTGACAGCCTGGACGGTTAAACTCATGAAAATCGGTTTGAAAGCGGGCGAACGCCTGTTCATCAACGGTGCGGTGATCCGGGCCGAACGGAAAACCAACATCGAACTGCTGAATGATGCCGTATTCCTGCTGGAAGCCCATGTGCTTCAGCCAGAAGAGGCGACGACGCCGCTTCGCCAGCTCTACTTCATTCTCCAGACCATGATCATCGATCCGGCAGCCGCTGGTGCGGTTCAGGACATGTTCCATCTCGTGCTTGGTTCCGTGAAGTCGGCGTTCTCGAACAAGGAGGTGCTGATGCATCTCGACAAGGTCGAGGAGCTGGCAAAAACGGATCGGTGGTTCGAGGCAATGAAGGTTGTGCGTGCGCTCTATCCGCTGGAGGCAAGCCTGATGCTGGCTGAAAAGAACCGGCGCGCGCAGGAGACCCGGCAGACCGCGCCCCGGCCGGCGCCAAGAGAAAATTTTCAGTACGGCCCCCGGCTGGCCGTTGTTTAAGGAGTGATTAGATGACCAGTGTTGAAGGCGTCAGCGCCACCCAGGGTGCTGCCTCGACTGCATCCGCGCAGAAGCAGCTGACTGTCGACTACGACACGTTCCTGCATCTGATGATGGCTCAGATGCAGAACCAGGATCCGACCAATCCCATGGACGCGTCCGAACAGCTCGCGCAGCTCGCAAGCTTCAGCCAAGTTGAGCAGTCTATTCAGACCAACGCCAAGCTGGAAACGCTTCTGACCAACCTTTCGTTCGGTCAGGTAGATGATCTGATCGGGCGGACCGTGACCGACGCCAACGGCACGACGGGTGTCGTGGAAAAGGTTGAAGTCTATTCCGACGGCACCGTGCTCGCGCTCGACAACGGTCAGGGTGTTCTGCTTGGACCGGGTGTAACCATTTCCTGAGCGGATGGAATGACATGAATGAAGTTGATGCCCTGGACCTGGTCCGGACTGCAATCTGGACGATCCTCGTCGGATCTGCCCCAGCGATCGTACCGGCGATGATTGTCGGTATCGGAATTGCGTTGCTGCAGGCCTTGACCCAGGTTCAGGAAATCACCCTTACCTTCATTCCGAAGATCGTGGCGATTCTGGTCATGATCGTGGTCGCCGGACCTTTCATCGGCGGCCAGATCTACTCGTTGACGACCCTGATCTACAATCGGATCGAAACGGGGTTCTAGCGACGGTCTGCAGCATTGCGCTTGCTTGGTTTCAGGTGCAGTCGTGGTCCTGAATTTATTTGTCGTCCTGATTTGCATCGAAAGCTGTAAGCCGGGATCAGGTACTTTGCGTTGTCGGCGAAACATTTCACCTTGGCGTATGTAGCCAATGGATCCAGGCCTTTGCCGGGATGACAAGGTAGATGCGTTTCTAGTATCCATTTCTCCTTGAACCACGATTTGCTTCAAGTGCGACCGCGGCTCCCTTCGGAGCGTGGAGTGACCATCGTCGGTCAGAGCACTCAACCTTTCCCGAACTTCCCTCCTGAAATCCTTCTTCAAAAAAGCCTCGCGCAAGCTTCACGGGCGAGGTTGCCAGGTATCAGACCTGCAGCAGAGAGAAGGCATGACAGACACCTCCCTTTCGCCGGCTGCCGGCAATGCGCCGGACAGCCGCCGCGACGTCGGCTTTGCCATAGGCATCGTCCTAATCCTGGCCGTTCTTTTTCTGCCAATACCGACATTCCTGATCGATATCGGCCTGGCCATGTCGATCGCGCTGTCGGTCTTGATCCTGATGGTTTCGCTCTGGATCCAGCGTCCGCTCGATTTCTCGTCTTTCCCGACGATCTTGCTGATCGCCACCATGCTGCGGCTGTCGCTCAATATCTCGACAACGCGCATGATCCTTGCCAACGGCCACGAAGGGCTGAATGCGGCAGGCTATGTGATCAACGGCTTTTCGCAATTCGTGATGAGCGGTGACTTTGTCATCGGTCTGATTGTTTTTGCGATCCTGGTCATCGTCAACTTCATGGTCATCACCAAGGGCGCAACCCGTATTGCGGAAGTCGGCGCACGCTTCACTCTGGACGCGATCCCGGGCAAGCAGATGGCGATCGATGCGGATCTTTCCGCAGGACTTATCGATGACAAGGAAGCACAGCGTCGGCGCAAGGAACTGGAAGAGGAAAGCTCCTTTTTCGGCGCGATGGACGGTGCCTCCAAATTCGTTCGCGGCGACGCGATTGCCGGCCTTATCATTACGGCTGTGAACATCCTTGGCGGCATCGTCATTGGCGTGACCCGCTATGACATGACGGTTTCCAACGCGGCAGACGTTTTCACCAAGCTCTCCGTCGGCGATGGCCTCGTCTCTCAGATCCCGGCGCTGATCGTTTCACTGGCGGCTGGTCTGCTGGTGTCCAAGGGCGGCACCAGGGGGTCGACCGACAAGGCTGTTCTCGGCCAGCTTGGCGGCTATCCGCGTGCCCTGTTCGTGGCAGCGATCCTGATGGCCATCTTCGCGTTGATGCCGGGCCTGCCCATGTTGCCGTTCCTGCTGCTGGCGATGCTGATGGGCTTTATCGGTTATGCCATTCCGCGGCGCTTGGCAGCGGCGAAAAAGGTCGAGGACGACAAGAAACGCGCAGCGGAGGAACAGGCAAAGCTTGAGGAAAAGGACTCCGTCAAGGAAACGCTAAAGTCGGCTGAGGTCGAACTGGTTCTTGGCAAGCAGCTCTCCGCCGAACTGCTGACGCGAACCGGTGAACTGTCTCGCCGCGTTGCGAAGATGCGCCGGAAGTTTGCCGAGCAGTATGGTTTTGTCGTGCCCGACATTCGGGTTACCGACAGTCTGACGCTTGATCCGAAGAGCTACCAGATCAAGATCCACGGCACCATCATCGCCTCGCAGCATCTGAAAGTGGGTGAACTGCTGGTCATTCCGAACAATGACGAGGCACTGCCGGTACCGGCTGACCAGACGCGTGAGCCTGCATTCGGGATGCCAGCCTACTGGGTGCCGCCTGCGTACAAGGACGAACTCAAGCGCCGCGGCATGACGCCGGCCGAAAACATCACGGTCATCCTCACGCATTTGAGCGAAGTGATCCGCAACAACCTGCCGCAGCTCTTGTCCTACAAGGATATGCGCAAGCTGTTCGACAGGCTGGACCCGGAGTACCAGAAGCTTCTCGACGATATCTGTCCGGCGCACACGTCTTTCTCCGGACTGCAAGCGGTGCTCAAGCTTCTATTGGCGGAACGGGTTTCGATCCGGAATCTCAACCTGATCCTGGAAGCCGTTGCCGAGATCGTTCCACACGTCCGCAGATCGGAGCAGGTGGTGGAGCACGTTCGAATGCGCATCGCCCAGCAGATTTGCGGCGACCTTGCAGAAGGCGGCTCTCTGAAAGTGCTGCGTCTCGGAAACCGATGGGATCTAGCCTTCCACAATGCCCTGAAACGGGACGGGAAGGGCGACGTCATCGAGTTCGACATCGAGCCGCAACTGGTGGAGGAATTCGGCACGCAGATGTCCGACGCCGTCAAGAAACACATGAAGGACGGCAGCCGCTTCGCGGTGGTAGCGGCACCTGATGCCCGGCCATATGTACGCATGATCGTGGAGCGCATGTTCCCGACCTTGCCGGTGCTGTCGCATCTTGAAATCGCACGCGGAGTGGATGTTTCAGCGCTTGGAAGCGTCTCGTGATTTCCGGCGGTCTCTTTTTCAGCACCTTCAGCTCGTCGCTGCTTCTGGCGGTCTTCCTGTTGTTCTGCCGGATAGGAGCCTGCCTGATGGTGATCCCGGGGTTCGGCAGCAACCGTGTGCCTGTGCATGTTCGCCTGTTCATCGCGCTTTCCGTCGCGTTGGCCTTGTCGCCTCTGTTGGCGCCAGGCGTACAGGCGTCCTTGCCGGATGAGCAGCTCGGCACTGTTGCCGGCTTCATCGGGGCAGAGTTGCTGACCGGAGCCTTCATCGGTTTTCTGGGACGCATCTTTCTGGCGGCTCTGGAGACTTTGACGACGTTGGTGTCCATGGCAATCGGCCTGTCGAACATGCCAGGCATGCCGATCGATGGCGTGGATTCCCTGCCGCCTGTCGCAAACCTTTTCACGGTGACGGCAACGGCGATGGTGTTCATCACCAACCAGCACTGGGAAATTCTGCGCGGGCTGGCAGCCTCCTATGAAGCGATCCCGGTCGGGCAGCCGCTGGCGGCCGTGACAAGCCTTGAGCAGTTTGCCGAGCAATTGGGCCGGACCTTCATCCTGGCATTGCGGGTGTGCAGCCCGTTCATCGTCTACACGGTCGTTGTGAACTTTGCCGTCGGCCTCGTCAACAAGCTGACACCGCAGATCCCGGTCTACTTCATCTCCATGCCGTTCGTGATCGCGGGTGGTCTCTACTTTCTTTATCTCGTCATCGCGGAGGCCATCATGATCTTCCTCGACGGCTACTTCACTTGGCTCCAGATAGGTTAGGCAATCCTGACCGTGAAAGGTTCCTGTTCCATGGCAAGAAAAAGTCAGGATATTGAACGTTTGTTCCGGATGCAGAAGCAGATATTCCTGTTTTCATCCTGGCTACTTCAGAAGCTTGACGCTCAGGTCTATCAGCTGAACGAAAAGGAAAGACGCATTCTGCTGGCCCTTTCGAATGGCGATCTGGCACAGCACGACAGGTTTATCGCCAACGCTGCCGAGCGGCTGAGACGTATCATCGAGGAGATGTCACGGCTCAGCGAAGCGCGCGCAAAGGTGAACTCCGAATATGATCGCCAGCGGTTGATGCTGAAACTCATGGCTGAACGTCTCGCCAGGATGCGTGGGGAGGAACAGCGTGCTGAAGAAGAACGGGACCTGATGGATCTGCTCGACCGCAGATACGGGTGAAAGCCACTTGGCGTGAACGGGGCATATTCGTCGCGGTCCAGTAAGAAGACGCAAGCCTCCCGCAAGCTGCGCAGGCTATTCCTGAGGATGCAAACAAGGTTCGGTTCAAGTGTATTGCTTGCCTTGCCCTGTCGCCTGCCGGGCCTTGTTTGCACCTTATGTTTTTCGAGGAGCCCAGCATGGCGATTTCGCCTCCTTCAGATCTGATCCTGGATGTGTCCAAGGCTGCCGATCCGGTGAACCTTGCCGACGCCACGAACCGTCTCAGGTCCATTTCCGCTGGTGGTTCGGGAGATGGCTTTGCACTTGCCTATGCCGGTGCGACGAACCGGGCAGGAGCCACTGAAGGCAGTTTTCGAACCGCCAATTACGAAGGACCGTCCCAAAAATCTCCTGCGGAGAAATTCGAGGCGATGATCCTCAGCCAGTTCGTCGAAACAATGCTTCCGGATGACTCCGAAGCGGTCTTCGGGTCCGGAACCGCCGGGGAAATCTGGAAATCGATGCTTGCCGAACAGGTCGCAAACCAGCTTGCCGCCAGTGGCGGTGTCGGTATTGCCGGCCTGATTTCAGATACGCTTGAAAAGGGAGTTAAAGCCTGATGGACGCTGCCAACGATGTTGACTTTCAGGACGTTGCCGTGACCGATCTCGCACTTCAGGAATTCACCCCCGATCCGGTGCGGTCCATGCCGCTGGTGGTCGCCGTTCGCCGAGCAATCGGCGCTGTGCGCGAGGAAACCCGGGCGCTTCGTGCAAACCCGACAGCGGACCTGAAGATCTTCGAATACGGCAAGAGCCAGGCTTTGCTTGACCTGTCCAGGGCCCGGACACTCGTGCCGCCGGCGTTCTATTCCGAGGAGTTGCGCGAAGACATCGCCGAATTCAAGGAAGTGCTCGACGAGAATGTCGGCCTGTTGCAACTGCACATGAATGCGGTGACGGAAGTTGTCGGCATGATGTCCAGAACCATGATCGACTATGAATCCGACGGCACGTATCAGGCACCGTTTCCGGAGAGGGCTCGATGATCAAGACCCTCGTTGCCGGCCTCTGGATGTCTGCCACCATGCTGGCGTCCGGTTACGGCACCACGCAGTATCTGGCAGCCCAGAAAAGGGTCGGCGACGATGAGCCGGCGTTTGTGGGGCTGGATTATGAGACCGTGAACCCGGTCAACGTGCCGATCCTGTTTGATGGCACGCTGCAGGGATATGTGGTGATCAAGATGGTCTTCACAGCGGATGGCGATACATTGCGCCGCCTGCCTGTGCCGCCACACCCTTTCCTGGTGGATGAAGCCTTCCGGGTACTCTATTCGGACGAAACCCTCGATTTCCGTAGCCTGGAACGTTACGACCTGGAGGCTTTCACCGAACGTCTCAAGAAAACCACCAACGCGCGTCTCGGCCGGCCCGTGGTGCACGACGTCCTGGTGGAGGAATTCAACTATTTCGACAAGGAAGATGTGATCACGCACTAGCCGCTGATCCTGATCTTGTACTGAAAAACTTCTTCTGCCGCCTCCCAGGCAATTGGCGCTCAGTTTCGGCTGGGCGCTTTTTTTTGATCCTCACCGCGGCCTGTTTTGTGCTTGATGGAACAGGACTGTTTGGAAAACCTACGCAATAGACCGAGCGCCGAGTGCGCTACTTTGCCTGGCGCGGTTTGGAGGATAGGCCCATGAAGACGATAACGGTATCGAGCAGTCGTGGCTCAATCGATCTGACTTCCGATGATATCCAGGTTTTGGAAAACGCGGTTGAAATCCTGCTTTATTCCGATGTTGAAGACTGTGAGCAGGCGAGAGAAATGCTGCTAACCGGAAAAAGCCTGCACGAAATCATGGAGCGCTTGTCGACACTTCTGGGAGAGTGAATTGGAGCGTTAGCAGGTCAATATAAATTCGCGGCGTTTGTTTCGCGCCATTTAGTGAATGCCGATTTCAGCCATCAGCATCGAAAATCGTGTCGATAGCCTGGAAGATGGTCTTGTAGACACCGATTTCGTCTTTGGCGAAATCTCCATGAGGCACCGCTCTTTTTGCTTCGGCAATCAAGTCAGCCTTGATGGCTTCCAGATCCACTTCTGTACCCATCGGCCGATTTGAGAGCTCCACGTGCAGACGTTTGGCAATCCCGGCATAGGCGACGATTGCAGTCACCATGTGGGCGGGATCCTCCGGGATCTGGATTTTTTTCATACGCGCCGTTTCTCTGGTTTCAGTTGCAGGTAGTTTCCAGGTCCGTAAGACCCGAAACGCGCGACAGGCCTAACAGCATATGGTGTTAGGCTGGCAGAATTGAAGCACGTTGGCGAATTTCGGTAAGTTGCCGCTGTATCAGGCGAAATTGCAGGCCGGCACGTCGCTCGTATCTGTGCGAACGAGCTGCCTGACCAACCGGAAATGATTTGGGATGCCTGAGACCGAACTACCGCAACCGGGCGTCCTTCAAGGCCTCAAGCAGCAGTTCCGTTTCTTTTGTCTTGTTACCACCGGCGTCAGGAACTTCGACATAGGAAACGTTGACTGCATTGTCCGGCCAGGCGAGGACAGCGGTAAAATAGATCCAGACACCCTTGTTGAAAAATTCGAGATCCAGGGAAATGCGCGGGGTGGTTTCCCACTCGACATCTGCCTGTGCGGCCATGGAATAGCGCAAGGAGCCTTCCTTGAAGAAGAGCTCGGCCGATGTCTTGATCAATTCGTCGATATTGCCGTGCTGGTCTGTTCGGATATAGGCAACAAAGTCGACCACATCGACCAGTTTCAGATCTTCGATAAAATCGGTCAGAGCAGAGGCAATTGCTTCCTGGCGCTGCCGGTCGCATTCCAGTGGCGACGGTTTCGTGCCGTTGCCTTCAGGCATATCGTGCATTCCCCGGACCTCCAAATACATTAAATTATACAGCAGTTTTGGTCTGGCGTGAGTACACGTAGCAAATGATTTCCGCAACTGCTCTGTAGAATTCCGGCGGGATCATCCTTTCAACTTCTGTAGCGGCGTAGAGGGACCGTGCAAGTTGCCGGTCCTCGATCACGGGAATATTGTTCGCCTCGGCGATCTCCCTGATCTTCAGCGCAATCAGATCCTGTCCTTTAGCTACAACAACCGGGGCAGGGTTTTGGTCCCCGTCGTAACGCAAGGCAACAGCGAAGTGTGTCGGATTGGCAACAATGAGGGTTGCTTGCGGCACGGCTGACATCATGCGGTTTCGTGCCCGGTCGCGTGCGAGCGAGCGTTGCCGGGCCTTGACGATCGGGTCGCCTTCCATCTGCTTGTGCTCGTCCTTGATCTCCTGCTTGCTCATGCGCAGGTTCTTGCGCCAGTGTGAGCGCGACCAGAGAATGTCGACTGTAACCAGTAGAATGGTAACGATGCAGACGCCGGCGATCAGCTTCATCGATATCTGAAGGATCGCTTCGGGAAGTGCGCTTGGATCTGTGAACATGGCGTTGATCAGTTCCGCTTCATTCGCCCGGAACTGGCCATAGACGATGGCACTGACCGTGGAGAACTTGAAGACTGCCTTGAGGAACTCCACAAGGCCCTGGGCTCCGAATATGCGGCTCCAGCCCTTCGCCAGCGAGAGCTTGGAGGCATCCGGCTTGATGCGGTGAAAAACGATGCTGGGCGTGTTCTGCAAAAAGGCGGACGCAAGACCGGACACGGCAAGCAGTGCGACAATCGGGGCGAGGAAGACCATGACCTCGATCGACACCGCATGGGTGAGCAACAATGCGTCGGCGCTGTTTCCAAGATCCACTCCTCCCGAAAGGTCCAGAAGATGCGTCAGCGTTTGCACGAGCTGACTCGATGCCGATGTAACAACGAAACTGCCGATCAAGAGTGTCGCGATAAATGTTGCCAGAACGGGGGCTTCCCGTGAGACCGGGGTGTTGCCCTTTTCTATGGCATCGCTGATCTTTTTCTCGGTCGGTTCCTCTGTTTTTGAATCCTTGTCTTCTTCCGACATCCAGCCACCCGGTGTTCAGGCTCAGATCACGTCGAACCGCTTGCAAAGACGATCACGCAAAGAATGCGCCTTCGTCCTGCTTCGGATTCAGCTCGATTTCACCACGCGATGCCATTTCCAGCGCGAGGTTGGTGATCGCACTGCGGGCATCCAGAACGTCGCGCTGAGCGGCCGGTTCGCCGGCAGCAAGTTCGTGTTCGGCGATACGACGTGCGCGGGATGTCAGCGATGACAGGATCACTTCCCGGAACTGGGCATTGGTTCCCTTCAGGGCCAGCACGATCCGGTCCGTCGGGATCTGATCGAAAATCGCCATGCGGGTCCGGGCGTTGAGATTGGTGATGTCGTCGAAGGTGAAGAGCAGACCTTTCAGAAGTTCTGCGGTTTTCGGTTTCACCTCGTTCAGGTTCTCCAGAGCGTCTTCCATGTGCTCGCGGTCCATCTTGTTGAGAATGTCCGCCATGCGAGCATGGGAATCTGCTTCCAGGGTGCCCGACAGGTTGAGCATGAAATCCTCATGCATGGTCTTTTCGACGTCGCGCATGATTTCCGGCACAACCGCCTTGATCGACAGCATGCGCCGGACAAGAGAGTTGCGCGTCTGGTTATTGATCTGGCCGAGAACCTTTGCTGCTGCACTCGGCTTTATCTTTGTCAGGATCAGCGCTGCGGTTTGCGGGTGTTCCTTCAGGAGATAGTTTGCGAACACCGTTTCGGAAACCGTGGTCAACCGGTCCCAGATGGACCGGTTGGAGTTACCAAGCACGTCCGACATGATGTCTGCAAGCTGATCGTCCGGCAGGACACCTTCCAGCATTTTCTCCACTTCGTTGGCCGAACCATAAAGCGTCGTGCCATGGGAGAACTGCTCGATGAATTCTTCGGCCAACCGGTCAAGCTCTTCCGATGCCACCGTGCCGAGCTGAGCCGCGGAGACGGTGATCATCCGGATTTCTTCCTGATCGAAATGCCGGAGCAGTTTCTGCGAACTCGTCTTGCCCAGCGACAGCAGCAGAGCGGCTACGCGTTGTGTACCGTTCATTCGGCGGGCAGGCGGCGCAGGCGGCTTGGCCAGGTTTGCAGCGGTTGCTGCGGCAGCGTTGGCGGAATTCATCATTTTGTCACTTCAATCCTAAGGAAACAGCCTTGGGCAAACCGGAGAAGGTGAGGCCGGAAAAATCCGACCTCAGATGTCCAGACCGCCGGCCTGGGCGCTGATGATCTCCGTCAGCGAAACGCCGAAGCGCGAGTTGTCGTCTTCCACGACCACGACTTCTCCGCGGGCGATGACGCGGCCGTTGACCACGATGTCGATCGGTTCGCCGACACGATGATTGAGTGGAATAACTGCGCCGCGACCGAGTTTCAGCAGGTTGGAAACCAGCATGGTCGCAGATCCGAGAACCACCTGGATGTTGACGGGAATGCCGAGGATGGTGTCGAGATTTCGGTCGTCGCCGATGGTATCGCCATTCTGGTTCTTTTCCGGCGATTCCACCTTGGCGAAACTCGCGGCATCGGCCGGGCGGGTTTTCGGGCCTTTTTCAGCGTCGATGTGATCGATGATTGTTTCGGACATTACATCTTATCCTTCTGGTTCATGGAGACCGTGCGGAACGGGCTTTGCAGCGAATTGTCGATACGGTGGACGCGTGTCGGCGCCTGTTGATGGACCTGGCCGCGATGAATGGTCGTTTCCTTGCGCCCGCCGGACTGAGCGGAACCGGCAACGCCAGCTGCCTGCTCGCCTGCCGTGTCTTCGGCGAAGATGTCGATGTCGTCGCGAACAGGCGCAAAGCGTTTCGGGTCATGCAGGACGGCGGTTGCCTTGGAAAGCTCCTTCAGCTCCGCGCGCAACACGGACTGCTGGCGCTTTGCCTCACGGGTCAGACCGTCGATTTCCGCGATCAGCTCCCGCGCATCGTCCATCCGGTTGCCGAGCGCATTGAGGATCTGGGCACCCTTGACGTTGATCTCCTGGATCGAGACCTCGATGCCGTCGAGCGCGAGGGCGGTCTGATCGAAGATACGCTGGTAGTCATCATGGTAGCTGCCCAGTCGGCGCAGCTCCCGGTGCATGGAAAGCATCCGGACCGTGGTCGCGACCAGCGCGAGCAGGAGAACGCCATCAACGATTGCGGAGATCATCGAACAGATCCTTTTCTTCCTCATGGATGAGCTCATCGATCTGCAACGTGTAGGATCCGTTCAACTGTCCAAGCTGGCAGGTGAAGACGGGCTGGTCGTTGCAGGCGAGTGTGACCGGAGAGCGGGCTGTCGCCTGAAGTTCGATGACCTGTCCGACCCGGAGGTTTGCGAGGTCGCCGAGCGACATTTCACGTTCTTCGAGAATGGCTTCCAGCTTGACTTCGGTGCGCTGGATCTCGTTGTGGAAATGCTGGGTCCACTGTTTGTCGCGGCTCGACATCTCGCCGGACAGAACCTGGGAAAGGCGCTGCCGCAGCGGGTTGAGTGTCGAGTGCGGCATGACGATGAACACTTCGCCGCCGCGCCCGATTGCCTGTTGCAGCAGGCGAGCCACCACGGCCGGGTTGTTCCGCCGGCCGACCACCGCAAAGTCCATGCGGCTTTCAATGCGCTCGATCTTCAGCGTTGTTTCGGCAATCGGGGCAAAGCTTTCGGCCAGTGCCTTGGCAGCTACCTCGAACATGGTGCGCGCGATCCGCGTTTCGATGTTCGAGAAGGGGCGCTCGTCGTCGATGGGAGGCTCGGTCCCGTCAGCACCGAAGAGGACATCCACCAGTGTGAAGATGAAGTCCCGGTCGAAGCCGACGAGTACACGGGCATCCCATTCCGGAGAATAAAGCACGGCCACCAGAGCATTGGATTCGAACTCGTCGAGTACGTCGCCGATGCGGTTGTTTTCAACGTAGCTCACCGAGATGTAGGACGGTGAGGGGGACTTCTGGCGCATGGCGTCGGCCATCAGGCGGGCCATGCGGTCGAACACCACCGGAAGCATCGGCAGGCGGTCAACGGAAATTCCGGCGGCATCCAGCAGTCTGTCGGCGATCATCGCGCGTTCGGAGCTGGAAGCATTGGAGCTTGCGGTCGCTGCTTCGATCATGGCTTAGGCGGCTCCCTGCAGGTCCTGGACGTTGTCGGCACCAGCGCCACCGGCACTCATCGTCTCGTTTTCAACTTCGTCGATGGTTGGACGGTCGTAGTCGGAAATGGTCTTGCGGCCATGTTCCAGGGCGATCTGCGGATCGGCGCCGTTCATGAAGGCAAGCAGGGTCTGCTTGACGACGATGTAGGTACGAAGGCGGGACTCGCGGACGTTTCGGATCTTGGAGGCGATCGGGCCGAACAGCGAGTACGAGAAGAAGATGCCGACAAACGTGCCCACGAGTGCCGCACCAATCAGGCTGCCCAGCAGCTGAGGAGACTGGTCGATTGCGCCCATCGCCTTGATGACACCGAGCACGGCCGCGATGATGCCGATGGCAGGCAATGCATCAGCGATGCTGCTCATGGCATGGTACGGCTTCATCTGGTCGCGGTGGATCGTGTGAAGTTCTTCGTCGACCAGCGCTTCGATTTCGTGAGCACGGGCATTTCCCACGATGATCAGCCGGAAATAGTCGCAGATGAAGGTTGTCAGGCTGGCATTGCGCAGGACCGACGGATACTTCTGGAAAATCGGAGAAGTATTCGGGTCTTCGATGTGCGGCTCGACCTGGTTACGCCCCTTGGCGCGCAACTCACGCATCAGGCCGTAGAGAAGTGCCAGAACGTCGAGATATTCCCGCTTGTTGGGAACTGCGTTGCGCAGCGCATCCGACACGGCAACCAGGGTTCCCCTGATTACCTTCATTGGATTGGCAACGACAAAAGCACCGATAGCGACGCCAAGAATAATGACGAGCTCCCACGGCTGCCAGAGGACGGAGACCTTGCCTCCGAGTGCGGCAAAGCCGCCTATAAGGGACGCGCCTGCTATGATCAGGCCGATAAGAATAGTCACCTAACAGCTCCCAACTGGTGTGGATTGCAACTCTGATTGGGAGGACGCTAGCGGCCGAGACTTGCCTGAAGCTGACGCGTGAAAGCCTTTTGAAAATCATCTCCGGGCCGTCAGCCTGGCGTAAGGTTTGCGAGTGAGTGTTCCCCGAAAGCCTGCCCGCCATGGGCCCGCAATGGGGATAGATCCATGATCAATACATTGAGCCAGGTTCAACTGGTCAGAACCAATATGGAACGCTCGCTGAAGACGGTCGCCGCGGACCCTATGGTCGAACGTCAGACCGAGTACTATCGCGAGAACATCCGCAATATTAAGTCCATCGACGAATTCCTGGCTGATGATCGCATCTTCAACTACGCGATGACTGCCATGGGTCTGGAGGACATGATCTACGCGAAGGCGTTCATTCGGAAAGTGCTGGAAGAAGGCACGGACGAACGTGGCGCTTTCGCCAATCAGCTGGCCGATACCAAGTACAAGAATTTTGCTGAAACCTTCAATTTCAAGCGGTATGGCGAAACGACGACTTCTTTTGCCCGGACGCAGGACGCGATTGTACAGAAGTATCATCGGCAGACACTGGAAGTGCGCGAGGGTGAACAAAACCAGGGTGTCCGTCTGGCACTCTACTTCGAACGCCGTGCGCCCGATATCACCAACGCGTACGATGTTCTGGCCGACCGCGCACTTGCCGAGGCTGTTTATACTTCCCTTGGCCTGCCGCAAGAATTTGCGATGACCGACATCGACAAGCAGGCAGCCTACCTGGAAGAACGTCTGGATTTCAGCAAGTTCGGAGATGCGGACTACCTGGCGAAATTCCTCAACCGGTTCTCGGCTCTCTATGACCTTTCCAACGGCCCGTCCGGCAACATGTCGCCAACACTTGCTCTTTATGGCAACGGCCGAGGGGTTATCCAGATGGGCGAGGGACTGTTGGCAAGCATCCAGAATTTCCGCCTCGGAGGCTTTTGATCCATGGAATCCGCACTTTATGTTGCGCTATCTGCGCAGGTTGCACTTTCGAACCGGCTGGAAACGGTTGCCAGAAACGTTGCCAACATGAACACAGCCGGCTACCGGGCAGACGAGGTCAAGTTCGCAGAGCTCGTCTCAAAGGCAGCGCAGGACAAGGTCAGTTTCTCCACCGGTGGCGAGAAATACATTTCCCGGCAGTACGGCAGTCTGAACAAGACCGACAATCCCCTTGATCTCGCAGTGGAAGGCGAAGCCTGGTTTGCAATTCGCGATGTAAACGGCAACCTGTCCTATACCCGGGACGGGCGCTTGCAGATCGGCAATGACGGAACCTTGCGTACCTTGACCGGACAACAGATCCTGGGAGCAGGCGGGCAGCCGATTGCACTCGATCCGGATGCCGGGACACCCTTGATCACGCAGTCGGGCGAGATTTCCCAGGGCGACGTTGGAATTGTCGGCCAGGTCGGTTTGTTCCTGATCCCCGACGATGCCCAGCTCACGCGTGCTGAAAACTCGGCGGTCATTCCCGACAAGCCGGTTATTCCCGTGCAGACCTATGACACAAACGGTGTTCGCCAGGGATATGTCGAAGGCTCGAATATCAATCCCGTCCGGGAAATGACCAAGATGATCATGATCTCGCGCGCCTTTGAGAGCGCGACGAAGATGATCGATACCAGTAATGAAAGTCAGGAGAAGGCCATTCGCGAACTGGGGGCAACCTCATGACGGCGGTGGATGCAACACAGGCGGTGGGCAAGCCGATGGACCTCAATGCTGTCATGGATGGTTCGCCCGTCAAGGCAACGCGGCCCGGGGTTTCGCCCAAGGCTGAAAAATCTGCCTTCAGCTTCGGTGACTTCATCGACGTGATCAATCCCTTGCAGCATATTCCGGGGATTGCGGAACTCTATCGATCGGTAACGAACGACGAGATTTCCGACAACGCCCGCAAGGCCGGCAATGCTCTATACGGCTTCGCACTCGGCGGGCCGGTCGGGCTGGGAGCCATGCTCGCCTATAACGAAGTCGGCGATCGCCTGAACAGCAGTCAAGAAAATGTCACGGCACAGCCCGTCGAAGTTGCGGAAGCGGCTCCTGTCGGCGAATCTGCGCCAGCAAGCGATGTTCCTGTGCCGGTGCGCAAGCCTGTTGTTGAGCCAACCGCATCCGAAGCCGATAAGGCTGCTGCCACAGCCGTACTTGGTGAAACCGTGGCATCGGCTGGTCGCAAGGACGCTCCGCCTACCGCTCTTGTCGATCTCATCAACAGCACTGGTGCTGCTCCCGGGCCGGATGGGGAAACAATGACATCACCCGACAAGTCTTTTTCGGGTAATGCCTCATCCGTTTCCTATCTCGACATGCCGGACAGCGCCACGCCATCGGGGCCGGTAATGCCTGACCAGCAGGGGCTTGACCGTCTCGCTTCGCACAAATCCAACCATCTGCCTCTCGATGTCTTGAAAGCTCTTCAGGAACGCCATGCCGAACGCTCCGTATCTGAACGCACTTGATCAAATCTCCGCGTCTTTGGCGGCCCTGGAAACTGAGATCGGGCCCGTGAAACTCAGCGGACGTGTGACCCAGGTTTCTTCCGAATCCATTCGCGTCTCCGGTCTTTCCCGCGTGGTTTGCCTGGGCGACCTGGTGCAGTTCGAGGGGCGAGCTGGCATCCGGCAGGGCGAAATCATCCGGCTGGACCAGAAGGACGTGGTAATCAAGCCATTGGAGCGCGTGACCGACATTGGCATCGGCAGCGTTGCTTCGGTCATGGGCGGACTTGCCATTCATCCGGACATGAGCTGGCGCGGCCGGATCGTGAATGCGCTCGGCGAACCGATCGATGGGGCAGGGCCGCTTGCCCATGGTGTGGAAGCGTTTCTTCTTGACCGCGCACCACCGCCGGCGATGAACCGAAGCAAGATTTCCGAAGGCGTTCGAACCGGTGTGCGGGTGATCGATCTCTTCACGCCACTGTGCGTCGGTCAGCGTGTCGGCGTTTTTGCGGGGTCCGGCGTTGGCAAGTCCACACTTCTCGGCATGCTGGCCGGGTTTGGGGACTTTGACACGGTAGTAGTCGGTCTCGTTGGCGAACGCGGCCGCGAAGTGCGCGAGTTCATTGATGACATCCTGGGCGAGACCTTGGCGCATTCCGTTGTTGTCGCCTCGACTGGCGATGAAAGCGCCATGCAGCGCCGGCTTGCGCCCAAGACGGCCATGAGCGTTGCCGAGTACTTTCGTGCGCAAGGTCACAAGGTGCTGCTCATTCTGGATTCCGCCACCCGATTTGCCCATGCTGCACGGGATGTGGCTCTGGCGGCTGGGGAACCTCCTGTCGCCCGCGGGTTTCCGCCAAGCGTCTTTGCTGATCTTGCCCGCCTCATCGAACGCGCCGGACCCGGAAGCAGCGGCGAGGGCTCAATCACAGGGATCTTTTCCGTTCTCGTTGACGGTGACGACCACAACGATCCGGTTTCCGATGCCATTCGTGGCCTTCTGGACGGACACATCGTTCTGGATCGTCAGATTGCCGAGGCCGGCCACTATCCGCCAGTCAGCGTATTGAAATCCACCTCGCGGCTTGCCGACCGGGCCTGGACACAGGATCAGCAGGAACTTATCCATCGGATCAAGGGGCTGATATCCTACTATGAAGATACGAAGGATCTCCGCCTGATGGGCGGTTTCCAGACTGCGGGCGACGAAAAACTGGAAAAGGCCTGCAGACTTGTGCCCAAGATTTACGAAGCGCTGAGACAGCGCGCAGACCAGCTGGCTCCCTCCGATCCCTTCGCAGACCTGGCTCAGGCTTTAGCTGCCGATACGTAAACCATTTTCCACATCTCTAGTATAAATACGAAATTGCCGCCTTGTCTGGCGGCGATTTTTGTATATATCAGTGTTACATCTTATTAAGGATTGCGGAAAAACGCGGTCCCCGGCATTTTAATAAATTTTTCTCTCAGTTTATTGGTAATGTCCGTGATTTTTTATTTAGTTTTCTATGTGGATATAAGAACTTCCCCCACTATAAATTCTGAAATAGTTGTCGAGTTAGGGAAGAAACGTTGACCTTGTGAAGCTCCAAAATTACGGATTCTACATTGGTAAAATCCAAGGGGCTGATATGTTCATAATCGTAGACTCAAGAGAGATAGTGACCGCAGGCTATGCCTCGGCATTCGACCGGGAAGGCTATGCCTCCCTGGAACTTCATCCATCGGAACTTCTTGACTGGCTGGAAATCACCTGTGCCCAGGATCTGGGCTCGGTTGACGCCATCCTTCTGGGAGAGTGTGAAGAAAGATGCGGCTACGTTGCATCGATCCGCAGCCGGTGTCCGGAAGCTCAGATCGTGGCTCTGGAAGATACCGCCAACCTTGAGAGCACGCTCGACCTGTTTTCCGCAGGTATGGACGATGTTCTGAAGAAGCCGGTTCACGTTCGGGAAATCATTGCCCGCGTCGGAGCTTTCCGCCGCCGGATCACTTCCCGGAACAATTCAGCAGGCACCGGTGCCATTGAAGTCTTCTTCGACGGTCGCGATCCAGTCGTCGGTGGGGACGTCATGGAACTGCCGCGCCGGGAACGCCGCATTCTTGAATATCTCGTCAAGAACAAGGGGCGGCGTGTCACCAAGACACAGATCTTCAATGCTGTTTACGGCGTCATGAACGACGGCGTGGATGAATGTGTCGTGGAAAGCCACATTTCCAAGCTGCGCAAGAAATTGCGGAAAAAGCTTGGCTACGATGCAATCGAGTCGACGCGTTACATCGGCTACATGCTGAAGGACGCCACGGCCACCAAGCAGAAGGTTGCAGATACCCGTCGGCAGGTTCAGGCCTCGCCAGCAACCGCACACGCTGTAGAGGTTCCGGTTGACACCCGCACCACCAACAAGCCGTTTTTGTCAGTGGTCAATGCCTGATCGGAATAAGCTCTGAATATGAAGACCTTGCAAGGAACAATAATTTGCAATGGCAACGATCGAGCGGACTGGTATGAAAGTTTTGCCGGAGACAATTGCATGATGCGATGCCGCTCTAATTCGTCGAATTCAGGTTTTTTGTAGATGCAAGACTATCTGTTTTGCTGTGGAAAGAAGGCTCTTTCAATTTACAATTGATTTTTATGGAAAATTTAGAAAACCTACCCAGAATATACGACACACTGACGCTCTAATCACATGATCTCCGCTGCGCGGCGCATTGATGGGGCGAGGGGCAATGTAGATGTGTCTGTGAATCAAGTATTGAAGAGACGGTCCGCAAAGGCGGTTCGGTTTTCGTCCTTGACCGGAAGCCATTTAAATCGGCGTTCTGCCGGAGTTTTATGAGCTGGAACGGACACCGTGAATTGAGGTGGGCGTCTTGACACTGAACGGCAGTACGTCGTTGCCATATACTCCCAAGGAGATGGGCCGTTCCAGCCTGTCCCGGACGTTCATTCTCTATACGCTCGGTCTTTTCGCTGTTCTTGGCATCATATTCATCGGCATTCTTACGAAGATCACGTGGGACGCCTCTCACGCACGCGCCATTCGTGTCACCGAGGCTTTCTTTCAGGCAACCAAACGCCCGTTTGAACGCGCCATCTGGACAGTCAATGCGGACGCGACCCTGCAGCTCATCCGTGGGTTGGAAAGTCTCGAGGTTGTCGAGAAAGTCTGGGTTGAAACACCGGACACAGGCAATTTCGGTGAACCTGTTACCGGACCACGCGCAGCCGAAGCTCTTAGTTATACACTCAATTCGCCCAGCACCATCCTGCACAAGGATGCAATCGGGCAGGTGTTCATTCTCATCGACCGCAACACGATTTCCTATGAAATCGTGTCGACTGTCGGGTTCATCGTCACCGCGATCATCGTCTATCTGCTGTTGCTCGCCATCGTCATCAGAACGGTCTTTCGCCGTCTGATCGGTCAACCGCTTTCGGCAATCGTGGACTACCTTTCGACGCCGCGCCTGATCGAAGATCCGCCAAAGGCCGAACTGATGCCTGGCCGTGCGGACGAAATCGGCATTCTCGCCGCCAGTCTCCAGTCCATGGTTCAGCGCCGGCATCTGGATTTGCAGAAAATTCAAGAATACCAGACTAATCTCGAGGACTTGGTCGCACACCGGACGGAGCAGCTTAAGTTGGTGCAGGAAGAGCTTATCCAGGCAGATAATCTAGCCGCGCTTGGTGCGCTGGTCGCCGGGGTCTCGCACGAACTGAACACGCCTCTTGGAAACGCGTTGATGGCGGCCACGACCATCAAGGATTCAACCGGTTACTTGCGCACCGAACTTGAAGAGCAGAAGCTGAGCAAGGAAGCTCTGGAAAACGAAGTCGAACGTATTTCCGATACCGCACATATCATCGAGAAGACACTCGGCCGGGCCCGTGAACTTGTCGGAAACTTTCGTCAGGTGGCTGTCGACAGGCAGAGCGAGAAGAAGCGGTCCTTCAATTTTGACCACATCATTCGTGAAACCCTTGCAACACTGCAGCCGACGCTCAAGAAAACACCTTTCAAGGTCGAGCTTGATCTCCATGCGGACGAAATCATCGACAGCTATCCTGGTGCAGTCAGTCAGCTCGTCTCGAATTTTGTCGAAAACGCCATCAAGCACGGATACGAAGGGCGAAGCGAAGGTCTGATCAAGCTTTCTTCCCAGGTGGTTCACCCGAAAGACAAGAACCGAAACAATTCGAACGAACGCAAGATTATCTTCAAATGTCAGGATTTCGGTGTAGGCATTCCGGAGAAGAATCTGAAAAAAGTATTCGAGCCTTTCTTCACGACGAAGTTCGGCAAAGGAGGATCCGGTTTAGGGATGGCGATTTGTTACCAGCTGGTCACCGAAGCCCTGAACGGAACCATCTCGGTGTCTTCCAGCGTCGGGTCGGGAACGGAATTCATTATCGAATTCCCCGCCTTGGCCGCTCAGGATACCAGGAAGCCTCTCGGACAGAAGGTGCATTGAGATGGTGATGGACTTTCTTGCCCCCTCAGAGCCGGAAGTGAAGAAGATCACAAAGGCGCCCTGGAAAATCCTGATTGTCGATGACGATCCGGACGTGCATGAAGTCACCAAGATCGCGGTTGGTGGATGCATCTTCGAAAATCGTCCGTTTGAACTCTTGCATGCTCTCTCGGCTCAGGAAGCCCGGCAGATCCTGTTGAAACACCCCGATATCGCGGTGGCGCTTGTCGATGTCGTCATGGAAAGCGATACGGCAGGTCTCGGGCTTGTGAGCTGGATCCGTTCCGAACTCGGCAATCATTTCACGAGGTTGATCCTGCGCACAGGTCAACCCGGGTATGCACCGCAGACCGACGTGATCATGAAATTCGACATCGACGGCTATACCGAAAAAGCCGAATTGTCGCGGACCAAGCTTATTACAGCCATCGTTACAGGTCTGCGCGGTTACAAGCTTGTCATGTCGCTTGAGACCAATCGAAAGAAGCTCAAGCAGTTAAACGAGCATTTTGCAGCGATTGTCGAAAAGAACGCCCTGAGTGAATTTGCTGCGGCAGTCCTGAAGCATTTCACCGTTCTTGTCGGGCAACCTGTCGACAGCCTGTTGTGCGGTCTTGAGACGCTTCCCGACTACGGATCCTTCGACAAGTCCAACGTCCGTGTGCTCGCGGCAACGGGAAACTTCGAGGACAAGATTGACCTGCCGGTGGACGTCATCAGTGACGATGCGATCCGCAATGCCGTGGCAAGATGTGTCGAGACACAGGCAACATGCGCGTCGCCCAAAGGGCTTGCTCTTCCGCTTGTCACCCGTAACGGCATGACGGGTGCGCTTTATCTCGGCATTTCAGAGGAGTTGCTGGAGGAGCTCGTCGGGTCGGAAGTCGTGCAGTTGTTTGTTTCCAACGTCGCGCTTGGCTACGAGAAGACCGGCCTGTTGGAGCATATTCGCAACCTTGCCTATGTCGATCGCGTCACTGGACTTTCGACGTTCTCCGGTTTCATCGAAACCTTTCAGCGTCACGCCGCCAACGGCGCCAAGTTGCTGGTCGTTCATTCCGACATCCAGAGATTCCGTGTCATTGTCGACGGGATCGGCGACGAAAAGGCCGGCGCGGTCTTGAAACGGACCGGCCACCGCCTGTCGCAGACCTTCCCCGATGCGCTAACCATTGCCAGGAAGGAAAAGGACGAATTTCTCATCCTTCTGAAGGGCGGTGAGGAGAATACCATTCAGGACGTTGTTGCGCGGATCGAAGATGCCTTCCAGCAACCGATAACGCTCGAAGACAACCAGATCACCCTTCGATTGCGGCTGGGGTTTGCGTCCACCGGCACCGAGACGCAGGGCGCGGAAGAACTCGTGCGTTTTGCCTCCATCGCCCTTAACGATGTGCGTCAGAAAGGGGTGACCAACCACGCGGTTTTTCATCCGCTGATGCAGGAGGCAGCGTTTGAGCGCTTGCGGCTTGCTTCACTGCTTACCGGTAGTTCCAACCAGACGAAGTTTTCGCTGAATTATCAGCCGATCATGCACGCCCGGGACGAGAGCCTTGCGTCCTTCGAGGCCCTGATGCGGTTCCGTACCCCGAGCGGAACGTTCCTGAATACCGCTCGGATGATCGAAGCCGCCGAAGCCAGTGGTCTTATAACCGAAATTGGCGCATGGATGTTCAAGACGTCCTTCACCGAATTCAGCAGCTTGACCGGGATTTCCGATGACGTTCGGTTGAATGTGAACCTGTCTCCCCGGCAGGTTCAGGCAAACCGGATCTACAAGGACATCGAAGATGCTGTGACAGCCGCCGAATTGCCGCTGGATCGCCTGGTTTTCGAGGTGACCGAAGGGCTGTTCCTCAGCAACGATCAGGTGACCCTGGCCTTCCTGACGTGGCTGCGTGACAAGGGCGCGCGCGTCGTTATTGACGATTTCGGCACCGGGTATTCCTCGTTCAGTTATCTGCGCAAGCTACCGGTTGACGGTATCAAGATCGACCGAAGCTTTATCATGAACATGGATCAGGATGCGGATGCGCTTGCTGTCGTGAAATCCATCATCGCCGTTGCGCAGGCGCTGGATCTGAACGTTACAGCAGAAGGTGTCGAGACTGTTGCCCAGAGAAACATCATGCAGGAGCTGCATTGCGACTACCTGCAAGGATATTTCTACGCCAAGCCTCTGGCGACCAATGAACTGTCCGGTTTCATCCAGAAGGCTGTCGAACCAGGCGTTGCCTTCGGATAAAACAGTTTATCCGTCTGTTTATCAAATTCTGGCCGGAACTGTCAGGACAGAAGTGCCTTTTTGGCCCATACTAGCGTCAGCTAGGTCATACGTTGAATTGAAGACACCGGATAGCCTGTCAAGGATTGCGTTCTGCAATTCTGTTCACATAAGCGATTGAAAATTTGTACGAAACACGCTCTCATGCGGGAAAACGTGTTTGCGGCGGACGCGTCAATCGCGTTGAATGTCGACTGGACCTTTGTAAATATGCGCTAAAGCGCAACTTGGGGAGAAAACATATGGACATGAGCGGCTCCCACCGGATTCCGGCCAAACGGGAAACCGTATGGCAAGCCTTGAACGATCCGGATGTCTTGCGGGCCTGCATCCCGGGCTGCGAAAGCCTCGAAAAGACCTCGGACACCGAAATGACCGCCGCGGTCACATCGAAAATCGGGCCTGTCAAAGCCAAGTTCAAAGGGGAAGTGACCCTTGAGAACATCAATCCTCCGGAAAGCTACACGATCTCGGGAGAAGGCAAGGGCGGCGTTGCCGGGTTTGCCAAGGGGTCTGCGGATGTGAAGCTTACGGAGGAAGGTGACGAAACCATACTTTCCTACGAAGCCAAGGCGCAGGTCGGGGGCAAACTTGCTCAGCTCGGCAGCCGGCTGATCGATTCTACCGCCAAGAAAATGGCGGAAGACTTTTTCACGAAGTTCTCCGAGATGGTCGGCTCACCGGCAGGACAGGACGAAACTGCTGTCGCAGCTGGTACCGATGACGATCTGGATCCTGGAGTGGCCGAGGAAGCCAAGCGGATCGCGATCGAAGATAGCCCTGGCGAAGTCATGCACGCAATTGAGGATGCGGAGCATGCAGTCGAGGAAAAGATCCATCAGGCGGAACAAAATATTGAAGCCGCCGCGGGACGCAACGTATTCGGCGGCCCCATGGTCTGGGGGCTAGTGTTGCTCGCTGCGGTGATTGTCGTGCTTGCACTTGCAAGTTGACCGGGTAGGACAAATCTTGAAATGATCGGGCTCTGACAATTTAGGACGCGCCAGGGCCCCAGCACAAAACACGGTGACAAGCCGGGAAATTGGGTCAGTGACATACAATCGAATTCGATTGTTTTTTCGTACGCTGGTCTGGATCGGACATCAGAGGTCTTGCCTGTCATTTCATGCAGGTGGGCCGGTTTGAACGCTCCGGTTCAGGGAATTTCATGAGGGAGAGGAATTCATGTCGAAAGTATCGATGGTATTGAACGGCAAGACGGTTTCGGCTGATGTCGAAGACCGGACGCTGCTCGTATCGTTTATCCGGGACGTGCGCGGACTAACCGGTACGCACGTTGGCTGCGACACCTCGCAATGCGGTGCCTGCGTTGTGCATGTCGACGGCAAGGCCGTAAAGTCCTGCACCATGCTTGCAGCCCAGGCCGATGGCGCAGAAGTAGTAACACTTGAGGGGATCGGCACAGCCGACAGCCTGCATCCTGTACAGGCAGCTTTCCGTGAACATCATGGGCTTCAGTGCGGCTTTTGTACCCCCGGCATGATCATGACCGCCGTGGACATGATCAAGCGTCATGGCGCCGGAAATCTCGACGAGGCAACCATTCGCCACGAGCTGGAAGGCAATATCTGCCGCTGCACCGGCTACCACAATATCGTCAAGGCGATCAAAGCCGCCTCCGATCAAATGGCCGGTATGGCTCAGGCCGCCGAATAACGGCGTTGGCCTGAACTCCCAAAATTGATGCGCGAACACGTTCGCGCAGCAGGACAGCAAGACCGATCAATCGAATGAGGTGCCGGGAGGAACAGGCATCTTCGCATTGACCGCCAGGTCTTGAGAGACAGTTGCCTTGAAGGCAGCAGCCGGATTGTCCGGCGAGTGGAGGATGTCCGGTACTGGCGGAGCCGGCAGATATTCGGGAGAGAAAAAATGGCAGTTGAAGGGATTGGCGCCCGTGCCTTGCGCAAGGAAGACAAGCGCTTCATTACCGGCAAGGGCAAATACACCGACGATATGACCATGCCGGGCATGGGGTATGCTGCTTTCGTTCGCTCGCCGCACGCGCATGCAAAGGTCAAGGGGATCGATGCAAGTGCTGCTCTGGCAATGCCGGGTGTGGATGCGGTTCTGACCGGCGACCAATTGGTGGGTGATGGTATCGGCAACCTGATCTGTGGGTGGATGATCCATTCCAAGGATGGCTCGCCGATGAAGATGGGCGGCTGGCGCGCTCTGGAACCGGAAATTGTCCGCCATGTCGGGCAGGCCGTTGCCGTGGTTGTGGCCGATACGCAGGCTCAGGCACGTGATGCCGCTGACGCGGTTGTGGTTGATTATGAGGAATTGCCAGCCGTTATCGATCCGCTGGCGGCACTCGAAGCAGGTGCCCCACAGATACACCCGGAAGCCGAAGGCAACCTGATCTACGATTGGGAAATTGGCGACGAAGGTGCCACAAACGCGGCCTTCGAAAAGGCTGCTCATGTCACGCGCATGGAGATCCACAACAACCGCCTCGTTCCGAACGCGATGGAGCCGCGCGCAGCTCTCGCAGGTTACGATGCGGCCGAGGAGCACTATACGCTTTACACCACTTCGCAGAATCCACATGTGGCTCGCCTGGTGTTGTCGGCCTTCTACAACGTTGCTCCTGAAAACAAGCTGCGTGTGATTGCGCCTGATGTCGGCGGCGGCTTTGGTTCCAAGATCTACATCTACCCGGAAGAAATGGTCTGCCTGTGGGCGTCCAAACGTGTCGGTCGTCCGGTCAAGTGGGTGTCTGACCGGACCGAAGCCTTCCTGACGGATGCACATGGCCGCGACCATCGCTCTGAAGCGGAACTCGCGCTTGACGCGGACAACAAGATCCTGGGCCTCAGGGTCAAGACGATTGCCAATCTCGGCGCTTACATGTCGTTGTTCTCGTCTTCCGTGCCGACGTATCTCTACGCTACGCTTCTTTCGGGCCAGTACGACATTCCGGCTATCCACGCCAACGTGAAGACGGTCTACACCAACACCACACCGGTGGACGCCTATCGGGGCGCAGGCCGGCCGGAGGCGACCTATCTTCTGGAGCGGATTATGGAAACGGCAGCCCGTGAAGTGGGCTTGTCGCCGGCAGAGTTCCGTCGCAAGAACTTCATCCGCACGTTCCCGCATCAGACACCGGTGATCATGTGCTACGACGCAGGTGATTATGATGCGACGCTGGATGCAGCCCTGAAGGCCGCGGACTACGACGGCTTTGCCGCCCGCAAGGCGGAAGCAGCTTCCCGCGGCAAGCTGCGCGGTATTGGTCTGTCCTGCTACATCGAGGCGTGCGGTATTGCACCGTCCGCCGCGGTCGGTTCACTTGGTGCCGGTGTCGGTCTTTGGGAATCTGCCGAAGTGCGCGTAAACCCTGTCGGATCGATCGAGGTTCTGACGGGGTCGCACAGCCATGGTCAGGGACACGAGACAACCTTTGCCCAGCTGATCAGCGAACGTTTTGGCCTGGATACCAATGCGGTGTCCATTGTTCATGGCGATACCGACAAGGTTCAGTTCGGTATGGGAACCTACGGCTCGCGCTCCGGTGCGGTCGGCATGTCGGCAATCGTCAAGGCGCTCGACAAGGTCGAAGCCAAGGCGAAGAAGATTGCAGCTCACCTGATGGAAGCCTCCGAAGGAGACATCCAGATCGAAGGTGGCGAATTGAAAGTTGCCGGTACCGACAAGAAGCTGACCTTCACCGAGGTGGCTCTCGCTGCCTACACGGCGCACAACCTGCCTGAGGGCATGGAGCCGGGCCTGAAGGAGGGAGCCTTCTACGATCCGACCAACTTCACCTTCCCGGCAGGTACCTATGTCTGCGAAGTCGAAGTTGATCCGGATACGGGCAAGACGGAAGTGGTCAACTTCGTCGCGGCTGACGACTTCGGCAACATCATCAACCCGATGATCGTGGAAGGTCAGGTGCATGGCGGTATTACGCAGGGCATTGGCCAGGCACTTCTGGAAAATGCGTCCTACGACGAAAACGGCCAGCTGCTGACGGCGTCCTACATGGATTACTGCATGCCGCGTGCCGATGATGTGCCGTCCTACAATTTGTCGACGCATGTCACGGCCTGCCCGGGCAACCCGCTTGGCATGAAAGGTTGCGGCGAGGCCGGGGCTATCGGATCTCCGCCGGCAGTTATCAACGCGATCACGGATGCGATCGGGGACAACAGCCTGTCGATGCCGGCCTCTCCTGAAAAGGTCTGGGCGCTTTACCATGCAGGTGTGAAGCAGGCGGCCGAATAACGCCACAACGGGATTTTCGGGCGGGGCAACCCGCCCGCCATTGCACAGTTCGAAATCCGGGGAGACCCAGCATGTATGAAACGACGTATCACAAGGCCGGATCGGTAGCGGAAGCTGCTTCTCTGATGGCCAATGCCGATGACGGCAAATTCCTTGGCGGTGGCCAGACCTTGCTGCCAACCATGAAACAGCGGCTTGCCGCCCCCAGCGATCTGGTGGATGTCACCAAGATTGCGGACATGAAGGGGATCAGCGCAAACGGCGATGGTGTGACCATCGGCGCAGCAACGAGCCATTTCGAAGTCTCGACTTCCGATCTGGTGAAGCAGAAGCTTCCTGGACTGGCGTCACTCGCCGGTGGCATTGGTGACCCGGCGGTTCGTCATATGGGCACCATTGGCGGCTCGATTGCCAACAATGACCCGGCGGCCGACTATCCTGCTGCCCTGGTTGCGCTCGGTGCAACCGTTGTCACCAGCAAGCGGGAACTGGCAGCGGAAGAGTTCTTCACCGGCATGTTTGAAACCGCGCTTGATGAAGATGAAATCGTCGTCGCCGTCAAGTTTCCGGGGGCCGCCACCAGTGCCTATGCCAAATACCCGAACCCGGCATCGCGTTACGCCATGGCCGGTGTCTTCGTTGCCAAAGGCAACGATGGCTCCGTCAAGGTTGCGGTAACCGGAGCAGGGCAGGGCGGTGTCTTCCGCATGTCCGCCATGGAAACGGCGCTTGCAAGCAATTTCTCAGCCGATGCCGTCGCCGGCATAGCGCCCGACGCAGACGATCTTCTGTCAGACATTCACGGGTCTGCTGCTTATCGTGCGAACCTGGTTACCGTTATGGCAAAGCGTGCCGTCCAGAAGGCGTAACTGACCTCGTACTGATATGAGAATGGAAACCCGGCCGACACGCGGCCGGGTTTTTATTTTCCTGAGTGGGGAGTGGTCAGCTTCTCGATTGGGACACGAGCGCAGACAGTCGCACTGCTTGCTGCCAGGTTTTGTCAGAGTACCAGTATGGGCACTTCGGCTCCGGCTTCCAGCGCAGGTGCATAAGGTGGACGGACCACAAGTGCGCCGGATTTGGCGAGCAGGTTCAACATGGAACTGTCTTGCCGGGAAAACGGCGTGACGACCGGATCACCGTTTTCCGATTTGGAAAGCGTTGCCCTGACGTAGTCCTGCCTGCGATCGTTCTCGGGCAAAGGAGAGGCGAGTATGGCTCGTTGAGGTCCGGACTGTTCCGGCGTCTGACCGAGCATTGCCTGCATGAGTGGCTTCAGAAACAGCAAGCCGCATATAAGGCTCGAGACGGGGTTTCCAGGCAGACCAAGTACCTTGGTGCCGCCAAGACGGCCCGCCATCAATGGCTTGCCCGGACGCATTGCAATTCGCCAGAACGCCAGGTCCATGCCTTCCTGACCAAGGACACTTTGAACCAGATCGTGGTCGCCGACCGAGGCGCCCCCAAGCGTGACCAGAATGTCCGCCTTCTCGGTGATCGCACGCCTAACGTGGTTCGCAAGTGCCACCGGTTCGTCGGGTGATATTCCAAGGTCGAGAGGCTGACCGCCACAATCTTCCACGAGTGCGGCGATACCTGCGTGGTTCGAGGCGATTATCTGATCCGGTCCCGGTTCCGTTCCCGGGCGAACGAGTTCATCCCCGGTTGCGAGGATCGCAACCGTCGGTCTGCGGTGCACCGGCAGGACCGCGTGGTTCATCGCAGCGGCAAGGGCGAGATGCCGGTAGGCAAGTTTGAGCGGCGGTTGCAGAAGCACATCACCTTCGCAGAAGTCCAGGCCGGCCGGCCGGACGAATGCGCCCTTGGCCGGTTTCTCAAGAACGGTTATGCGCTCGCCTTCACGCTCTGCGTTTTCCTGGATCAGGATCGTGTCCGTACCGGCCGGCACAGGAGCACCGGTAAAGATCCTCACCGTTTCACCGGTGCCCACCGTTCCGGCAAAACCATGGCCGGCCGGTGCTTCGCCGACAACGGTCAAGGATGTTCGGGAAGCGGAAAGATCTTCATGACGAATGGCGTAGCCGTCCATCGCAGACGCTGCGAAAGGCGGTTGGGTTCGGGTGGAAACAAGGGGGGCGGACAGATATCTGCCGTTGGCGCCCTCGAGCGGAACATATTCCGTTTCAAGAGGTTTTACGCCGGAAAGGAGCTTCGTCAGCGCTTCGTCGACAGGCATCAGGCTCATCAGGTGCCACCCAGGCTGCCGTCCTTGTCGAGTGTCCAATGGCCGGATTTGCCACCGGATTTTTCGACCAGACGGATATCTCCGATGACCATGCCCCGGTCTACAGCCTTCGCCATGTCGTAGATCGTCAGGCAGGCCAGCGAGCATGCGGTCAAGGCTTCCATCTCGACACCTGTCTGGCCGCTGACCTTGGTTGTCGCTGTCACGATGAGGCCGGGAAGATCATCATCGGTATCGATGTCGATGGTCACCTTGGACAACATCAGTGGATGGCAGAGCGGTATCAGTTCGTGGGTTTTCTTGGCCGCCAGGATGCCGGCTATGCGTGCCGTGCCGATAACGTCGCCTTTCTTGGCGTTACCTGACCGAATGAGATCCAGGGTTTCAGTCCGCATGGTGACGGTTCCGCGCGCGACGGCAATCCGATGCGTTACGGACTTCTCGGATACGTCCACCATGTTGGCGGCCCCTGCCGCATCCAGATGGGTCAGTTTGGCGTCCTTGTTGGCCATGTCCGCCTAAACCGCTTCGGAGAGGGCCGGACGGGCCAGGAGCGTTCTGGTAGCCGAGGCAACGTCTTCCTGACGCATCAGGCTTTCACCGATCAGGAACGTTGAAATTCCCACCTTGTTCATTCGGGAAAGGTCGGCTGGGGTGAACAGGCCGCTTTCACCGACGATGATTCTGTCGTCCGGAATGCGCGGTGCAAGCTCTTCGCTTGTTTCCAGCCTGGTCTCGAATGTCTTGAGATTGCGGTTGTTGATACCGAGCAGACGAGACGACAGCTTGAGCGCACGCTCCAGTTCATCGGCGTCATGTACCTCGAGCAAGACATCCATTCCGAGTTCGAATGCGGTGTCTTCCAGTGCTTTGGCGGTGTCGTCATCAACAGCCGCCAGAATGATCAGGATGCAATCGCCACCCCAGGCTCTGGCTTCGTATACCTGGTAGGGATCGTAGAGGAAATCCTTGCGTAGCGCTGGAAGGGAAACAGCGTCACGTGCAGCAGCCAGAAATTCAGGCTTTCCCTGGAAGGAGGGCGTATCGGTCAGGACCGAAAGACAGGCTGCGCCACCTTCTTCGTAAGCCTTTGCCAGAAGAGGTGGATTGAAATCTTCCCGAATGAGCCCTTTCGAAGGGCTGGCCTTCTTGATTTCCGCAATGAGTGCGTACTCACCGTTATCGTGTTTGGCTTCGATCGCCTTGAGAAACCCGCGTGGAGCACTCGCGTCTTTGATGCGTGCCTTGAGTTCGTCGATCGAAACGGATGCCTTTGCAGCGACGATTTCCTCGCGCTTGTAGGCTTCGATCTTTTGAAGAATGTCTGCCATGTCTTACCCGTTCGATGCTGCGACAAGCTTTTCCAAAGTGTCGGCTGCGGATCCGCTGTCAATGGATTGCGCCGCCATCTCGACACCATCCTTCAAGGTTTCCACCTTGTCTGCTACCAGCAGGGAGGCCGCTGCATTGAACAGCACCACATCGCGATAGGCGTTCTTTGCTCCGGCGAGGACGTCGCGCAGGGCTTTCGCGTTTTCCGAGGGAAGTCCGCCCTTGAGATCTTTCGGATCGGAAACGGCAAGGCCGACATCTTCGGGTGAAATTTCAAATGAACGGATTGTCCCGTTCTTGAGTTCGGCAATAGCGGTTGGACCGGTTGTGGTAATTTCGTCCATTCCGTCGGACCCGTGGACGACCCAGGCCTTTTCGGACCCTAGTTCGCGAAGAGCTTCCGCAAGCGGCTCGACCCATTTACGGGCAAACACACCAACCATCTGGCGCTTCACGCCTGCGGGATTGGTCAATGGGCCAAGCAGATTGAAGATTGTTCGCGTGCCGAGTTCCATGCGGGTTGGACCCACGTGTTTCATGGCTGCATGGTGCAGCGGGGCGAACATGAAACCGATACCCGCCCTGTTGATGCAATCGGATATCTTCCTGGCATCGATATCGATGTTGACGCCAAGTTCGGCGAGCGCTTCTGCAGCGCCCGACTTGGAAGACAATGACCGGTTGCCGTGTTTGGCGACCGGTACACCGCTGCCGGCGACGACCAGGGCCGTGCACGTGGAAATGTTGTAGCTGCCGGAATTGTCGCCACCTGTTCCCACGATATCCATCGCGTTGGCCGGGGCCTTCACCGGGATCATCTTGGACCGCATGGTCGCGACCGCACCCGTGACTTCGGCAATGCTTTCGCCGCGTACACGCAAGGCCATCAGAAAGCCGCCAAGCTGCGATGGTGTTGCAGAGCCCGACAGGATCACCTCAAAGGCTTCGCGGGCTTCTTCAGGGCTCAAGGCGTGACCGTCTGACACCTTGGCGATGAAGTCCTTGAATGTGCTCATGTCGTCATTCCACTTTCAAACGGATCAATTCCGGTCCAGCCCGATCATCTGGGCGATACCGGCATTGTTTATCTCGACCCCTGCCTTGGTTTCCCGGTCGGAGATGAACTGGCCGAGCAACGTGTCCTGAATCTGCTGGGAAAGCTGCTGACCCAGAGCCGCTACTTGCGGTGCGTCGCTCTGGAAGTCCGGTACGTTGGAACCGCTCACCTTAAGCACGATCCGACCGTTGCCGTCGTTGGTTTCGGTGACCGCGCTTGTTCCAACGGGGCCGTTGAATACAGCCGAAACAGCTTCGCGGCCGAAATCCCCGGACGGCGTGTTGCGCTTCAGGTCAGTCGCGGACTTCACTTCCAGCCCGGTTTCTGCGGAAAGGGCGATAAACGGCGTGCCGCCTTCTACCTTGGCCAATAGGTCTGCCGCAGTGTCGCTCAAGCGTTTGCCGAGTTCATCCTGCTTCCAGGCGGCAATGACGTCATCGCGAACTTCGTCGAGGGTGCGTTCGCGCGACGGGATGACCTTTGCGACGTCATACCAGAGGAACCCTTGCTCACCGAGCTGAAGGACGTCGTTTTCGATGCCGATGTCGCTGTCGAACGTACCTGCTACAAGTCCCTCCGCATCAGGCAAGGTTACGGGTTTGCCGTCTTCGCCGTTTCCGGATGCATCAAAAGCTGACGGAGTTTCTACAGTCAGGGAGAAACGCTCGCCGACTTCATCCAGCAGAGCGCCGCCGGCCCGGGCATCCTCGACTTCGTCAAGCAGATCCAGAATTTCCCGTTCCGCTTGTTCCTTGGCGAGGCTCTGGACGATCTCGTCCTTCACGTCTTCGAAGGGTTTGGTACTTTCAGGAAGGATTTCCTCGACATTCAGAATGACAGTCGAGAACCTGCCTTCCACCGTACCGCTGGTGGCGCCTTCTTCCAGGCTGAAAGCGGCATCGCCGATAGCTTCATCGAGAAAGTCGGCCTTTGCCATGACGCCAAGGGCAACGTCGTTGTTGGCAAGGTTGCGGTCACTCATGAGTTCATCAAAGGTCTTGCCTTTCGCAATTTCTTCGGCAGCTTCTTCCGCAGCCTGTTGTGACGGGAAGGACATCTGGCGGATCTTGCGGCGTTCGGGCTGGAAGAAATCTTCCGACCGGCGCTCAAATTCAGCGCGGGCGTCTTCGTCGGAAATGTCATCCGGACGAGAGAGAGACGTCGGCGTAAGTGAGACGTATTTGATTTCACGGAACTCGGGTGCCCGGAAATTGTCCTTGTTCTCTTCGAAGTATGTTGTCAGGACACCTTCGGCCGGATCCTCGATGTCTCCGATGAATTCCGGTGTGACGACCAGGTAATCAACGCTTCGCGTTTCTCCCTGATAGGCGTCAAGAACTTCCAGATAGGCAATCGGCGCCTTCATGCTGCCGGCGAGGCCTTCTGCAAGCTGTGCACGCTCTGCAACCTTGCGGCGTTCGACGACATATTCGTCTTCCCGGTATCCGTTTGCCTGCAGAACCTGCTGCAGCCGGTTCTTGTCATACCTGCCGCCCAGTCCCTGAAAGGCAGGGTCGCTCTGGATAATGGTCGCCAGGCGTTCGTCCGAAACACCGAGTTTCATGTTTTGAGCGGTGTTGTTCATGGCCGCTTCGGCCACAAGGTTGCCCAGGGTTTGCTGCGGAACACCGAGGGTCGCACCTTCTGCCGGCGTCAGCGGCCGGCCGAACTGTTGAGCCAGCCGTCCGAGGTCCTGCCTGTAGGCCCGGTCAAAATCGAACAGGGAGACTTCCGTGTCACCGACCTTGGCGGCGGTGTTCTGGCCGACACCGGTCAAGAAACCGCTGATGCCCCAAACGGCGAAGCTAAAGATCAACAGAGCAATAAACAGTTTGGCAACCCAGGTGCCAGCGCCCTTGCGCAGCGCGTCAAGCATGACGACTCCCGTATTCTTCTTCGTTCCGGCAGCCGGCGTGACCGGCTGAATTCAGGACCGGCCTTGGCCGGAGCGGGCGGATCATAAAGACGCCGCGCCGCCGCCGCAAGGCGGCCTTTTACAAACTTCGGAAGCGATTTGGGTTTTCCCGTCCTCAGGGTGATTGCAACGCGTGTGCGCTTCTGCTCTATAGGCGGCAAATCAAGGATCATGCCGCGGGAGAAACTGAACATGAGCGCAGCGATCAAGCCGTTGGTTGCCGGTAACTGGAAAATGAACGGTCTGAAGGCAAGCCAGGCTGAAGTCTACAAGATGATCGCCGGCATCAGTGACGATCTGGCGGATTCGGTCGATGCGATGATTTGTGCGCCTGCAACGCTGATCGCAGCAATTGCGGAAAAGGCGGGCAGCGGTGCCCTGTCTGTAGGTGGTCAGGATTGCCATACCGCTGTTTCTGGTGCTCACACCGGTGATATTTCTGCTGAGATGCTTGCAGATGCCGGCGCAAAGGCCGTCATCGTCGGTCATTCCGAACGCCGGACGGATCACGCTGAAAGCGATGTTGATGTCAATGAAAAGGCTCGGGCAGCCTGGAGAGCCGGCCTTGTGGCGATTGTATGTGTCGGCGAGACAGAAGCCGAGCGCAAGGCAGGCCAGGCACTTGCTATTGTCGACCGCCAATTGAACGGATCGGTTCCGGATGGGGCGACTGCCGAAAACTGCGTGATTGCCTACGAGCCTGTCTGGGCGATCGGTACAGGTCTGACACCCACCGCAGGTGATGTTGAGGAAATCCACAAGGCAATGCGGGACAATCTTTCGGCAAGGTTCGGCGGGGAAGGAGCTTCCATGCGCCTTCTTTACGGCGGGTCTGTGAAACCTGGCAATGCGCGTGAGCTGATGTCTGTTGCCAATGTCGACGGCGCGCTTGTTGGCGGCGCCAGTCTCAAGGCTGAAGATTTCCTCGGCATACTTGCTGCTTATTCCTGAAGACACCGAATATATTGTGCCTGGCCTTGAAGCTTCTGTGTCGAAGGCGCAATTGAAGGGTGGAAAGCTGGCGGCGTCTGGTGTAGAAGGCCGCAAATCTTGAATTCAATGAAGAATGGCGTTCGATGGAAACCGTAGTCATCGTAATCCACTTGATGGTCGTCCTGGCCCTGGTGCTTGTTGTCCTCCTTCAGCGTTCCGAAGGCGGCGCGCTTGGCATTGGCGGCGGAGGCGGTGGTCTGATGTCCAGTCGTGGGACTGCGAATATCCTGACGCGTGCAACTGCCGTTCTGGCGGTCGCTTTCTTCGCTACATCGCTGACGCTCAGCCTCATTGCAAAGAATCAGGACCGGCCCGGTTCGATTCTTGATGCTGTTCCGACGGCAACCCAGGAAGTGCCTGCCACGACGGACGGCACGACCGAAGGCGGTTCAGGCGGTGTTCTCGATTCGTTGAAACAGCTGAACCAACAGCAACCTTCCGGACCTCAGGTCCCGGCCGCCCAGTAAGGCGGCCGAACGGGTCTTTTGGCCCATTCACCCGACATATGCCCTGCGGCTTAACTCGCAGGGCATTTTTATGTGTTGAGAACGCAACTCCCGAGTGGCCAAGGCGCCCTCGGCAAGGATATGGTATTGGTCCATGGCGCGATATATTTTCATCACTGGCGGCGTGGTCTCCTCGCTTGGAAAAGGTCTTGCTTCTGCAGCTCTGGGCGCATTGCTCCAGGCTCGCGGTTACAAGGTCCGTCTCCGCAAACTCGATCCCTACCTGAACGTCGATCCGGGCACCATGAGCCCGTATCAGCATGGCGAATGCTTTGTGACCGACGATGGTGCGGAAACAGACCTCGATCTCGGTCACTACGAACGGTTCACCGGTCGTCCTGCGAACCAGCAGGACAACATCACCACCGGGCGGATCTATCAGGACATCATCGCCAAGGAACGGCGCGGCGATTATCTGGGCGGAACCGTCCAGGTCATTCCGCACGTGACTGATGCGATCAAGAACTTCGTTCTGACCGGCAACGAGGACTACGATTTTGTTCTCGTCGAGATCGGCGGAACTGTGGGCGATATTGAAGGCCTGCCGTTCTTCGAGGCGATCCGCCAGCTTGGCAACGATCTTCCACGTGGCGACGTCGTCTATGTGCATCTGACCCTGATGCCCTACATTCCGAGCGCCGGTGAAATGAAGACCAAACCGACGCAGCACTCTGTGAAGGAACTGCGATCCATCGGTATCCAGCCGGATATCCTGATGATCCGTTGTGATCGCCCGATCCCGGAAACGGAAAAACGGAAGCTGTCGCTATTCTGTAACGTGCGCGAGAGCGCGGTCATTCCGGCCTATGATGTCAAGTCGATCTACGACGTGCCGGTCGCCTACCACAAGGAAGGATTGGACGACGAAGTTCTGGCTGCTTTCGGCATCAAGGGGGCGCCTGCACCGGTGCTCGATCGCTGGAACGGCATTTCCGAGGCGGTTGCCAATCCGGAAGGCGAGGTCAAGATCGCGATTGTCGGCAAGTACACCGTTCTGAAGGATGCCTACAAGTCGCTGATCGAAGCATTGGTCCATGGCGGTATCGCCAACCGGGTCAAGGTGAACCTTGAATGGATCGAATCGGAGACCTTCGAGAAGGAAGACCCGAGCCCTTATCTGGAAGGTGTTCACGGAATTCTGGTTCCCGGTGGTTTTGGGGAGCGGGGCGCCGAGGGCAAGATTGCTGCGGCACACTTCGCCCGAACCCGCAAGATCCCGTATTTCGGAATTTGTTTCGGCATGCAGATGGCGGTTCTGGAAGCGGCGCGCAATCTCGCCGGGATTGCCGAAGCCAATTCCACCGAGTTTGGCCCGGCGAAGGAACCTGTTGTCGGCCTGATGACCGAATGGACGAAAGGCAACCGCAAGGAAGTGCGCGACGCCGAAGGCGATCTGGGCGGTACGATGCGCCTTGGTGCCTATCCTGCTGCGCTCAAGGCCGGTTCCAAGATTGCTGAAATCTATGGAACGACCAGCATTTCGGAGCGTCATCGCCACCGGTATGAAGTCAACATCGGCTACCGTGATGAACTCGAGAAATGCGGACTGATTTTCGCCGGGACATCGCCAGACGGTGTTTTGCCGGAAACGGTCGAAATCGCCGATCATCCCTGGTTCGTCGGTGTTCAGTACCATCCGGAACTGAAGTCCCGTCCTTTCGATCCGCATCCGCTGTTTGCATCCTTCATAAGCGCAGCGATCCATCAGGGCCGTCTGGTCTGATCGGCCAAGGCGGGAAGGGGACAAGATAATGGTGCGCGGGCTCGATCACGTCGTTGTAGCGGTGAGGGATCTGGAGGCCGCGGGCCAGGCGTGGGCCGACCTCGGTTTCACGGTTACCCCCGAAAATCGCCATTCCTGGGGAACGGCCAACCGTTTGGTTCAGCTCGACGGGTTTTTCGTCGAGCTGTTGAGTGTTGCCGATCGGGATCTCATTTTCGAGGCTTCTAAAAAGGTTTTCTCGTTTGGGGCCTTCAACCGAGATTTCCTGTCCCGGCACGAAGGGGCCAGCATGCTGGTGCTGGACAGTTCCGATCCTGCGAAAGACAGGGACGATTTCAGCAAGGCAGGACTTGATCTCTACGAGCCGTTTTCCTTCGAGCGCACCGCCAATCTGGCGGATGGCGGCAAGGTGCAAGTTGCCTTCGACCTGACATTCGTGAGTGATGCACTTGCACCGGAGATCGGCTATTTCACCTGCAGGAATCGATTTCCCGAAAATTTCTGGAAAGAAGCCTTTCAGGATCATGCCAACGGCGCTTCAACGATAAAGACGGTCTATCTCGTTGCCGGCGATCCCTCGGATCATCACGAGTTTCTGGGTGGGTTCACTGGCCAGCGCGAAATGCGCGCCACCAGTCTGGGTCTGGAGCTCAAGACTGCTCGCGGGACAATCTCCGTGCTAACGCCATCTGCGTATGCGTCACTGGTCGGCGCGGACGCAGCTGCGCAAATTGCCGGTTCCCTGCCGCAGATTGTTGCTCTGGAAATCGGCTGCGAAGGATTGGATGAGCGCAAGATCGTGCCGGCGGGCCAGCTCAACGGGCTCACACTGATCCTGTCGCCAGTCGTCTCATAGAAGAAGTTCATTCTTTGTGAGATGGCTTGGCCGGTAGACGTACCACCCACGCTCTCCGGCTGGCTTTGCCGCACTTTATCGCATTCAGGATATTTGCCGGCGCATAAACCGTTGGGTGCGTTTCGTGGTTGACGTGCCGGGCAATGTATACGTGACTTTGAAAACGTTAAGGAATTTTTCCCGCCAAGACCACACGGCCTGGGCACAATTCACTTGTTGAATCAACCAGTCCTTTTATAGTGAACTCCAAATCATGCGCCTTGACCTGATGGTCGGACTGCGGAGTTCCCGAATGACTTTTTCGCCTTTTGCCTTTTTCCCTCGCAAACTAGCATTCGTTGCTGCAACCTCGGCTCTCCTGGCCGCGTGCTCCGACGACTCGCAAAAGGCCGCTCCGGCAGCGCCGCCACCATCGGTGACCGTTGCCAAGATCGCGTCCCAGGATATTCGCCAAAGCGCTCGTTTTGTCGGGCAGGTCGCCGCAATCGACCAGGTCGACCTCATGGCGCGCGTCAAAGGTTTCCTGGAAGAGAAAGCTGTGCCGGACGGCTCCGTCGTCAAGAAAGACGACCTGTTGTTCACGATTGAAAAAGCGCAGTATCAAGCTGCGCTGACGAAGGCCAAGGCTGATCTTGCAAGCGCGAAGGCAGACGCGGCACTGAAGGCTGCCGACGAGAAGCGTGACAGGGACCTCCGAGACAAGGGGCACCTCTCCGAGGCGGCTTACGAAGCGACCTTGGCGCAAAAGCAGCAAGCGGAAGCCTCGGTGGAAGCTGCGCAATCGTCTCTGCAGGAAGCGGAGCTCAATCTCAGTTACACCGACATTTCAGCACCTTTCGACGGCCAGCTCGGCAAGACCACCTACAGCGTTGGCGAGGTTGTCGGACCCACAACGAATTCACTGGCCAGCTTGATCAGTCTTGCTCCTGTCTACGTCAATTTTTCCGTCAGCGAGGCGCAGTACCTCAACGCGGTCAAGACACACGGGATAAACCCAGCCGATATCCAGCCGGATGAGTCTCCGGACCTGAAACTGGTTCTGCCAAACGGGCAGGACTACAATGAAAAGGGCAAAATCGTCTTCATCGACAATCAGGTCGATACGGCGACAGGCACCATCTCTTTCCGCGGACAATTCGACAACAAGGACATCCGCCTTATTTCCGGAACCTATGTGACGGTGGTTCTCGAAGCGCCGAAAACGGAAACGGCGCTGGTTGTGCCGCAGGCTGCCATTCAAAGGGACCAGGAAGGAGCGTTTGCGCTGGCAATCACATCGGACAAGAAGGTGGAACAGCGCTACGTGACACTGGGTCAGCAGGAAGGCACGAATTTCGTCGTCTCCAAAGGCCTGAAAGAAGGTGACGAGGTCATCATCGAAGGGTTGCAGAAAGTGCGCCCCGGCGTTGTCGTGAACCCGGTACTTGCTTCCAAGCCGGCGGAGAAAAGCTAAATGTTTTCACGCTTTTTTATCTACCGGCCGAAATTCGCGCTGGTCATTTCCATTGTTATCACTATTGCCGGTGTGCTCGGGTATCTGTCGCTTCCGGTTGAACAGTTTCCGAATATCACCCCGCCGGTCGTAAACGTTACGGCGACCTATACCGGCGCCAATGCCGAAGTGCTGGAAGAAACTGTTGCCGCCCCGATCGAAGGGCAGGTCAACGGCGTCGACGACATGATCTATATGCAGTCGACCAGTAACGACAGCGGCAACTATTCGCTCAACGTTACCTTCGCTGTCGGAACAGACCCGGACATTGCCACGGTTAACACGCAAAACCGGGTCAGTCAGGCCAACAGCCAGCTGCCAAGCGATGTGACCAACAATGGTGTGACCGTGCAGAAAGCCAGCACGAACATGTTGCTGGTCATTACACTGTTTTCGCCAAACGGCAGTTACGATCCGGTCTTCCTGTCAAACTATGCCTCGATCAATCTGAAGGATGCACTTGCCCGTGTGCCTGGGGTTGGTCTGGCAGACGTCATGACCGACTTCTCCTACGGCATGCGCATCTGGCTTGATCCGGACAGGTTGACCAGCCTGGGCATGACACCGACGGATTTCATCACCGCCGTACGTGACCAGAACATTCAGGTGGCTGCCGGTCAGATCGGCGCGCCTCCGGTTCCGGACGGACAGCAGTTCCAGTACACGATCAAGGCAAAGGGCCGTCTGGCCTCACCGGAAGAATTTGAGCAGATCGTTCTGCGAACCGGTGCAGACGGCGCAGTCGTAACGATTGGCGATGTTGCCCGCGTCGAGCTCGGTGCGCAGGTTTACAACGCCTCCGGTGAATACAACGGCAAGCCTTCTACGGTTCTGGCAATCTATCAGGCCCCAGGCGCGAACGCGCTTCAGGTATCGGAAAACGTGCTGGCTCGCCTCGATGAGCTGGCCAAGAATTTTCCGCCGGACATGCAGTACGGCGTTCCCTTCAACACCACGGATTTCGTTCAGGCTTCTCTCAACGACGTCATCACCACACTTTTCCTGACCTTCCTTCTGGTGGTGTCGGTGGTGTTCATCTTCCTTGGGAACTGGCGAGCGACAATCATTCCGACTGTTGCCATTCCAGTGTCGCTGATCGGCACGTTTGCCGTGCTGCTGGCACTTGGCATGACGCTCAACACGATTTCGCTGTTCGCGCTGGTGCTTGCCATCGGTATCGTTGTGGATGATGCCATCGTCGTCGTGGAAAACGTGGAACGCATCATTGCCGATGAAGGCTTGTCGCCGAAAGAAGCCACGACGAAGGCGATGGAACAGATCACCAGTCCGGTGATTGCCACGACGCTGGTGCTGCTGGCGGTGTTCGTTCCGACAATCTTCATGCCAGGCATTACCGGCCGTCTCTATTCCCAGTTCGCAGTTACCATCTCGGTCTCTGTGCTGATTTCCTCGATCAACGCCCTGACGCTGTCTCCGGCTCTCTGTGGCCTGATCCTGAAAGCTCGTTCAGGTCCGCCGCGCGGCATCATGGGGTTGTTTGACCGTGGCATCACCTCGGTACGCAACGGATATACCTCTGTTATTCGCCGCCTTGTTCGTTTCGCCGTGATAGGGCTTGCCGTTGTTGCAGGGGCAGTCGCCTTGATCGTGACACTCGGCGGAACACTGCCTCAGGGCTTTCTGCCTTCGGAAGACCAGGGCTACCTGATGGTCGACGTTCAGCTTCCCGATGGAGCGTCGCTGCAACGGACAGAGAACGTCACCAAGCAGGTGGTTGACCTGACCTCCAAAACGCCAGGTGTGGAAGACGTCGTCATCGTCAACGGCTACTCCATCCTGAACGGCGCAACGTCCTCGAATGCGGCGCTGGTGATTGCGACCATGAAGAACTGGGAAGACCGTCAGGCACCCGATCTTCGAATTGACGCGATCCTTGCAAAGTTCTGGGCGGAATTCTCGACTATTCCTGGTGCAAATATCATCGCCTTCAACCCTCCGCCGATTCCGGGCCTTGGCACGACCGGCGGTGTTCAGGTGATGCTGCAACAAACCGGTGGAGGTTCGCCGCAGGATTTGTCGTCGGCACTTGGGTCGTTGATTTATTCTGCAAATCAGAGTCCCGCGGTTGGGCGCGCCTACTCGACTTTCCGGGCCAATGTGCCTCAGGTCTTTATTGATCTTGATCGTGAAAAGGCCAAAACGCTCGGCATCAATGTGTCGGATGTGTTCACGACACTGCAGGCCTATCTGGGCTCGTACTATATCAACGACTTCAACATCTTCGGCCGGGTCTACAAGGTGATGATCCAGGCGGAAGGCAAGTTCCGCGATCGGGTGGAGGATATCGGTGCACTGTATGTGCGGTCGAGCGACGGCACCATGGTGCCCATGCGAAGCATTCTGACGACACAGAATGTCCTCGGTCCGCAGATTCTGACCCGCTACAACATGTTCCGTGCCGCCGCCGTGATGGCTGATCCGGCACCAGGAGCCTCAACAGGTGTTGTCATCAACGAAGTCAATGCCGCAGGGGCTGAAGCCCTTCCGGACGGGTATTCTCTCGAGTGGACCGGTACAGCACTGCAGCAGCTCGGATCGGGGCAGATCGTTCTGTTCATCCTGCTTTTGTCGATCTTGTTCACATACCTCTTCCTGGTCGCTCAATATGAGAGTTGGACGATGCCGATCGCGATCTTGATGTCGGTGTCGTTTGCAATCCTCGGGGCGCTTGTTGCTGTCTTTGCGACTGGGGGGGATGTCAACCTCTACACGCAGATCGGCATGATCATGCTTGTCGGGATGGGCGCCAAGAATGCCATCCTCATCGTCGAGTTTGCGATGGAGCAAAGGGCCGATGGCAAATCGATCAAGGATGCTGCAGTAGAAGCGGCTCATCTTCGGTTCAGGGCGGTCATGATGACGGCCTTGTCGTTCTTGCTGGGGGTCGTGCCTTTGATGACGGCATCAAGTGCTGGTGCGGCCAGTCAGAAAGCCATTGGCTTCGCGGTGTTCGGTGGCATGCTGTTTGCGACCTGCATCGGCATTCTCATGATCCCGATTCTTTATGTGAACATGCAGACCATGCGTGAAACCGTCAAAAGCTGGTTTGGTGGAAAAGGAAAAACCCAGACGGAACAGGAGCCTGTTGCGTCCTGATCTGAGAAAATTTTCAATACGCAAACGGTTTTGCGTTGTTTGAATCTTACCTAAGGTTAGTTTTGCCGGGCGATCCAGATGGGTTGTCCGGCTTTGCTTTTAGGTCAAATGCCAGCAAGTTCTCAGGTCCCGGGATTGCGAACTTGGATAGTGAAAACACAGATCTCGTCCACCGTGCGGCGAGCAAGCGGCAGATACTACAAGCTTAAAATTTTTAAGGGTAAGCTTTTGGAAATATTGGTGAGCCGACAGGGGTTCGAACCCTGGACCTACTGATTAAAAGTCAGTTGCTCTACCAGCTGAGCTATCGGCTCTCACCAATTTCCGAAGCGGTTCAGTGCGTTGTTGCAGCGCCACCGCGTTGGTGGCGTGTGTTTAGGCCGACCTTGAGGACAATGCAAGAGGCAAAATCGATTTTTTCAACAGGGTAGGAAAAAACAGCGTTGTTCAGTGGTCACTGTTGAAAACACACAACCAAAATTGGGAAATGGTGAATTCTCGCACATGTTATTAGCAACAACGGCTCTGCGATTGATAGTAATATCAAGTACAGTTGATTTTACTCTTTTTAACTCTAGTTGCTAATTTTCGCTTCTAAGAAAATAACGATCATTCTCCTGCGAAAACTGTCAGGTAGCGCAATAAAGCTATGTGAGGTAACGTTATCAGGCACATGAGAGGTTACATGCACACAACGACAATCGACACCCACACGAGCTCCGTCGAGTTCGATTTCGTGAAGGGGCACATCGCGGCGACGATGACGCTGATTCACGGATTGATCGACCAGGGCTTGATCGACCGGGAACGGCTCGACCTGTTTTTCGCGTCGTTTATCGGAGACCTTCCGCATAGCCGGGAAACGCTCGGCTTGCGTCTCATCCTTGACCAGTGGCGGCAGGGCCTTCGCGACGGTGATGCCGAAGAAGAGCTAAAGGGGAAGCTCTTTGAGGTGATCCGGGGAGGGCGAAACAACTGACGTTGTCTGGAGTATGGCCGGTCCAGGGGTTGGGGACCGTGGCATATTCTCGTCCGTAGCATTTGTTCAATCGAAATTTGTTCTGATCAGAAATTTTTTCAAAGTGTTTGCGCTATCGGTCCGGTCATGGGCTCGGTAACTTGTGTTTGAACCGATCGTCCCGAACTGGTGTTGACGCGTCGCCTCTGCTATCCCTTCGACATTGCGTAATCTTGCGGGTGCCTCGGCAGCCAGATGTGCAAGAGTCGCACTGCAGCGCCTGATGCTGGGTTGTTGCGGTCGGTGTGTAGCCGAGTTGTTGAAGGATACCGCCATATTTGTCGGCGGCAGAAGGGCGGAACATTTGGCAAAGTCTCTGGAGACCCTCGTTGCAGCGCAGTCCTTTACGCGCCAGTTGACCGGTTCCATTACCGCATGCAGCCGTCGTACCGCCCTTCTGGGAGCGGGATTGCTGGTGTTGAGCGGTGCAATCGCTGGCGCGCGTGCGGATGAACAGCATTTCATCACGATAGGCACTGGCGGCGTTACCGGCGTCTATTATCCGTCCGGCGGGGCGACTTGCAAGATCGTCAACATGACACGCGCCGACCACGGCGTTCGTTGCTCAGTCGAAACCACGCTGGGGTCGATTGCCAATATCGAAAAGATTCGTTCCGGTGAAATCGATTTTGGTTATGTGCAGTCCGACTGGCAGCACCACGCTTTTCTCGGGAGCTCTGCCTTTGAAAAGGCCGGGCCGTTCGACGAACTTCGCTCCATCTTTTCACTTCATGCCGAAGTCGCAACGATCGTCGTTCGAGAAGAATCTTCCTATCGGGTCTTCGACGATTTGAAAGAGGCAAAGATAAATATCGGCAGCAAGGGGTCGGGGTCTGCAGCTTCCTGGAACGCTCTGATCAGCGGCCTTGGCTGGACGCAGAGCGATCAGGAAGATCTTGAAGAGCTCAAGACATCGGAACTGTCTGAAGCGCTTTGTTCAGGCAGAATTGATGCCTATTTCGAATTGATTGGTCATCCGGCTGCGTTGATCGAGGAAACTCTGGCTCGTTGCGATATTCGCCTGATTGGTATCGATGGCGAGGCAGTTGATGAGCTTTTGAAAGAAGTTCCCTACTACATGCCGGCCGACATCCCTGCGGGCCTTTACGGTCTTTCGCAGCCAGTGGACTCCTTCGGCGTTGTCGCGACCTTCGTAACGTCTGCGCGCATGCCGGAACCGATCGTGACAACACTCGTCGAAGCGGTTTTCGAAAATTTCGACAGCTTCAAGCGTCTGCATCCTGCACTTGGTCGCCTGACAGAAAATGACCTGGTTGCCTACAGGATGCCGGCGCCGCTACATCCTGGCGCATTGACCTATTTCCAGGAAAAAGGCCTAGTGCCCGCAACCGCACCGGCAAAGGCAAACTGACCGGTGTTCACAGCTCTCCAAATGGTGAGCACCTTGTGTCTTTGGTCAAAGCAGGGAAGCGGCTAATAAGGTCGCTCCGAGGCTCGCCGGATTGCCGGTGGGCTGCCTGAACAACCGGAATGTCGAATGATCCAGGAAGTCACCATCATAGGCGCCGCGCTTGCCGGTGTCCTATCCTTTGTCTCGCCTTGCGTCCTGCCGTTGGTGCCTCCTTACCTGGGGTTCCTTGCGGGCGTTTCGCTGGAGCAATTATCAGGTGAAGCAGAAGACAGCACGGCCGCATCGCGCCGGGTGTTTCTGAGCGCGCTGTTCTTTGTGCTTGGTTTTTCAACCGTGTTCGTTTTGCTGGGGGCGACTGCCAGTTTTCTTGGCCAGTTCATTCGCGCCTATCTCGATTACCTGAGCTATATCGCCGGCGCCGCGATCATCGTCATGGGGCTGCATTTCCTTGGCGTGTTCCGCATAGGCCTGCTTTACAAGGAAGCACGTGTTCACGTGGAGAAAAAGCCTGCAGGTCCACTTGGCGCCTATGTCATCGGTCTTGCCTTCGGCTTTGGCTGGACACCATGTGTCGGCCCAATTCTGGCTGCCATTCTGTTTGTCGCCGGCGGAAAAGAAACGGTGGGGCAGGGAGCCTTGCTCTTGAGCGCCTATGCACTCGGCCTCGGCATCCCGTTCCTGATTGCAGCGCTTTTCGCTTCGCCGTTTCTCAAGTTCATGCGGCGGTTCCGCAAGCACATGGGTGTCGTCGAAAAGACCATGGGAGGCGTTCTCGTATTGACCGGGGTCATGTTTCTGACCGGGCAGATGGCGGTCCTGTCCTATTGGCTCCTGGAAACGTTCCCCGCGCTTCAGACCATCGGGTAAACGCAGCGCCAAGGTTCTTCGTCTTGGCGCATTTCATCAACCGACTGAAATCTACCTAGTTCAGGTTGCCTTAAAACGCCGTGTCGCGAAATTCCGCAGCAGTCACGAGCGGATCGCCCGCGAACAGGGCCGGGTGACAGAGCTCGGTCACATCCAAAAGGTGAAGACACGCAACGGCAGCGTCCGCCGCATTGGCAAACGGGCCGACCATCAGGGCTATACCGCCTTGAGGCGTATTTCGTTCCATCAGGAGCGGGCGAAGGTCACGCATGCGTTCCGCATTTTGATTCTTGAAATCGGCCCAGGCTTTTGCTGCTGCTGCAGTTGAGCTGTAGTGACCGATAATCGCCCCGAAATCGCTTCGCTTCAGTTTGCTGTCACCGCCACCGCGAAGCCGTCCGGCGGGACTGGAAGGCGTGATAACCGCAGGTCGACTTGTCGTCTGGGTAGGTGTTGCGTCGAACGGCTCCGGCAAGGGCGGTGTAGAAGGCGTATTGTCTTCAACGGCCAAGGGGATTGAACCTGTCGCTTGGGGTTCGCCACCTGGTGCGGGCAGATCTACCCTTGGCAGGTCGACAATCCGGACCGGTTCGGCAGAATTGAAACTTCGGTTAGGTGCGTCGACTGGAGCGGTTCCGGAATCGATGCTGACCATCCGGGGGGGCGCCTTGGGGACGTCAAGGGCAGGCGTTGAAACCTTATTCTTGGTGTCCGCCTGATCTGGTGCCGCAGAAGTCGTCTGGTTCGGCTTTGAAACAACGAGTTTTGCTTTAGGCGACGCTACGGGGACGGGAAGTGGTTTCTCCGCTTTTTCCGTCATTTCAGTGCGGACGATGCCCGGGCTTGGTTCCACTGGTTGGCCGCTGTCTCTGTCAGTATTCTCCGCTTCAGAGAGCCTGGAAAAAGCGGCTTCCTTCTCCAGTGCTGCGATGCGGCGCGAATATGCAAGATTTTGTTCGGCAAGTGCGCTAAGGCGTCGACGCAACCCGACGATTTCTTTCTGCAGCACAGAGATCTGGCTCTGGTCCAGACCGGGAAGGGGGGCGTGATCGCTTTCTTCCGGCAACTGCATGACTTCTACCGGCACCCCTCTGCCGGAAGATGACGTGATGGAGGCCGTTGACCCCACGCTTCCGACCGGGGGAAGGGCTAGTCCCGTCGGGAAATCGAACTTCGGTGTGAATTGCCCGTGGGCGTTGCTGAACTGATAGGAAGCAAGGCCGACAGTTCCCATGCAAACGGCCGCAAATGCCCAGGAAAGCAGGCCGACACGCGAAGGCGTGAACGTATCCCGGACAACGTCCCGAACAGATTTTTGTGCCTTCCGTTTTGCCAAAAGTCCTGCTTTCCGAGCCTGAAACCGAATCTCAAAGAAGATACCTCATCAGGTGTGCATTATGGTTAATGAAAAGCAAACCGAAGCACTCGGGAAGTCAGATCTTTCAATGTTCTGTGGATCGGGGCATATAGAGGCCGACTTGTGTGGGTGATGCCCGAAAAATAGACAGTGGACCTTTGATGACCTCCCGTTCTTGCCTTTCGATTGTTCTGGCCGCCGGACTCGGCACCCGGATGAAATCCGACCTGCCAAAGGTGATGCATGAGATTGGCGGACTGCCGTTGGTCGGGCATGTGGTAAAGGCCCTGAAACAGGCTGGATCTGACCGAATTTCCGTCGTAACCGGACCAGATATGCCCGAGCTTGAAAAGCTGGTTCAGAACCTAGCGCCGGAAGCGCATTGTCATGTCCAGCACGAGAGGCTGGGTACGGCTCACGCAGCGCTTGCCGCCCGTTCTGCACTGGCTTCGCCTTCGGACGATGTCCTGATCCTGTTCGGCGACACTCCACTGGTGACGGCAGACACGATTGGCAAAGTTCGACGGGCCTTGTCGGATGGCGCAGATTTGGCCGTGCTTGGGTTCGAAACCCTACAACCATTCGGCTATGGCCGGTTGCTGACCGATAACGGGCAACTGGTTGCCATTCGGGAAGAAAAGGACGCCTCGGACGAAGAACGGAGGATCACGTTCTGCAATTCCGGCATCATGGGGTTTTCGGGGCAGCATGCACTCTCTTTGTTGGATGCGATTGGCAACGCCAATGCCAAAAGCGAATTTTACCTGACGGACGCGGTCGAAATAGCCAACAGCAGGGGTTTGAAGGTTGTTGCGGTTTCCGGCTCGGAAGTCGAAACGCAAGGCATCAATACGCGTGCTCAGCTGGCTGCCTGTGAAGAGGATTTCCAGGTTCGTATGCGAAATATCGCTTTGGAAAACGGTTGCACATTGCTTGCGCCGCACACGGTGTATTTCTCGCATGATACCGTTCTGGAACCGGATGTTGTCGTAGAGCAGAATGTTGTCTTCGCCCCGGGGGTAAAGGTCGCAAGCGGAGCAAGGATCCGCGCCTTCAGTCACCTTGAGGGGGCATCCGTTGGCAGGAACAGCGCTGTTGGTCCCTATGCCCGTCTGCGGCTCGGCGCGGTTCTGGGGGCCGACACCCGTGTCGGCAACTTTGTCGAAGTCAAAAACACGACCTTCGAAGACGGTGCCAAGGCCAATCATCTCAGCTACATCGGCGACGCCAGTGTCGGTTCTAAATCGAACATTGGTGCTGGCACCATTACCTGCAATTACGACGGCTACCTGAAACACCGGACCGAGATTGGAGCGGGCAGTTTTGTCGGTTCCAATTCCACGCTGGTGGCACCGGTCAACCTTGGCAGCGGGACTTTTGTCGCTGCCGGAAGCGTGATCACCGATGATGTGGACCAGGATTCGATGGCATTTGGCCGTGCTCGGCAGATCGTCAAGGAAGGCAAGGCAAAACAGTTGCGGGAGCGGCTGAAGGCTGCCAAGGAAACCAAATCCTGACTTTCCTACAATTCTCGACCCTTGTCATTTAATGAAACAGGGATTGATTTCTGATTGGCAGGCGCTGTCGTCTAAAGCAGTGCGGTCCGTTGGATCCATTTTTAAAGGGCTTTTTGCATGTGTGGCATTGTTGGCGTGTTGGGAACGGTTGATGCGGCGCCGCGGATCGTGGATTCGCTGAAACGGCTGGAATACCGGGGCTATGATTCTGCCGGCGTGGCCACATTGGTGGATGGTGCTATCGTGCGCCGCAGGGCGGAAGGCAAGCTGCGCAATCTGGAAGCCGTCCTCGAAAAGTCGCCCCTGACAGGCATCTCCGGGATAGGTCACACACGGTGGGCAACACACGGTGCGCCGACTGTTGCCAATGCCCACCCGCACCAGGCCGGCTCGGTTGCCGTCGTGCATAATGGTATCATCGAAAACTATCTGGAACTGCGAGAGGAAATCGTCGCTGCCGGCGCCGTGCTGGATACCCAAACCGACACAGAAGTTGTCGCCCACCTGGTCAATCTGGCGATGGCCAAGGGACTTTCTCCTCGCGATGCTGTTGCACAGGTTCTGCCGCGGCTGAAGGGTGCTTTTGCATTGGCGATGCTGTTTTCCGGTGAGGAAGATCTTCTTATCGGTGCCCGCAAGGGATCGCCGCTTGCTGTTGGGCATGGAGACGGGGAAATGTTCTTCGGGTCCGATGCCATCGCCCTGTCACCGTTTACCGACCGGATTACCTATCTTGATGAGGGCGACTGGGCCGTCATCACAAGGGCAGGTGTTGAGATTTTTGATCAGGCAAACCAGCCTGTCACGCGCCCGGAAGCAAGGTCGTCTGTCACCTCCAGTCTTATGGACAAGGGCAACTACAAGCACTTCATGGCCAAGGAAATCCACGAGCAGCCGGAAGTGCTGGGCCACACGTTGTCACGCTATTTCGATTACACGACCAAGCGGGCCCGTGTGGAAGGGGCTGACCAACTCAAGTTCAAGGACCTGTCGCGCCTGATCATCACGGCCTGCGGAACAGCGTATCTTGCCGGTCTGGTGTCCAAATACTGGTTCGAGAAATACGCCCGTCTTCCCGTGGAGATTGATATCGCCAGCGAGTTCCGCTATCGCGAAACACCGGTGAGCGAAAAGGACACGGCACTGGTGATTTCCCAGTCTGGTGAAACTGCAGACACGCTCGCCTCACTGCGGTACTGCAAAACGAATGGTGCCACGATCGGCGCGATCGTCAATGTGCCGGAAAGCACGATCGCCCGGGAAGCCGACCGGGTGTTCCAGACCATTGCCGGACCTGAAATCGGCGTCGCCTCGACAAAGGCCTTCACGTGTCAGCTTGCGGTGCTCGCAGGTCTTGCCCTGCAGGCCGGACGGGAACGCGGCGTGCTGACGCCGGAGCGGGAGCAGGCGCTTGTCGCGGAATTGATCGAAGTGCCGAGCCTCGCTCTCAAGGCCCTGGCCCGTGAAAGCGATATCGAGAAACTGGCGCATCCGCTCTCCAAGGCAAGCAATGCCCTTTACCTCGGCCGGGCAACCAATTTCCCGCTTGCACTGGAAGGCGCGCTGAAGCTCAAGGAGCTCTCCTACATCCACGCAGAAGGCTACGCTGCCGGGGAACTCAAGCACGGTCCAATAGCCCTCATCGATGAAAACATGCCGGTTTTCGTGATCGCGCCCTTTGATGCGATTTACGAGAAAACCGTTTCCAACATGCAGGAAGTGGCCGCGCGCGGCGGACGGATCGTGCTCATCACTGATGAACGCGGAGCGTCGGAGTGCGGCAATGCGGCCGAAAATACCGTCATTCTACCGGACATGTCGGATATCGTTGCGCCGATCATCTACGCGTTGCCTGTTCAGCTCATTGCCTACCACACGGCAGTCTTCATGGGCACCGATGTCGATCAGCCGAGGAACCTGGCCAAATCCGTTACGGTTGAATAACCCATGGACGGCAAAAGCACGCAAGATCGGGTTCTGCCCTTCGAGGAGCGGTACAGGGCTGACGTTATTGCTCTCTGGGAGAAATGTGGACTGACGCGACCCTGGAATGATCCGAACAAGGACATCGACCGCAAGAAGACCGACGAAAACGGTGCCTTCTTCGTGCTTCTGCGTGGAGACAGGCTTATCGGGTCCGTCATGGCCGGGTACGACGGCCACCGCGGGTCGATCAACTATCTTTCAGTCGATCCCGAATGCCAGACGGTGGGCCTTGGGAAAATGCTGATGAGCCGCTGCGAGGCATTCTTGATTGCGCAGGGCTGTCCGAAAATCAACCTTATGGTACGTCAGGACAACGACAAGGTTCTGCGGTTTTACGAACAACTCGGATATGCGGAGGAAAGCGCTGTTTCCCTTGGGAAACGGCTTATTCCAGACATTGAGCCCGTCGACCTATGACGGATCCTTGCAACCGTCGGGAGGGGTGTTGCCCGGGCCCGATGGACGAGACAGGACGTAGGCTGCGCAGCCGATCATGAACAGTCCGACACCTATGGCAAGCCACAGGTTCGGATGGGTTGAAAGATAGAAGACGCAATATCCGAAAGTCATTCCGGAAATGGCGAAGATTTTTGCCTTCGGCGGGATCGCGCCATGTTCGCGCCAGGCAATCACTGGCGGACCGAAGATAGGGTGGTTGAGGATGCGCGCCTCAAGTGCGGGAGAGGATCTGGCAAAACAGGCAGCGGCAAGGATGAAGAAGATCGTGCTCGGCAGAATGGGAAGGAACGCACCGACAATCCCGAGGCCGACACATCCAGTTCCCAGAAGTTTGAACGTGGTCCGCCGCAACACTGCCTCCAAATCCGGCATAATTTGAATACATCGCTGAAAAATAAATCAAGCGAAGGATACCGCACTGCGATAAAGATGCTTATCTAAGTTCGGGTCAGTTGAAAAGACGAGCACACACAGGGAAGTTTCGGGTTTAACCCATGAGCCGACACAAACATAAAGCAGAAGACGCGCACAAGATAGGCCATCGGCCGGGTGCGGCAACACGTCTTCGCAACTACTTCCTGACAGGGCTGGTCATCGCCGGCCCGATCGGCATTACCCTGTGGTTGACCTGGACCTTCATCAAATGGGTGGATGGCTGGGTCAAGCCGTTTGTACCCAAGATCTACAATCCGGACACCTACCTGCCGTTTCCGATACCCGGTTTCGGGCTCATTGTTGCAGTGTTCGTCCTCACGGTCGTCGGCTTTCTTGCAGCAAACTTCCTTGGACGCAGTCTTATCTCGGTTGGCGAAAAAATCGTCGGTCGCATGCCGCTCGTTCGTAACATTTACAGTGGCTTGAAGCAGATTTTTGAGACAGTGCTTGATCAGCGTGGAAGCAGCTTTACCACAGCGGCGCTGATCGAATATCCACGCAGAGGTCTATGGGCGATTGTGTTCATCTCCACCGACACCAAGGGCGAAGTGGAGCGCCGGCTCAAGGACAAGGCCGATACACTTTCCGTGTTCCTGCCGACCACGCCGAACCCGACATCGGGCTTTCTGCTGTTTGTTCCCAAGGAAGATGTGATTGAACTGGACATGAGTGTCGAAGATGCCGCAAAGCTCGTGATCTCGGCAGGTCTGGTCAATCCGAAATATCCGGAAATTCTGGCAGACGATATTGTCGATCCGGCGCAGCTGGAACGGGTGAGAAGCTCCGAAGACGCCTGAGTGCGTTAAGCCGTGTAATCCATTGTCCGCTTTGCCCTACGGTGTCAGCCGGCCCTGAGGAGCCTGATCGCGGCATCGCGGCCGAACAGATACAAAAGACACCGCAGAGCTTCGCCGCGTTTGGTTTTCAGATCCGGATCCAGTTCAAGGATAAGTCTCGCGTCGTCGCGTGCGACTTCCATCAGATCGGCGTGTTCGTCGGCGCGTGCGATACGAAAACCTGGCGTGCCGGATTGCCGGGTGCCGAGAATTTCGCCTCCGCCACGCAGCTTCAGATCCTCTTCCGCTATCAGGAAACCATCGTTGGTCTGGCGCATGATGTTGAGGCGCGCGCCGGCCGTTTCTCCAAGCGGTCCCTTGTAAAGAAGGACGCAGGACGACGGCTTGTCACCGCGTCCGACACGGCCTCGCAGCTGGTGCAACTGCGCAAGGCCAAAGCGTTCGGCGTGTTCGATCACGATTATGGTGGCATCGGGCACATCGACGCCGACTTCAATAACGGTTGTTGCCACCAGCACCTTGGTTGCGCCGGACTTGAAGTCTGCCATGGCGGCATCCTTTTCGTCGGCATTCATGCGGCCGTGGACCAGTGAGACGCGTTGCCGAAGAGCATGTTCTAGAACCCGATGACGCTCCTCGACGGCAGCCAGGTCAATCTTCTCGGATTCTTCCACCAGTGGACATACCCAATAAACCTTCTGTCCGTCGGCGACCGCTGCACCAACCCGGCCAATGATCTCGTCCAGGCGGTCCAGGGACACTGACACGGTTGTGATGGGCTTGCGGCCCGCGGGCTTGTCCGTCAGGCGCGACACGTCCATGTCGCCAAAGCCGGTCAGCACAAGCGTTCTCGGAATAGGGGTGGCGGTCATGACCAGAACATCGACGCCGTTGCCCTTGGCCGAGAGGGCGAGCCGTTGATGCACACCGAAGCGATGCTGCTCGTCTACGACGACCATGGCCAGATTGCGAAAGGTCACGGTTCCCTGGAAAAGGGCGTGGGTGCCGACCACGAGGTCGATCTCGCCTGCGTCCAACTGCTCCTGTCGAAGGCGACGTTCCTTCTGGCTGTCCTTTCCGGTCATAAGGGCAAGGCGAATGCCTGCTTTCTCGCACAGCGGCAACATCGACGCGTAGTGCTGGCGGGCGAGAATTTCCGTCGGCGCCATCAGGGCCCCTTGCGCACCGGTTTCTATCACCTGTGCCAGGGCGGCGAGCGCAACAACGGTCTTGCCGGCGCCGACATCGCCTTGCAGAAGTCGCAACATGCGTACTGGTTTGGCGAGGTCTTCATTGATTTCCTCGATCGCTTTTGCCTGACTGCCGGTCAATTGAAACGGCAGTGACGCTATCACCGCTTTTTGCAGTTCCCCTTTGGGGCTTCGCGAAATACCGCCAAGCGTACGCATGTGTGCCCGCACCATGGCAAGAGCCAACTGGCTGGCGAGCAGCTCGTCATAGGCGAGCCGCTGCATGAAGGGGGAGGCGGGGTCGATGTCGTTGCGTTCATGCGGTGCATGCAGTGTCTTCAAGGCATCTGCGAAGTCCGGCCAGCCAGTCTGGTGAAGATGGGCGTCATTCAGCCATTCCGGGAGGTGAGGCACACGGTCGACAGCTGCCCGCACGGCCTTTTGCAGGGTTTTGGAGCTCAAACCGGCGGTTAGCGGATAGACCGGTTCGATCGCCGGCATTTCTTCCGCTTCCTCAGGTTTCAGCGAATAGTCCGGGTGCACCATCTGAGGGCGTTCATTGAACCATTCGACCTTGCCTGACACGATCCTTCGTTCGCCTTCGGGAAAAGTTTTCTCCAGCCAGTCATGGCGCGGGTGAAAGAATACAAAGGTGATCTGGCCTGTCTCGTCGTAGGCGTTGATCCGGTAAGGTGCTTTCGAATGCCGGGGAGGCGCCATGTGCCGGCCGATGGTGACATCCAGCGTGACGATATCGCCATTTTCCGAATAGGCGATGCCCGGGCGGTGCCGCCGGTCGATAAGGCTATGAGGAATATGAAAGAGCAGATCCGCAACTGTTGCGTCGCGGTCTGGCTGGCTGCCGACGAGGCCGGATACCAGCTTTTCGATCTTTGGTCCGATTCCAGGCAAAGTCGAAACCGGGGCAAACAGGGGATCGAGGACTGGCGGGCGCATGTTCGGCGTGTAAACCTTCGAGAGACGGCAGGACGTTCGGTATCAGGAACCCCTGTTCTGCCACGAAGGCGGAGCGCTGCGCAACAAATAGAACATTCTGTGAACTGGGCGCTGACAAGCTCGTTCTCTGGCGCTATATAACCGACACGAAATCACTTGTCCGGCCGATATCGGCGAAAACAATTCTGCCTTTGCCTCAAGGCCGGTCAGCTTCTCATAGGTCTGTCTCTCATGTCCGAAATGTCCGGCGCACACGTCGATACCAATGGTGGCGAACGGGATTCCCGGCGCAAGAAAATACTGTTTCGGTGCTGGCATCGGGGCATGAAGGAAATGGATCTGCTGTTGGGTGGATTTGCGGATGCCAAGATCGACAGCCTTACGGAAGAAGAACTCCTCGAACTCGAGCACTTGCTGACAGCGCATGACCAGGATCTGTACGCCTGGATGACAGGTCGCAAGCCCTTGCCGCAGGAGTGGGACGGTCCGCTTTACCGCCGCATCATTGCCTATCATGAAGCCGCCGGTCCGGCCGGGTTTGGCAGATAACAACAAGGACGCCAGCTGTGTTTGACAGCCTGCTGAAGGATCAGGCCAACGTGACGCTTGCCGGCGTTCCGGATGGGGCCGAAAGCTACGCTCTTGCAAGGCTGCTTGCCGAATCCCGAGCGCAGGGCCTTGCCCTGGTATTTGTCGCCCGCGACGCCACGCGCATGGCCATGGTCAGCGAAGCACTTCAGTTCTTCGATCCCGAGGTCGAAATCCTGCAGTTGCCCGCCTGGGATTGCCTGCCATACGACCGCGTTTCGCCCAATTCTGCGATCAGTGCACGCCGCCTGCTTGCGCTCGGCCAACTTGCGCGTGGCATGACGGACGGCAAGAAAACCGTCCTGATGACAACGCTCAACGCGGCACTTCAGCGTGTTCCCGAGCGCTCTTTCATGGCCGACCAGACCTTCTCCATGGCACCGGGTAACCGGGTCGACATGGGAGCGATCTCCACATGGCTGGAGATGAACGGCTTTTCGCGGACCCCGACCGTTCGTGAAACCGGCGAATATGCTGTTCGTGGCGGTATTGTCGATCTCTTTGCGCCTGGAGCGGAGGAGCCCGTGCGGCTCGATTTCTTCGGCGATACCCTTGAATCGATCCGCTCATTCAACGCGGAAACACAGAGAACCTCCAAACAGCTGAAACGCCTTGACCTGGTTCCGATGAGCGAGGTCGTACTGTCCGAGGAAGGCATCTCACGCTTCCGTCGTTCCTATCTCGCCAATTTTGGCGCAGCCAGCCGTGAAGACGTGCTCTATCAGTCGATCAGCGACGGTCGCCGGTATGCCGGCATGGAGCATTGGCTGCCGCTGTTCCACGACCGACTGGAAAGTCTGTTCGACTACATCGGCGACACGCCTGTCGTGCTGGACACCAGCATGAGTGACGCAGTCCGCGAACGCGTCGACCAGGTCACGGAATACTACCGCGCACGTCAGGAAGCGCGCGAAATGGGGACAAGCGCCGGAACGGTGCCTTACATGCCGGTGGAACCGGCCAGTCTCTATGTCACCGAAGAGGAATGGCGTGCAGCTGTTGCCGACCGCGCAAGCGCCGCACTTGATCCCTTTACGCCGCCGCCAGGCAGCGGCAAGACGATTGTCGAACTGGGCGGGCGTCAGGGCCGGAGTTTTGCTGCCGAAAGGGCAGCGGGCGACATCAACATTTTTGACGCGCTGACAACTCACGTGCGCCAACTGCAAAAACAGGGCAAACGCACGGTGATTGCCTGCTGGTCGGAAGGTTCGCGCGACCGTCTCGGCCAGATCCTTGAAGACCATGGTCTTGGAGCGGTCAAGAATGCGGACACGCTGAAGGACATCGAGGGACTTCCCGCCAAGACAACCGCGCTGTGTGTACTGGGCATCGAGCATGGCTTTGAGCTCAATGACGTCGTCTTCATCGGCGAGCAGGACATCCTTGGTGACAGGCTGGTTCGCAAGTCGCGTCGCAAGTCCAAGGGCGCCAACGTCATTACCGAAGCGACGGGCCTTTCGGAAGGCGATCTCGTCGTTCACGTGGACCACGGTATCGGCAGGTTCATCGGTCTGAAAACGATCGAAGCTGTCGGTGCACCGCATGACTGCCTGGAACTTCAATATGCCGGTGGCGACAAACTCTATCTTCCTGTTGAAAACATCGAGCTTCTGTCCCGCTATGGCTCGGAAGATCAGGAAGCCCAGCTCGACAAGCTCGGTGGCGGTGCCTGGCAGGCACGCAAGGCCAAGCTCAAGAAGCGCATTCTGGAAATCGCCGACGGCCTGATCAAGACAGCAGCTCAACGTGCTCTCAAGACCGCGCCGGTGGTGGAAACACCGGAAGGCGTCTACGACGAGTTCGCGACGCGATTCCCCTACGAGGAAACAGACGATCAGCTTACGGCGATCGATGCGGTTTTCGACGATCTGTCATCAGGGAGGCCGATGGATCGGCTGGTTTGCGGCGACGTTGGATTCGGCAAGACGGAAGTGGCACTTCGTGCCGCTTTCATTGCCGCCATGTCCGGGCGCCAGGTTGCGGTGGTGGTGCCGACAACCCTTTTGGCCCGTCAACACTTCAAGACCTTCTCCGAGCGCTTTCATGGTCTGCCGATCAACGTAGCCCATGCATCCCGCCTGGTGCCCACGAAGCAACTGAGCCTGACCAAGAAAGGCATCACGGACGGATCAGTCGATATTGTCGTCGGCACCCATGCGCTGCTGGGCAAGTCCATCGAATTCCGTGATCTCGGCCTGCTTATCATCGACGAGGAACAGCATTTCGGGGTCAAGCACAAGGAGCGGCTGAAGGAGCTGAAATCGGACGTTCACGTGCTGACGCTATCGGCGACACCGATCCCGCGGACCTTGCAGCTTGCACTGACCGGCGTACGCGAACTGTCGCTGATCGCAACGCCGCCGGTTGACCGGCTGGCGGTGCGCACGTTCGTCTCGCCGTTCGATCCGTTGGTGGTTCGAGAGGCCCTTCTGCGCGAGCATTACAGGGGCGGGCAGAGCTTCTATGTCTGTCCGCGCCTTGCCGACATTGCAGAGCGCCTCGAGTTTCTTGAAAATCAGGTGCCTGAACTGAAAGTGGCGGTTGCCCACGGCCAGATGCCTCCGGGCGAACTGGAAGACGTCATGAACGCCTTCTATGAGGGCAAGTACAATGTCCTGCTGTCGACAACGATCGTGGAATCCGGGCTGGATATTCCGACCGCGAACACGTTGATCGTGCACCGGGCTGATATGTTCGGCCTTGCGCAGCTCTACCAGCTGCGCGGACGTGTCGGCCGGTCCAAGGCCCGCGCCTATGCGCTCTTTACCGTTCCAGCCAACAAGACGTTGACGGCGACTGCCGAGCGCCGATTGAAGGTGCTGCAGTCTCTCGAAACATTGGGGGCGGGCTTCCAGCTGGCCAGCCACGATCTCGACATTCGCGGGGCAGGGAACCTGCTTGGCGAGGAGCAGTCCGGGCATATCAAGGAAGTCGGATTTGAACTTTACCAGCAGATGCTGGAAGAGGCGGTTGCCCAGCTCAAGGATGGAGGCGCGGATTTTGGCGACGAGCAGTGGTCGCCGCAAATCAACATCGGCACGCCTGTTCTTATCCCGGAAAACTACGTCGCCGACCTGCAACTGCGTCTGCAGCTTTACCGTCGTTTGGGCGATGTTACCGAGGCGGAGGAAATCGATTCCTTTGGTGCGGAACTGATCGATCGCTTTGGACCGTTGCCGGAAGAAGTGCAGCATCTCCTCAAGATCGTCTTCATCAAGGGGCTTTGCCGCAAGGCCAATGTGGAGAAGGTCGATGCCGGGCCGAAAGGGATCGTCATCACGTTCCGCAATAGCGAATTCTCCAATCCAGCCGGTCTGGTTTCCTACATTGCCGAGCAGGGTGTCCTTGCGAAGATCCGTCCGGATCAGAAGGTGGTCCTGACGCGCGACTGGGATAAAACCGACGCCCGTTTGAAAGGGACCGCAACGGTGCTGACCAAGCTGGCGCGCCTGGCGGCCGCCTGAGACAGAGTTCGCCGGCTCGCTCAGACGTGTGGAACGAGTGCGCGGACTCGAGCAGGAGCCGGCCCAATATCGCACTGAACATGTGGTTATCCGGCGAACCGAGGTGTTCGCGAAGGACGACCTGGTGGCCCCAAGCCAGAATAACTTCCTGTTTTACAGAGTTTTTCTGAAACAACGCTTGAACCAGTAGAAAGGGGCGCCGGGATACCCGAAGTTGGCGATTGACACCCGATAGGCCTCAGCTCACATCCGCCCATCCTTCGGCACCCACCAGAGGTACGTAGGCGACAGCCCCGAGATTGTCTGTTTTGAACTCGGTTTCGGAAAGCCGTTCGACCCGGATGAGATCTTGCTGCCGCTTTGACCTGCCAACCGGAATCACCAACCGACCGCCTACCTTGAGTTGCTTTTTGAGAGAATCGGGAACAGCCGGCGCTCCGGCCGCAACAGCGATGGCATCGAAGGGAGCCTCGGCCGGATAGCCGAGTGTTCCGTCGGCGCAAAGGACCTCGACGTTCCTGCAACCTGCCTGTTCCAGATTTTTCCTGGAAAGGCTGACGAGCTCCTGAAGTCGATCGATCGTAATGACTTTGTGAGCGAGCTTTCCAAGCACGGCTGCTGCGTAACCAGAACCTGCCCCGATCTCCAGAACCTTCGCGTTTTCACTGATTTCAAGCAGTTCGCAAGTGAGAGCCACAACGTAGGGCTGGGATATTGTCTGGCCATATCCGATGGACAAAGGCCCATCCCGGTAAGCTCGGTTTAACTCGCTCTCCGGAACAAAGATATGGCGCGGCACACTGGCCATGGCGGCCAGAACCCGTTTATCGCTGATGCCGCGCCTGTGCAGTTGCTGCTCAACCATTTCTGCGCGTGCGGTCGTCCACTGATCCATGGGCTGCTCTCGCCGGACACAAATTTACCGTGCATTTGATTGGCTGTCTCAAGACTCTATTAAACCTAAATCCGCATAGTGAGAGAACCAAGAGGCCAGTGTATCAGCGTTAAGGTCCAAAGAGTGCCCCGAGCAGCTACCCGTCAGCGAAAACAGTCATTTCTCCGTCGATTGATCACGCCTGCAATCGCCATTGCTGCGCTTGGTTATTTTGGCTTCCATGCAATGAGCGGTGAGCTCGGAATGGTTGGCCGCGCAATGATCGAGCGTCAGGTGTCCGAACTTGAAGGGGAGTTGGCTGTCTTGACCGCACAGCGTCAGGAACTCGTCTCAAGGGTTAGTCTGCTTCGGCCGGAGAGCCTCGACCCTGATATGCTCGATGAACGCGCAAGGCTCAATCTCAACCTGGTGCATCCTGACGAGCTGGTTGTTCTCAGACCGGGTCACCGTTACAGCATGAACTGAATTTCAGTTGATTTTACTGCATTAACAAAAATCTGGTTAAATATAAAATTCCTCAGCAATGACAATATCTTGATGCAGTTGTTGCAGTGCGAGATGCGTGGATTGGATTGACAGACCCAACCGGATAAGTTGCTCCTACCTATCTTAGGGGAAACGTCACGCCGAGATGAGGGTTATGGCCACAGCATCAAAGACCACTTCCGCTAGCTCCAAGAGCACCAGCCGGACCCGCAGCTCCGCCAAGAAGGCGCAGCCTGCGATCGCCGAGTTCGATAAGGACGAAGAACTTCACGCTTACCGCGAAATGCTTCTGATCCGCCGTTTTGAGGAAAAAGCCGGGCAATTGTACGGCATGGGCCTCATCGGCGGATTTTGTCATCTGTATATCGGACAGGAAGCTGTCGTCGTCGGTATGCAGATGGCCAAGAAAGACGGCGATCAGATGATCACCGGTTACCGGGATCATGGCCACATGCTGGCAATGGATCTCGATCCGAAAGGTGTGATGGCGGAATTGACCGGTCGTCGCGGTGGCTTGTCGAAAGGCAAGGGCGGCTCCATGCACATGTTCTCCAAGGAGAAGCATTTCTATGGCGGCCATGGCATCGTCGGTGCGCAGGTGTCGCTCGGCACCGGCCTCGGCTTCGCGAACAAGTACCGTGAAAACGGCAATGTCGCGATGGCCTTCTTTGGTGACGGCGCGTCCAACCAGGGTCAGGTCTACGAGAGCTTCAACATGGCCGAGCTGTGGAAGCTTCCGGTCGTTTATGTGATCGAGAACAACAAGTACGGCATGGGCACCAGCGTAGCCCGCGCCTCCGCCACCACAGATCTTTCCCAACGCGGTGCTTCCTTCGGAATTCCGGGCAAGCAGGTCGACGGTATGGATGTGCGTGCAGTCAAGGCAGCCTCCGCTGAAGCTCTGGAATGGTGCCGTGAAGGCAAGGGGCCGTTCATTCTGGAAATGATCACCTACCGCTACCGCGGCCATTCCATGTCGGATCCGGCAAAATACCGCTCCAAGGACGAAGTCCAGAAGATGCGGACTGAACATGATCCGATCGAACAGGTGCGTGCGCGCCTCATGGACAAGGGGTGGGCTTCCGAAGACGACCTCAAGGCCATCGACAAGGATGTGCGGGCCAGGGTCGCGGAAGCTGCCGAATTTGCACAGACGGATCCGGAACCGGATGTGTCTGAACTCTACACCGACATTCTGCTCTAAGGCCGGGGGACAACATGCCGATTGACATTTTGATGCCGGCGCTTTCGCCGACTATGGAAGAGGGCAAGCTCGCCAAGTGGCTGAAGGCCGAGGGCGACACCATCTCTGCTGGCGATGTGATCGCCGAAATCGAGACCGACAAGGCCACCATGGAAGTGGAAGCGGTTGATGAAGGCACGCTTGGAAAAATCCTGGTTGCCGAAGGAACCGACAACGTCAAGGTGAACGAGAAGATTGCTGTTCTGCTGGCCGAGGGCGAAGACGCCAGTGCCATCGACGCTGCAGCTTCCGCGCCAGCCGCCGCTGCGGCCCCTGAAGCCCCTGCGGCTGCAGAAGCTTCGAGCGCACCGGCTGTGGCCTCCGCTCCGACGCCTGCTGCTCCTGCACCAGAAACTGCTGACGATCCGGAAATTCCGGCCGGTACGGCAATGAAGTCCTCCACCGTACGCGAAGCTTTGCGTGATGCGATGGCAGAGGAAATGCGCCGTGATCCGGACGTCTTCATTATGGGTGAGGAAGTCGCGGAGTATCAGGGCGCCTACAAGATCACCCAGGGCCTGCTGGACGAGTTTTCCGCAAAGCGTGTCATCGACACGCCGATCACCGAGCACGGCTTTGCCGGCCTTGGCGTCGGGGCAGCGATGGCCGGTCTGAAGCCGATCGTCGAGTTCATGACCTTCAACTTCGCCATGCAGGCGATTGACCAGATCATCAACTCCGCCGCCAAGACGTTGTACATGTCCGGCGGTCAGATGGGTGCCCCGATTGTCTTCCGTGGACCAAACGGTGCCGCGGCGCGTGTAGGTGCCCAGCATTCGCAGGATTACGCTTCCTGGTACGCCCACGTGCCGGGCCTGAAGGTGGTCCAGCCGTATTCGGCTGCGGATGCAAAAGGCCTTTTGAAGGTAGCAATTCGCGACCCGAACCCGGTCATCTTCCTGGAAAACGAAATCCTTTACGGTCATTCCTTCGAAGTCCCGGACATGGACGATTTCGTTCTGCCGATCGGCAAGGCGAAGGTGGAACGCGGCGGAACGGACGTGACGCTGGTTTCCTGGGGCATCGGCATGACCTACACCATCAAGGCAGCTGAAGAGCTGGCCGGAATGGGGATCTCGGCCGAGGTCATCAACCTGCGCACCATTCGTCCGCTGGATATCGACACCGTGCTGGCGTCCGTCCGCAAGACTGGCCGGATCGTGACGATCGAAGAAGCCTTCCCGATGTGCTCCGTTTCATCGGAAATCGCGTACCAGGTCCAGGAAAAGGCGTTCGACTATCTTGACGCACCGATCCTGCGCGTGACCGGCAAGGACGTTCCCATGCCTTACGCTGCAAACCTGGAAAAGCTGGCTCTGCCGAACGTTGGTGAAGTCATCGATGCGGTCAAAGCCGTAACCTATACCGCCTGAGGCCAGGGAGACGGACATGCCAATCAATATTACCATGCCGGCCCTTTCTCCGACCATGGAGGAGGGCAACCTGGCCAAATGGCTGGTCAAGGAAGGCGATCAGGTTTCGGCTGGCGATGTAATCGCCGAGATTGAAACCGACAAGGCGACCATGGAAGTGGAAGCGGTTGACGAAGGCACTGTCGGCAAGATTGTCGTGGCTGCGGGAACCGCAGGCGTGAAGGTCAACGAGCTGATCGCCGTACTTCTGGAAGACGGTGAAGATGCCAGTTCCATCGACACCTCCGGTGGAGCGGCGGCACCTGCTTCTTCATCGGGGGGCGACAAGGCTCCGGCTGTGCCGGAAAGCTCTCCGGCGATTGAGGTCGGGGCAAAGGCGGCAACGGATCCGGTTCCGGCTCCCAAAGCCGCTGACGGAAACCGCATCTTTTCGTCACCGCTGGCTCGCCGTCTGGCTCAGCTCAACGGTCTCGACCTGAAAGCACTTTCCGGTTCCGGTCCGCATGGCCGCATCGTCAAGCGCGACATCGAGGCAGCTCTTGCTGCAGGTACAGGCAAGGCAGCGCCCGCCGCTGCTGCTGCGGAAGCACCGAAGGCTGCTGCGGCACCGGCTATGGCAACCGGCCCGTCTGCGGAACAGGTTCTGAAACTGTTCGACAAGGACAGCTACGAACTCGTGCCGCATGACGGCATGCGCAAGACCATTGCCAAGCGTCTCACCGAGTCGAAGCAGACCATTCCGCATTTCTATGTGTCCGTGGACTGTGAACTCGACGCACTTCTGGCTCTTCGGGCACAGCTAAATGATGCTGCCGCCAAGGACAAGGAAGGCAAGCCGGCCTACAAGCTTTCGGTCAACGACATGACCATCAAGGCTCTGGCTCTGGCCCTGCGCGATGTTCCTGATGCGAACGTCTCGTGGACCGACGACAACATGGTCATGCACAAGCATGCCGATGTCGGTGTCGCCGTTTCCATCCCGGGTGGCCTGATCACGCCGATCATCCGCCGGGCGGAAGAAAAGCCTCTTTCCGTGATTTCCAACGAGATGAAGGATTACGGCAAGCGCGCGAAAGAACGGAAGCTGAAGCCCGAAGAGTACCAGGGTGGTACCACCGCGGTCTCCAACATGGGCATGATGGGCGTGAAGAACTTCTCGGCCGTCGTCAACCCGCCGCATGCGACCATTCTGGCCGTCGGCGCCGGCGAAAAACGCCCTGTCGTCAAGAACGGCGAACTGGCTGTTGCCACGGTGATGAGCGTGACGCTTTCGACCGACCACCGCTGCGTGGACGGTGCGCTTGGCGCCGAGCTTCTTGCCGCCTTCAAGGGCTACATCGAAAACCCGATGAGCATGCTTGTTTAAGCCTCATCTCCGGCGCGGCGGCAACGCCGCGCCGTTTTCAATCGATGACTTCATTCGCCGGGGAAATACACCATGGCTGATACCAATTACGACGTGATCATTATCGGCTCAGGGCCGGGTGGTTACGTGACCGCTATTCGTTCTGCCCAGCTGGGCTTCAAGACTGCGATCGTTGAACGCGAACACCTTGGCGGCATTTGCCTCAACTGGGGCTGCATTCCGACGAAGGCGCTGCTGCGTTCAGCGGAAATCCTGGACCACGCCAACCATGCCAAGAGCTTCGGGTTGACGCTGGAAGGCTCCATGAAGGCGGACGTCAAGGATGTCGTTGCGCGCTCGCGCGGCGTTTCCGCTCGGCTGAACGGTGGCGTCGGTTTCCTCATGAAGAAGAACAAGATCGACGTGATCTGGGGTGAGGCCAAGCTCACCAAACCGGGCGAAGTCAAGGTCGGAAAATCTTCCAAGCCCGTTGTCGAGCCGCAAAATCCGGTTCCAAAAGGCGTGAAGGGTGAAGGCACCTACACCGCCAAGCATATCATCGTGGCAACTGGTGCGCGTCCGCGTGCCTTGCCTGGCATTGAACCGGACGGCAAGCTTATCTGGACCTACTTCGAGGCCATGAAACCGGCCAAGATGCCGAAATCGCTGGTGGTCATGGGGTCGGGTGCGATCGGGATCGAATTCGCGTCCTTCTATCGATCCATGGGCGTCGACGTAACGGTTGTCGAGCTGATGGCCAACGTGATGCCGGTCGAGGACGAGGAAATCTCGAAATTCGCGCGCAAGGCTCTTGAGAAGCGCGGTCTGAAGATCATTACCGAAGCAAAGGTGACCAAGGTCGACAAGGCGGCAGATTCGATTACTGCCCACGTGGAGACCAAGGACGGCAAGGTCAGCAAGATTACGGCTAATCATCTGATTTCCGCTGTCGGCGTTCAGGGCAACATCGAGAATATCGGTCTGGAAGCGCTTGGCGTGAAAACCGACCGAGGATGTGTGGTCATTGATGAGTATGGCCGCACCAATGTGCCCGGCCTCTATGCCATTGGCGATGTCGCCGGTCCGCCAATGCTTGCTCACAAGGCAGAACATGAAGGCGTGATTTGCATCGAGAAGATTGCAGGTGTGCCTGGTGTTCACGGGATGGATCATCGCAAGATTCCGGGCTGCACCTACTGTAACCCGCAGGTTGCCTCTGTTGGGCTGACCGAAGCAAAGGCGAAGGAACAGGGCCGCGACATCCGCGTTGGGCGGTACATGTTCAACGCCAACGGCAAGGCCATCGCGCTTGGCGAAGACAACGGGATGATCAAGGTTATCTTTGACAAGAAGTCCGGCGAGCTTCTCGGTGCGCATATGTGCGGCGCAGAAGTGACCGAACTCATTCAGGGCTTTGTCGTCGCGATGAACCTCGAGACAACCGAAGAAGAGCTGATGCACACCATCTTCCCGCATCCGACCTTGTCGGAAATGATGAAGGAAGCTGTGCTGGACGCCTACGGCAAGGTGCTCAACGCCTGATCCCTTTTGGCCTCGGGGCAAAACTGCACCGAGGCCGATTTCCTTTTGCCGTACTCTGGATCTGCAAACAGTGAAAGAAATGCGCAGGCCTGAAGGTGGATCAGGACATCAACGCTGGACGCTTTTTCTGAAACGGGTAACGTGAAGCCGTCTGAGAAAGGGCTGAAAGGAGCCGTCAGTCATGGATGTAAAAGCAATTTTGATCTGGGTTGCAATCGGCATTATCGCCGGTTGGCTTGCAAGCGTCGTCGTTGGCGGCGGCGGTCTGATCCGTTACCTCGTCAGCGGTCTCATTGGCGCATTTGTCGGTGGTTTCCTGTTCAAGCTCGCAGGTATCAACGTCAATCTGGGCAATGCCTACGTCAATGAAATCGTCGTGGCGGCCGTTGGAGCAATTGTCGTAGTGCTGCTTGCGCGGCTGATTGCCTGACGAATTGAATTTTCTGGAAATAGGAGTCCGCGATGGGGTGGATCATCACAATCATCATCGGCCTCATTGCGGGCGCCGTTGCTCACCGGGTGCTGAACAGCCGCGGTGGTTTTCTTGGCAGCCTCGTTGTCGGCCTTGTCGGGGCACTGGTTGGCGGTGAACTCGCATCGCTGCTCAACCTGCATGTGACAGGTGGTATTCTCGATCGTCTGATTATCGCGGTTCTGGGCTCTATCCTGTTCCTGTTCATCTGGAAGAAGATGTTCAAGTGAGCACGAATTCGAACGAATTCGAGAGCCTGGAAGCTTTTGCTCTCAGGACAGGCGACAAGCTTCGCTATGGTGATACGGACCGGCAGGGACACGTCAACAATGCCGTGTTCGCCACTTTTCTGGAAACCGGCCGCGTTGAACTGCTCTACAATGAAGCGCTGGCTGACCTAGGCGCAGCTTTTGTGATCGCGCGGCTGGAGCTGGATTTCCTGGCGGAAGTCAACTGGCCGGGCGAAGTGGAGATCGGCACAGCGGTGCTTGACGTTGGCCGCAGCTCGTTCAAGCTGTTCCAGAAGGTTTTTCAGGATGGAAAGCCGGTTGCGCAGGCGGTGACCGTCATCGTCCAGATGAACGAGAGCACACGAAGGTCCCAACCGCTTTCGGAACGTGCACGCGAGCGGCTTCAGGAACTGACCGGTCCTGCGCTAAGCACATAGCTGGCTCAACGCTAATCCGTCTTGACCTTTCACCGGAATAACGACACTTAAGGCCCATGGTTACGATCGTCGACACGCTCAATCGCCCGCAGCAGCAATCCGAAGCGCGCCCGCGCCACCCGGAAAAGGCTCACCGTCCGGACAATCCGATACAGCGCAAGCCGCACTGGATCCGCGTCAAGGCACCGACATCGCCGGTCTACCGCGAAACGCAGAATGTCGTGCGCGAGAACAATCTCGTTACGGTTTGCGAAGAGGCGGGATGCCCGAACATCGGTGAATGCTGGTCGAAGAAGCATGCCAGCTTCATGATCCTTGGTGATACCTGTACCCGTGCCTGCGCCTTCTGCAACGTGCGCACGGGCATGCCAGGGCCAGTCGACCCGAAGGAGGCCCAGGGTGTTGCGGATGCCGTTGCTGCAATGGGGCTCGAGCATGTGGTGATCACCTCCGTCGACCGGGACGATCTGGACGATGGCGGTGCACAGCATTTCGCAGATGTGATCAATGCCATTCGCAAGACCGCGCCATCGACCACGATCGAGGTTCTGACGCCTGATTTCCTGCGTAAGGACGGTGCTCTGGAGATCGTCGTGGCGGCGAAGCCCGATGTCTTCAATCACAACCTTGAGACAGTACCGTCGAAATATCTGACCGTTCGCCCCGGAGCGCGCTATTTCCATTCGATCCGCCTTCTTCAGAAGGTCAAGGAACTTGATCCGGAAATGTTCACCAAGTCCGGGATCATGGTCGGGTTGGGGGAAGTGCGCAACGAAGTGCTGCAGCTGATGGACGACCTCCGGGCCGCTGATGTCGATTTCCTGACGGTCGGCCAGTATCTGCAACCTTCCAAGAAGCACCATCCGGTCGTGTCCTTCGTGACACCGGAAGAGTTCAAAGGCTATGAGCGTATTGCTTACGCCAAAGGTTTCCTGAAGGTGTCGGCAAGCCCGTTGACGAGGTCTTCTCACCACGCAGGTGAAGATTTCGCGGATCTTCGCGCCGCGCGCAAAGCAAAGCTCGGCCACTAACGCCAAAGCAACAGGACACTGGACACCGTATGCCCAGTTTTTCATCCGACCACAAAGTCAACCACAAGGCGGACGAGATGTTCCGCCTTGTTGCCGACGTAGAGCGATATCCCGAATTCGTGCCGCTTTGCCAGGATCTTCACGTGCGCGGCCGCAAGGAACTGGATGGCGGACGGACGGTGCTGGTGGCCGACATGACAGTTGCCTACAAGCTGTTCAAGGAAACCTTCACCAGCCGCGTGGAACTGCGTCCGCAGGACAGGACAATCCTGGTTGAATACCTGGACGGCCCGTTCAAGCACCTGGAAAACAAATGGACGTTCGAGGACTCGGGCGAGGGCAGCTGCAACGTCGGTTTCTATATTTCCTACGAATTCCGCAGTCGGACACTCGGCTCTCTCATGGGCGTCATGTTCGAAAAGGCCTTCCGAAAGTTTTCAAGCGCCTTCGAAGCCCGCGCGGACCAGGTTTACGGGACCTGATCAAGCTGACCTGTGGTTCTACTTGAACTGCTTGAAGGCGTCGCGAATGATGCGGATACGGCTCGACTGCATGTCGAGGGGCTCTGCCTGGCGACGGATCTGCTCGATTTCCTTCTTCTTCAACCCGAGACTTTCGAGCGTTGCGAAGGACGTGTAATCGGTACAGACGGGCGTGCGGCTGGAGCCGACATTCTCTTCGACCACGAGGTTTCTTCCGGCAGCAGCTTCTTCTTCCGTCCAGATCACGGTGTTCGAGGATACCCAGAATGTGCGGTCGCAATATTGGGCCTGGTAGTAGCCCTCTTTCGGTTTTGTCAGAATTTCATGAAACCCGGTGAACGTACCGTTGGAATACTGGGACCTGATATAAAAGTCGCTCTGAGCGTAAGCGACGCCGGCAAAGGCAGTGCCAGCGGCCGTCAGTGCAGCGAAGAACGCGAGCGCGCGTTTCATGTCAGGGTCCTTTTTTCTACGCGTTTATGTCACCTGTTCCTGTTGAAAGTCTAAGCTGACCAGCTTACCCGAGCCTTACCAGCCCGGTGCCGGCTTTTTTAGTTGCCGTGATACGACTTGGCAGCGTTGTCGCCACCCGTTGTTTTGAAGGCTTCGCGAATAACCGCGAAACGGTTTACCCGCTTTACCGACGACCCGTCATTTTGAACGACAAGTCTCGGATCATCCTGTACGCCGAGGTCTTCAAGCGTCACCTGTTCTTCAGGATGATCGCAAATCGGCCGCCAGCCTTTGCCCCGGTTGAACTCCACCCGAACCTTGTAATCCTGCTGCACTTCAAGCTGCGTCCAGGCGACTGTCGCATAGCGTACAAAGTAGGATCTGCCACAATACTGAACTTCCACCAGCCCGTCCGCCATCCGGTCATAGATGCGGTGGGAGCCGCGGAACAGCTGATTGCCGTCGCGAGAAATAATGTAGGTGTCACCCGGTTTCGGCGTGTTGTTGCCGGCCTGCGCATTGGCGCACGCAAGGGCGAGGGCACTTCCTGCAAGAAGCGCACGTTGGATTAACATATCCCGTTCCCTTTGCCGCGAAATCATTTCGCGAGTTGGTTCCTGCTTACGGTGACCATACGGCAAGTGTTTGTAAAAGTGATTTCGTAAGGGAAATTAGTTTGATTAAAACTTTAAAAGCACTGATTTTGTTGAGGAAATATCGAATATCTGTCCAGAAGCAGTCGGCTTTTAGCGTGTGTGATACGTGCTGTGGCCCTCTTCGGCGCTATTGCTCTGGAACATTGCGCCGATCGCGGAAAGTCTGCTTTGTGGGGCCGAAGTCTCATCTGGGGCTGCCAGAAGATCGTGCGCGCTCATTGTGACGCCGATGTCCTCAAGACTGACCTGTCGCTCGGGATTGCCGCAGATCGGACGCCAGCCACGGCCAAAATTGAATTCCACCTGAACTTTGTTGCCACGTTCGGTTTCCACTTGCGTCCAGGCGACGGAATGGCTGCGGACAAAATAGCTGCGCTCGCAATAAGAGACCTTTTTCAATCCGCGGGCGTTTTCCGTGAACAGCTTGTGACTGCCCACAAAGTGTCCGCTGCGATCGCGTGAAATCAGATAAAAATCGCCAGGCTGAGGTATGGCACCTGCAAAAGCGGTGGAGCCTGCGCACAAAAATGCAGCCAGAATGGTCGCTGGTTTAATCATAAAGGTTCTGATCTTGAGTTACGTTGAGGTCAAGTTGTCTGGAATATACATATGACCAAGCGGAAGCCCAGCGCGAACTCCCATGAGCGTTAATGAGCATTTACTCAGGAAATTGCATTTAAAATCGATGTGAGGGCAGTTCTGACGGTGGCAAGCCGGATTGATTGCCGGCCGCTATCTGCAAACCAGCAATGGAGATGATCCGTCGGGCGATCCTTTGCCGCGACGGCAATATGGACAGTGCCAACCGGTTTTTGAGGACTTCCGCCACCTGGTCCAGCGATACCCGTTACAGAGACTGCTACATCCGCATTGGATCTGGCGAGTGCTCCTTCTGCCATGGCGATCGCGACTTCCTTGCTGACGGCTCCAAACTTTTCGATAAGGTCTTTCGGAACGCCCAGCATTTCGTTCTTTGCTTCATTGGAGTAGGTCACAAACCCCCGGTCCACGGCGGCCGAAGATCCCGCGATCTCCGTAAGTGCCCCGCAAATCAGGCCTCCGGTGCAGGATTCTGCCGTTGCAACCATCTTCTTGGCGGCAATGAGCCCCTCGAGCACAGCAATTGACAGAGGTGCAAGCTCTTCCAGGTTGTTCGGAGATGTCTCAGTCATGGATTTCTAGTCCTCGTCCTGAAAAGGAAGACGCACTGTCACACTGGCCAGGGCCGCAATACCTTCCTTGCGGCCTGTGAAACCCAGACGCTCGGACGTCGTGGCCTTGACCGAGATCCTCGAAACAGGCACGGCGCAAATCTTGGCAATCGATGTGCGAATTGCCTCGCGGTGAGGCCCGATCTTCGGTTCCTCGCACACGATGGTGATGTCGACATGCGCCAGTCTTCCGCCGCGTTCAGACAGGCGGCGCATGGCGTCCAGTTGAAACTGGTCAGAAGAGGCGCCTTTCCACTGCGGGTCGCTTGGAGGGAAATGCTGGCCGATATCACCATCGCCAATGGCACCAAGCGTAGCGTCTGTTATAGCGTGCAGCACCACATCCGCGTCTGAGTGACCTTTCAGCTTGCTGGAGTGGGGAATGGCTACTCCGCCCAAAATGACGGCATCGCCATCTTCAAAGGCGTGAACGTCGTATCCGATCCCGGTTCTGACATCGGCAAGTTCTGAAAGGAGCAACGGGGAGGCGAGGGTTGTCGACATCAGTTGTAACTCGGCCTGTTGTTCTGCGCGACTGAGGTCGGCGGCAGTTGTGATCTTGAATGCAGCGGGGTCGCCCTCCGTCAGGACAATGGTCATCCCGTCCCATTCCGCAAGGCCGGTGTCGTCAGTAAAATCGAGTTTTCCCGCAGCTACCGCCTTTTCATGCGCCATGAGTATGCGCTGCAAGGGAAAGGCCTGTGGCGTCTGCGCTGCCCAGAGCCCGGCTCTGTCGACGGTTTCCAGCGAGCGACCCGATTGATCTGCTCTTTTTAACGTGTCGGCGACGGGCAGGGCGGCGAGTACGCCTTCGTTTCCTGCCTGCAGTCGCTCAAGCAATCTGTCTATCACGGCAGATGGGAGGAACGGCCGTGCAGCGTCGTGGATCAAAACGTAATCAAATCCTTCGAGGGCGAGGGCCTTCAATCCTGCCAGGACCGACTGCTGCCTGGTCGCACCACCGTAGACTGCCGGTCCGATCTTTGAAGCTGTTTCGTTGGAAGCCGCTCTTGTTGCTTCAGAGAAATGGTTCACGTCGTCAGGGTGAATGACGGTTACGAGACGGTTGATCCGGGGATGATTCCCGAGAGCATCCAGTGTATGGCTCAGCACTGGACGGCCAGCCAACGGCCTGTATTGCTTGGGTAACGCATTGTCGGAGCCCGCAAGACGGGTGCCACGCCCTGCGGCAACGACAAGGGCGGCAGCGGTTTTTGTCATTAACGGGCTCCTCGTGCTCTGCATCAAACCGTCAGCTTTGAACCGTCTTTACCTAGGAACCTGTTCGGACCGCAAATTTTGACTTGTTGCATTGCGAAACTTGTCTACAATATAGGCAATTATGAATCTGCACAGTCAATAAGCAGAAAAGAGACGCTGTGTCGCCGTCTATGAAAACACTCACGATTGGCCGGTATCAACTCGCAAACCCGGCCGTGCTCGCGCCGATGTCCGGCGTGACCGATCTCCCTTTCCGCCGGCTGGCTGCCAGATACGGCGCCGGTATGGTCGTCAGTGAAATGGTTGCGAGCGAATCCTTTGTCAAAGGCGACGCCGAAACGCAAATGCGTGCGGAGGCTCAGGACAAGGGGCTCCATGTCGTTCAGCTTGCAGGGCGTGAAGCCCGCTGGATGGGGGAGGCCGCCAAGGTTATCGCTGGCCTTGGTGCCGATGTAATCGATATCAACATGGGTTGCCCTGCGAAAAAGGTGACGTCCGGATACTCCGGTTCTGCGCTGATGCGGGATCTCGATCATGCCCTGACGCTGGTTGATGCGACGGTAGAAGCGGTCGATGTACCCGTCACTTTGAAGATGCGCCTTGGCTGGGATGACAAGAACCTGAATGCACCGGAGTTGGCCCGCCGTGCGGAAGCAGCCGGGGTGCAGCTCATCACCGTTCACGGGCGCACCCGGTGCCAGTTCTACAAGGGCAAGGCCGACTGGCGTGCGATAGCGGCTGTCAAGGATGCGATTTCGGTTCCCCTGATCGCAAATGGTGATTGCAAGAGTGCTGAAGATGCCTTGCGTATGCTTGAGCTTTCCGGCGCGGACGGCGTGATGATCGGCAGGGGCGCATATGGACGTCCCTGGTTGCCGGGCCACATCGGACATTTTCTGGCAAGTGGCGAACAGCTCGACGCACCTACGGGAATAGAGCTGGCGGAGCTTGTGGCGGAGCACTACGAGGCCATCCTCAGACACTACGGGGAGCGGCAGGGTGTTCGCATCGCGCGTAAGCATCTCGGTTGGTATCTGGACGAAACAACGGCTGCTGGCGCGACCGACGTCCCTGGATCTGTCCGCAAGACCCTAATGACTTCCAATCAGCCGTCGGAGGTTATCCGCCTCGCTAGCGACTGGCTTTCTTCCTCCAACAAACGGACAGCAGCTTGAAGGACATCATGTCTCAGACAGGCCGTACGGCCGCGCTTGCCAGTGACGGGCCGACTATACTGGATGCCTTGCCACACCCGGTGCTTCTGGTTGCGCCGGATGGCGTGATCGAGTCCGCCAACATGGCCGCGGAAATTTTCATGCGGTCCAGTGTATCGGTGCTCCGCCGCCATCCAATCAGTGACTTTGTTCCTTTCGGGAGCCCCTTGCTGACCCTGATCGAGCAGGTGCGCGAACGCAGCGCGCCGGTCAACGAATACAAGGTCGACATCGGTTCTCCGCGCATCGGAGCGCCGAAGGTGGTCGATATCAACGCTGCGCCGGTATCGGAGCGGCCGGGGGCTGTGGTGCTGATGTTCCAGGAACGCACCATGGCGGAAAAGATCGACCGGCAGCTGACGTCCCGAGGAGCCGCCCGCACCGTGACGGGCCTTGCCGCCATGTTGGCGCATGAGATCAAGAACCCGCTGTCAGGAATTCGCGGCGCGGCCCAGCTTATAGAGCAGTCGGTGCCAGCCGAAGACCGGGCGCTGACACGTCTGATCATGGATGAGACCGACAGGATCGTGAAGCTGGTCGACCGGATGGAAGTTTTTTCGGACGAACGGCCGATCGAAAGAGAGCCGGTCAATATTCACGTGGTTCTGGACCACGTGAAGCGCTTGTCGGATTCCGGCTTTGCCCGCGGCAAACGCATTGTGGAGATTTATGATCCGTCATTGCCTCCGGTTTATGCCAACAAGGATCAGCTGATTCAGGTTTTCCTGAACCTGATCAAGAACGCCAGCGAAGCGATTGGTGATGATCCTGATGGTGAAATTCGCGTTTCGACGGCGTTTCGGCCGGGTGTGCGGCTGTCTGTTCCCGGTACAGACGAAAAGGTCAGCCTGCCGTTGGAGTTCTGTGTTCAGGACAATGGACCGGGCGTTCCGGAAGACCTTCTTCCGCATCTGTTTGAGCCGTTTATCACGACAAAGACCAATGGCTCAGGCCTTGGTCTTGCACTCGTTGCCAAGATCATTGGTGACCACGGCGGTGTCATCGAATGTGACAGCCAACGCCAGAAGACTGTATTCCGCATTCTGATGCCCGCATTCACGGGTGACAGCACAGCTTCGTCCGACCGGACCAGCAGAGGAACCGAGTAACCATGCCGACGGGCACGATTTTAGTTGCAGACGACGACGCAGCCATCCGCACCGTTCTCAACCAGGCCCTGTCCAGGGCAGGTTATACGGTGCGGCTGACTTCCAACGCCTCAACGCTCTGGAGATGGGTCTCATCCGGCGATGGCGATCTTGTGATCACCGACGTGGTCATGCCGGACGAAAATATCTTCGACGTGCTGCCACGCATGAAAAAGATGCGGCCGGAGTTGCCGGTTCTGGTGATGAGCGCGCAGAACACCTTCATGACGGCCATCAAGGCGTCGGAAAAAGGGGCGTATGAATATCTGCCCAAGCCATTCGACCTGAAGGAGCTGACCAGCATTGTTCAGCGCGCGCTGGAAGAACCGAAGAAGCGGCCGGCTGTCGACCTTGATGATGCGGGTGAGGGCATGCCTCTTGTGGGGCGGTCTCCCGCGATGCAGGAGATCTACCGGGTTCTTGCAAGGTTGATGCAGACCGACCTGACGGTGATGATCAACGGCGAATCCGGTACCGGCAAGGAACTTGTCGCAAGGGCGCTTCATGACTACGGCAAGCGGCGTAACGGACCATTTGTTGCAATCAACATGGCGGCCATTCCACGGGACCTCATCGAAGCCGAGTTGTTCGGTCACGAGAAGGGCGCCTTTACCGGAGCACAGAACCGCAGCTCCGGCCGGTTTGAACAGGCAGATGGCGGTACATTGTTTCTGGACGAAATCGGCGACATGCCGATGGAAGCTCAAACCAGGTTGCTGCGCGTCTTGCAGCAGGGCGAATACACCACTGTCGGTGGTCGCACTCCGATCAAGACGGACGTCAGGATCATTGCTGCCACCAACAAGGACTTGCGGCACCTGATCAACCAGGGCCTCTTCCGCGAAGATCTTTATTTCCGGCTGAATGTGGTTCCAATCCGCCTGCCACCGTTGCGCGAGCGCGTGGAGGACATTCCGGATCTGGTGAGGCACTTCTTTACGCTCGTTGAAAAGGAGGGGCTGCCGGCAAAGCAGATCGACCAGGGAGCGCTCAATCTTCTGCGCCGGTATCGCTGGCCTGGAAACGTTCGCGAGCTGGAGAACCTCGTTCGTCGTTTGGCCGCGCTGTATCCGCAGGACGTGATCAGCGAAAACCTGCTGGAGCAGGAGTTGAGTCAACCTTCGGTCTCGCCGATGGAAGAGGAATCCCAGGAGACCGTCAATCTCGGTGGGTCGGTCGAGCGTTATCTATCCGGCTATTTCGACACGTTCGGAGATGCCTTGCCGCCTCCCGGCCTCTATCACCGCATCCTGAGGGAAGTGGAGTATCCTCTGATCAGCGCAGCATTGGCGGCGACGCGCGGTAACCAGATCAAGGCGGCAGAGCTTCTCGGGGTCAACCGGAACACACTGCGCAAGAAGATCCGGGATCTCGACATCCAGGTGATGCGGTCCACCCGATAGTCTTTTCAGGACAGGTGGCAAATTGCTGCGGTCAGGCCGAAAGGTCTGGCCGCTTTTTTGTTCCAGGTGCAGGTTGTCGTGACGAGTGGTCTAGTGATTCACAGAGTGGGAAACCGCTAAGGAGAGAATTTCGTCCTCAATATCAGCCTGGTTTCATGGGTTCATCTGAAGGAAAATTCCAATTTCAGGCAGGGCATTCATTTTGTGAATGCTGCAAAAAAAGAATAACGAATTCAGATGTGTGCGATAAAGTGATCGCCTGTCCACCGCAAATTTTCTGCGCCTCTTCTGGTCTGTCGCAATTTCGCAACATTGTGTGATAAGTTTGCCGCAAATACAGCAAGACAGTCCGCATTTGGCGAGCTGAAATCAAAAGAGACCGAATGATACTGGAAGCAGTACAAGAACCCGTCGCTCAATCCAGCGCCGCAGGCAAATTCTGGCGGCGTGTGGGTCTTGCGATCATCCTGCTTGCCCTCGTATCCATCGGTGTCACCTTCGTTATCCTGATGGGGTTGACATCCATCGATCCCACGCGTGAAGTCATCATGGTCGCAATGACCATAAATGGTGCGCTCGCGGCAATTCTCGTGGGTGTCATCGCCTTCGAGATCCTGAAGTTGTGGCAAGCGCGGCGGCGCGGACGGGCTGCTGCTCGCCTTCATGTGCGGGTCGTGGCCCTGTTCAGCGTGGTTGCGGCTGTGCCGGCCGTTCTCATGGCCATTCTGGCGGCGATCACGCTGGACCGCGGCCTTGATCGCTGGTTCGAGGACCGTACGCGTCAGATCATCGACAACGCCCTGACCGTCGCTCAGGCCTATCTTCAGGAACACGCCAGAGTTCTGCGCGGCGACCTGATCGCCATGACCAACGATATCGACCGGGCGAAGGCGGTTTATGAATTCGAGCCGACCCGTTTCGATCAGTTCTTTGCCACGCAGGTTTCGCTTCGCGGTATCCTCGCGGCCTTTATCCTGAACGAGAACGGCGAGGTGGTTACCCGCGTCGTCATAGATCCCAACGCGGAAGTGCCGCTGCCGCCTGCCGACAGTTTCTTCAAGGCGAAATCCGGGGATCCGATCCTGATCGCGCCTGGAAGTTCCAACCTTGTCGGCGGTGTCATGAAACTGTCCGCCTATGACAATTTCTATCTCTATGCCGTTCGCGCCATAGATCCGCGCGTTGTCGAATATCTGCGTCTTGCCGAGACGGGTGCTTCGCAATACCAGCAAATGGAGAATAGCCGTTTTGGCGTCCAGGTGGCCTTTGCTCTGGTCTATCTCGGCGTCGCGCTGGTGTTGCTCTTGTCGGCAATTTGGATAGGTTTCGGGTTTGCCAATCGGCTTGTGTCGCCGATCCGAACGTTGATTTCGGCAGCGGACGAGGTGTCCAAAGGCAATCTTGTCGTCAAGGTTCCGACCGAGAAATCCGGTGGCGACCTCGCCAACCTGGGCGAAACCTTCAACAAGATGACCGGTCAGCTTCTCGGCCAGCGTGATGCGCTTCTGGCGGCGAACGAACAGATCGACCGCCGCCGACGCTTCAACGAAGCGGTTCTTTCCGGAGTGTCCACCGGCGTCATTGGCGTTGACGATGAAGCCTCGATCATGCTGATCAACCGCTCCGCCCTCGAATTGCTGCAGCTGGATGAAGTGCAGATACTCAACAAGTCTCTGATCGAGGTGGTGCCGGAGCTGAACGACTGCATTTCCGATGTCTTGAAGAATGACAGTGACAGGGTTCCGGAAACGCAGATCGAGATTGCGCGGGGCGGACGGCTGCGGACGATCAACGTGCGTATAACGAGGGAGCAGTCTACTCGGCGTGAGCATGGTTTTGTGGTGACGCTTGACGACATTACAGATCTGGTTTCGGCACAGCGCAATTCGGCCTGGGCGGATGTTGCCCGGCGCATCGCGCATGAGATCAAGAATCCGCTGACACCGATCCAGCTCTCGGCAGAACGCATCCGTCGCCGCTACGGCAAACGCATCGAGGAGGACCGGGAAGTCTTCGATCAATGCATCGACACCATTGTTCGGCAGGTGGGCGATATCGGCCAGATGGTGGACGAGTTCTCGTCCTTCGCCCGTATGCGCAAGCCAACGAAGACATCTGGAGATCTGCGCGAGGCGGTGCGCGATGCAGCGTTCATGCAGTCGGTGGCAAATCCGGAAATCAGCGTTACCGCGGATGTTCCGTCCAGTCCGGTAACGGCCGTCTTTGACGCGCGCCTGGTTGGCCAGGCCCTGACCAATGTGGTCAAGAATGCTGCAGAGGCGGTGAGTGCGCGTATCGGAGACGATTTGCCCAAAGGCAAGGTGACCGTGCATTTGCGCGGTGAACTGGAAGACGGCAGCGGCCGGATCGTGATTGATGTCATCGACAATGGCATCGGGCTGCCGGAAGAAAATCGCAGCCGGCTTTTGGAACCCTATATGACAACCCGGGAGAAGGGGACGGGCCTTGGCCTTGCCATCGTCCGCAAGATCCTGGAAGACCACGGCGGTGGCATCGAATTGCTCGACGCCCCCAAAACCAACCCAGAGGACACGGGCACGCTCGTTCGACTGACATTGGCAGCACATGCCGAGATCGAGCCGGAGACCGACCTGCAAAACCAGACTGTGACTGCCCATGGCGCATGATATTCTTGTCGTAGACGACGAAACCGATATTCGCGAAATGATTGCCGGCATCCTGGATGATGACGGTTATGGAACGCGGACCGCGCACGATTCAGACAGCGCCCTGGCCGCAGTGAAGGAGCGCAAGCCTTCGCTTGTCATTTTGGATATCTGGTTGATGGGAAGCCGCCTCGACGGCCTCGCCCTGCTCGATATCTTCCGTGAAACGGATCCTGAAATGCCGGTCGTGATCATCTCAGGTCACGGCAACATTGAAACAGCGGTCTCTGCCATCAAGCGCGGGGCCTACGATTACATCGAAAAGCCGTTCAAGGCAGACCGGCTGGTTCATATCGTCGAACGTGCTCTGGAAGCTTCCAGCCTGAAACGTGAAATCCGCGATCTGAAGCAGCGCAGCGGCGAAACCAGCGAAATCATTGGCAACTCCTCGGCTGCCCACAACCTTCGGCAAACCATCCAGAAGATTGCGGGAACGAACAGTCGCATCCTGATTGTCGGTCCTTCCGGTGCGGGCAAGGAACGTGCTGCCCGGATGATCCACGACATGTCGCCGCGTGCCAAAAGCCCGTTCGTTGTGCTGAACGCTGCAACCATCACGCCGTCGCGGATGGAAGAAGAACTTTTCGGCATCGAGGATGAGAACGGCAATCTACGCAAGATTGGTGCGCTCGAAGAAGCACACGGCGGTACGCTTTACCTCGACGAAGTCGCCGACATGCCCGCCGAAACCCAGGGGAAAATCCTGCGGGTTCTCGTAGAGCAGAGCTTCGCCCGTGTTGGTGGCACACAGAAGGTTCAGGTCGACATTCGCATCCTGTCCTCGACATCGAAAAATCTCGAGGAACACATTGCATCGGGCCTGTTCCGGCAGGATCTCTACCACCGTCTGAGCGTGGTTCCCCTGCGTGTGCCCGGTCTTGCAGAACGGCGTGAGGATATTCCGGTATTGGTGCATCACTTCATGCACCAGATTTCCGGTGCTTCGGGCATTCCGCAAAGGCCTATCGGTGATGACGCCATGGCGGTTCTGCAAACGCATGACTGGCCGGGCAACGTGCGTCAGCTACGCAACAACGTCGAACGTCTGATGATTCTGAGCCGTGGCGATCCGGACAGCACCATCACCGCGGACCTGCTGCCAGCGGAAATCGGCGAAACTCTGCCGAGCCTGCCCACGTCAGGTACGGGAGAACACCTGATGTCCGTGCCTCTTCGCGAGGCCCGGGAGATCTTCGAGCGTGAATATCTTCAGGCCCAAATCAAGAGATTTGACGGGAACATCTCGCGGACTGCCGAATTTGTCGGTATGGAACGCTCTGCGCTTCACCGGAAGCTGAAAACCCTGGGCATGACCTGAGGTACTTCGGGAAGCGATAGGTAACGGCAAGGCGGGAAAGGGATCTTTCCATGAAAATCGTGATTTGTGGCGCGGGGCAGGTGGGCTACGGCATTGCCGAGCGTCTGGCTGCGGAACAGAACGACGTGTCCGTTATCGATTCTTCTCCCCAACTGATCAACGCCATTGGCGATCAGCTGGACGTGCGTGGCTTTGTCGGGCACGGCGCACATCCGGACGTTCTTGCACAGGCCGGGGCCGAAGAGGCCGACATGATTGTTGCCGTCACGCTTTATGACGAGGTCAACATGGTGGCCTGTCAGGTGGCGCATTCGCTCTTCAACGTTCCCACGAAGGTCGCCCGTATCCGGGCGCAGTCCTATTTGCAGGGGCGCTGGCGCAATTTGTTTTCGCGCGATCACATGCCGATCGACGTGATCATCTCGCCTGAAATCGAAGTTGGCGAGATGGTGCTGCGCCGTCTGGCGCTTCCAGGCGCCGTCGAGACTGTCAGGTTTGCCGACGATCAGGTTGTTGTTGTCGGGATCATGTGCGAGGAGGACTGCCCGGTTGTGGACACTCCCTTGCGCCAGCTTACTGAACTCTTCCCGGACCTTGGGGCCGTTGTCGTCGGCCTTTATCGCAATAACAGGCTGTTTGTTCCAAAGAGCAGTGATTCCATTCTGACGGGTGATCTTGCCTATGTGGTTGCCCGCCGCGACCAGGTTCGCAGAACGCTGAGCATTTTCGGCCACGAGGAACCGGAAGCGGCCCGTGTCGTGATTTGTGGTGGTGGCAACATCGGGCTCTATGTCGCCAAGGCGCTTGAACAGCGTCAGTCCGGAACGAAGATCAAGCTTATCGAAGCTTCCCGTGAGCGGGCGATGGCTGTTGCCGATGAGTTGAAGCGATCGGTCATCCTGCATGGCAGCGCGCTGGATCAGACGATCCTGAATGAAGCCGATGCCGGCGATGCCGATACCATGGTGGCTCTCACCAACGAGGATGAAGTCAACATTCTGTCTTCCGTCATGGCGAAGAAGCTTGGCTGCAAACGCTCCTTGTCGCTGTTGAACAATCCGAGTTACCCGGCTTTTGCCAATGCGCTGGGGATTGATGCGTTTATCAACCCGCGCGCCGTAACCATCTCTCGTATTCTCCAGCACGTGCGACGTGGTCGTATCCGCGGCGTTCATTCGCTTCAGAACGGGGCTGCGGAAATTGTCGAGGCGGAAGCGCTAGATACGTCGCCGCTGGTCGGCAAGCCGCTTAGGGTTATCGATCTGCCGTCCGGTATCCGCATTGGTGCGGTTTTCCGCGGCGGCGAGGTGCTTACGCCTAATGGTGACCTGCAGATCCAGGCGCAAGACCGTATCGTGATCTTCGCGGTTGCGAACCGCGTGCGTCAGGTAGAACAGATGTTCCGCGTCAGCCTTGACTTCTTTTAAGGCTGAGTGGCTTCTTTCTGGCCTTGCTTTTGTCTGACCGAAAGGTCAAAACTTTCAAAAATACCAATCGGTTCGTTTCGAACCGTCCTGTTCTGGAGGAACCATGAGCCGGATTGCCTATGTCAACGGCCAGTATGTACGTCATGCCGATGCTGCGGTGCATGTTGAAGACCGCGGTTATCAGTTTGCCGATGGCGTTTATGAAGTCTGTGAAGTCTGGCAGGGCAAGATCGTCGACGTTCCGCGCCATCTGGACCGCCTTGGCCGGTCCTTGAGTGAGCTGCGCATAGACTGGCCAATGGCTCGCAACGCCGTGGAATTCGTGCTGCATCAGGTAGTCCGTCGGAATCTGGTTCGCAACGGACTGGTTTATATCCAGGTGACGCGCGGTGTTTCCAAGCGCGATCACTTCTTCCCGCCGGCGCACGTTGCGCCGTCGATCGTTGTGACCGCCCGTTCGTCCAGCCCGACTGCTGCCAAGGCACAGGCCGAACAGGGTATCTCGGTGTTCAGTTATCCGGAAAACCGTTGGCCGCGCGTTGATATCAAGACCGTTGCGCTTTTGCCGAACGTGCTGGCGAAACAGAACGCCAAGGAACAGGGCGGCAAGGAAGCCTGGTATGTGGATGCCGACGGCAATGTCACCGAAGGCGGATCGACCAACGCCTGGATCGTTACCAAGGAAGGCGTTTTGGTCACCCGGCCGGCCGAGAGCGGGATCCTGCGCGGTATCACACGCGCCGTGGTTCTCGATCTCGTCCAAAAGGAAGGGCTGACGTTTGAGGAAAGACCGTTTAGCCTTGAGGAAGCTTTCGATGCGAAGGAAGCATTCGTCACGGCAGCGACGACTGTCGTGATGCCTGTGACACGTTTGGACGGCAGGATTATCGGAAACGGTCATCCTGGATCGGTGGCAACCCGATTGCGCGAATTGTTCCATACTGCTACTGATTTGCAGGCGGTATGATTCGATTGGCCTTATTGGGTCGAAAGTACGAAACTATTTTAGACCGAGGCAGACGGTCTTGACTGGTGGGCTATACGAAAAGCGGGCGGTGCGTCAAACATAAGTCATTGATACTGAACGGCTTTTGACGGTAGGCTGCTGAAACGCCGGATGCTCGGCCGCATCCGGGGCAAATAGGATAAAAAGACTGATGGCTGAGCGCGCACAAAATCTCCAAGACACTTTTCTTAATCACGTTCGCAAGCAAAAAACTCCTCTGACGATTTTTCTGATCAACGGTGTGAAATTGCAGGGTGTCGTGACATGGTTCGACAACTTCTGCGTTCTGCTGCGTCGTGATGGGCATTCCCAGCTGGTTTACAAACACGCGATTTCCACAATTATGCCAAACGGACCTGTTCAACTGTTCGATCAGGCTGAGGAAAACGCTGAAAAGGCAAGCTGATTGAAACCGAAGTCTCGCGCAGACGATTTTTCTAAATCCAACGGTTCCGAGGAACCTGGTCAGAAATCTCTAAGGTTGAAAGATACTGGGGTAGACCGTCTGCCCCAGCCCTTCCGTGCGATGATTCTGGAGCCGGTTCTGCAGTTGCGTGGCGAATCCGCGCAGACAGAACTTCGCGGCAATCGCAGCCCGGAAGCGCGGCTGGAAGAAGCCCTCGGCCTCAGTGCTGCCATCAATCTCAATATCGCGCATTCCGGCGTTGTCCGGGTCAACAATCCCAAGCCTGCAACCCTGTTTGGCGATGGCAAGGTTGCCGAGCTTGCCGGGATCGTTGCAAGCGAGGATCTGGATCTCGTTGTCATAGATCATCCGCTCACCCCGGTTCAGCAGCGCAACCTTGAACGCCGGCTGAAGACCAAGGTCATCGACCGCACAGGTCTTATCCTGGAGATCTTTGGCGATAGGGCCCGCACCAAGGAAGGTCGGCTTCAGGTCGATCTGGCGCATCTGACCTGGCAGAAGAGCCGTCTCGTCCGCTCCTGGACCCACCTTGAGCGCCAGCGCGGCGGCGCAGGTTTCATGGGTGGTCCGGGTGAAACCCAGATCGAGGCCGACCGGCGCCAGATTCAGGACCGGATCATTGCGTTGCAGAAACAGCTGGAACAGGTTCGCCGGACGCGTGACCTGCACCGCAAGAAACGCAAGAAAATTCCGCAGCCGGTTGTTGCGCTGGTCGGTTATACCAATGCCGGTAAATCGACGCTTTTCAATCGGATGACCGAATCTGACGTTTTTGCCAAGGATCTTCTGTTCGCCACGCTCGATCCGACCTTGCGCAAGGTAGCCTTGCCGCATGGTAAGGAAGTCATCCTGTCGGATACGGTGGGGTTCATCTCCGATCTTCCGACCCATCTGGTCGCCGCATTCCGGGCGACGCTGGAAGAGGTGCTTGAAGCGGATCTCATCCTGCATGTGCGGGACATTTCGCATCCGGACACCGAAGCGCAGGCAGAAGACGTCAAGAAGACGCTGACCGATCTTGGTGTTGACGCGTTGACGGGCGCGCCGATCATCGAAGTCTGGAACAAGATCGACTGCCTTGATCCGGCTTACCGCGACAAGTTGCTGGAAGATGCCGGTGAAGAGGGGCCGATTGCCCTTTCCGCGCTGACCGGCGAAGGGATCGAGCAGCTTTATGCCCGTGTCGATGCTTTCATGGCGCAGCACGACGACATCCTGACTGTGAAGATCCCTGTTGCCGATGGCGCTTTGCTGGCGAAACTTTATCAGATGGCAGAGGTGCTGGAACGCACCGATGCCGAAGATTTCGTAACGGCGGAAGTGCGCGTTTCCGACAAGCAACGTGGCCCGTTTCGCGAGCTTTATGCCGCTTATCTTTAGCTAGTCTGAAGGAAAGCCGGAACGAGCCGAGCAGGGGGAACTATTTGTTCTTCGCTGCCTGCCAGGCTGCTTCCATCTCATCCAGCGTCATCGCTTCAAGTGTCGTGTCCGTTTTCACTGCGTGATCTTCTATGGCTGCAAAACGCTTGCGGAATTTCCGGTTTGTACGCCTGAGAGATTCTTCCGGATCGATGTCCAGATGCCGGGCGAGGTTTGCAAGCGCGAACAACGTGTCGCCGAGTTCGTCGGAGATCCGGTCTTTGTCCGGAGCGGATTTGGCGAGTTCCTCGTCGAGTTCGTGGGTTTCTTCTCTGATCTTGTCCAGAACCAGTCTGGCATCGTTCCAGTCAAAACCAACCCTTGAAGCCCGTCGCTGCAGCTTTTCGGCTTCCTGAAGGGCCGGAAAGGCGGTCGGGACGTCGTCGAGAAAGCCCTTTTGCGCTTCTTCCATGCCGAGCGCTTCCCTGGCGGCTCGCTTTTCCGCTCGCTCTTCAGCCTTGATCCGTTCCCAGATACCTTTGACCAGTTCCGGTTTTTCTCCGTTTTCGTCACCGAAAACATGCGGGTGCCTGCGGATCAGTTTTTTTGTAATGGCTTCGACCACATCGCCAAAGTCAAAGTGGTCGTCTTCTTCAGCCATGCGTGCATGGTAGACGACCTGAAGCAACAGATCGCCGAGCTCCTCGCGCAGTTCCACCAGATCGTTCTTGGCAATGGCGTCCGCGACTTCGTAGGCCTCTTCCAGCGTATAGGGCGCGATGGTCGCGAACGTCTGTTCCAGATCCCAGGGACAACCGGTCACAGGTTTTCTGAGCGCTGCCATGATTTCGATAAGGCGGGAAATGTCGCGGCTGGGTTTCATTGTCGGTCCGTTACTAGAATGAGGTATGCGTCAATAATGCCAAGTCTTGAGCTTAAAATACGAGAGCATTATCGAACCGATTAATCCCAAGATGGCGACAGTCACCCTAAAAATCTTGAAGGGTTTGGAACCGCCCTCGACTACTCCATTGGCTGACTTTTTCCTTTGCCCACGTGCTCGCAAGTCGAGAAGCTTAGACATTACAAAAGCGCAGCCCAATACGATCACGACTAGTGCGACCACAAAGTCAGTTGAAAAAAATGCTGGCAAATCACCCCCTGACGGACGGATGCCAGAACGTGACAGCGCGTTCCAGGAGTGCGACGAGGCCGTAGAATAGCGATCCGGCGAGGGCGGCAACGGCGATTTCTGCCCAGACCATATCGACATTCATGCGGCCGACCTCCGTGGAGATACGGAAGCCCATGCCGACAATCGGTGTGCCGAAGAATTCAGCGACAATCGCGCCGATCAGGGCGAGCGTCGAATTGATCTTCAGCGCATTGAAGATGAAGGGCATGGCCATCGGCAGACGCAGCTTGAAAAGCGTCTGCCAGTAGTTGGAGGCATAGGTGCGCATCAGGTCGCGTTGCATCGCATCAGACGCGGCGAGACCTGATACCGTGTTCACAAGCATCGGGAAGAAGGTCATGATGATCACGACCGCAGCCTTGGACGGCCAGTCGAAGCCGAACCACATCACCATGATGGGGGCGACACCGATGATCGGCAGTGCAGACACCAGATTGCCGATCGGCAGCAGGCCGCGGCGAAGGAACGGCACCCGGTCCACCAGAATGGCAGTGATGAACGCCGAACCACAGCCGATGGCGTAACCGGCCAGAACGGCTTTCAGGAAAGTCTGGCGAAAGTCAGCCCACAATGTTGGTCCGGAATTGGTCAGGCGCACCCATATTTCGGAAGGGGCTGGCAGCAGAACCTTCGGAACGCCCGCGCCGGTGACCACGATTTGCCAAAGTACCAGAAGGGTAATGCCAAAGAGTGCCGGAATGGCGAGGTTGATGAGCCGGGCTGCAAGTGGCGACAGGTTGCGCCATGTGGCAAGTCGCTCAACGAAGAGCCAGGCCGCTGCCCAGGTTGCTGCTACCAGGGCCCAGAAACCGAGCGTGGCCTGCCCGACGTGGTGCGAGGAGGTTGAGATCAGCAGCCAGGCAGCAATGGCGGTAATGATGCCGAGGACAACGTCTCCAAAGGGGTTGCGCATGAAGCCTAGTTCGTAGCGCACACCGGCGACTGCCAGGATGACCAGGCAAAGGGCAAGACGCGGTACATCCATGATGCCGTAGTCCGGTCCGAAGATCGGACTGAACAGGCCAATTACCACCATGGCTACGATGAACCAGGCCAACAGTGCCGGCATATCGAGGCGGCTCTTTTTTTCGGTCATGGTGCTCATCCGGCCATCCCCATGCGTTTCAGCGTGCGCTTCTCGATCATGCCTATCAGGGCAACCAGGGACCCGGCCAAAAAGGCGGCCATCAGAAGTGCCGACCAGATCTGGACAGTTTGGCCGTAGTAGGAGCCGGCAAGCAAACGCGCGCCAAGACCGGCCACGGCACCGGTCGGCAGTTCACCGACGATCGCTCCGACGAGAGAGGCAGCCATGCCGATTTTCATCGATGTGAAAAGGTAGGGCACTGCATAGGGCAGGCGCAGTTTCCAGAACGCCTGGAAGCGTGTCGCCGAATAGGTGTGCATCAGGTCCATGTGAATGACTTCAGGTGATCTCAGTCCCTTCACCATGCCGACCGTGACCGGGAAGAAGGACAGGTAGGTGGAGATCATGGCTTTGGGCAGCAAACCTGAGATACCAACAGCGTTGAGAACGACGATGATCATCGGCGCGATGGCCAGAATGGGAATGGTTTGCGAGGAAATGACCCACGGCATCAATGATTTGTCGAGAACACGCGAATGAACGATGCCAATTGCCAGAAGAATGCCGAGTGTCGTGCCGATCAGAAACCCGAGGAGCGTCGAAGAGAGTGTGATGCCCGTATGATAGACCAGCGACCGCTTTGACGTGATCTTCTTGTTTACAGTCGTGTCCCAGATTTCCACAATCACCTGGTGCGGCGCAGGCAGGACCGGGCGCTCCTGGTAAAGCGTATCGGTGACAAGTTGAGAGAACCCGACATCACTTTGTCCGGCACGCTCATACATGTCTTTTTGGAATGGGGTGTTGAGTGCGACTGCGGCGACATACCAGAGCGCTATGATCGCCAAGACGACGACGGTGACCGGACCGACCGTTCCAGACATCAGACCGGCAAATGGGTTCATGCTACGGGTCTGCGAAAGAGAGGCGTCAGTCATGAATCCGCGCCTTTCCCGCAATCGCAGAAATGCGTTGCCAAACCCTGATCGCAAGACCATCGAGGGCCTGGATTTCCACGGCAGGGTCGACATCAACAAATGTCGCGGGTCGATGCGAATTAGTCTTCATAGGAGTGCCCTGCCTTCAGTCCATCGCGCACCCGGTGGGCGATTTTCAGGAACTCCGGTGTCTCGCGAATATCAAGACTGCGGTCGCGAGGCAGATCGCTTTCGATCACGTCGTAGATACGGCCCGGGCGCGGGCACAGCACGACGATCTTGGTCGACAGGAACACCGCTTCCGGGATCGAGTGGGTTACGAAGACAACGGTCTTGTTGGTCTTGGCCCAAAGCTGCAGCAATTGTTCGTTGAGATGGTCGCGGACGATTTCGTCGAGCGCACCGAAAGGTTCGTCCATCAGGAGCAGATCCGGCTCGACGGCGAGGGCGCGGGCGATCGACGCGCGCTGCTGCATGCCGCCTGAAAGCTGCCAGGGATACTTCTTTTCGAAGCCGGTGAGGTTCACCAACTCCATGTTTCGGGCAATCCGCTGTTGCTGCTCAGCCTTTGAAAGCCCCATGATTTCGAGAGGCAATGCCACGTTCTTGGCAATCGTGCGCCAGGGATAAAGGGCGGCAGCCTGAAAGACATAACCATAGGCCCGATTGAGGCGTGCTTGTTCCGGAGAGACACCATTGACCGTGATGGACCCCGCGGTCGGCTTTTCAAGATCGGCGATGACCCTGAGCAACGTGGTCTTGCCGCAACCCGACGGACCGATGAAGGAAACGAAGTCTCCCTCTTCGATCTTCAGATCGATGTCTGAAAGCGCGTGAACCGGGCCGTCGTTGGTCTCGAATGTTAGCGAGAGGTTCTCGATATCGATCACCCGGTTCGGGCTGGCGCTTTGTTTGTTTTCCACCATTTCGGTGTCCTTTGCGCTGGCAAGTGCAGTCATCAAGTTCCTCGCGGCACGAGTCGGGTCCGGATTGACGTGTTCGTTTCTTGAAGGCCCCGCCTGTTGGAAAGGCGGGGCCGGATTGGATCAGACGCCGCTGGCGGGAATGCCGGTGCGTTCCACCTTACGCGGTGCCGTCAGTTCCTTCCACGTGCTTAGCGCCTTGTTGACGGCCTGATACGGCTTGCGGGCGACAAATTCGCCATGACCCTGGCTGTGGTTGACGGTGCCGTCTTCCACCGCAACGCGGCCACGGGTGAGTGTGTAGCGCGGCAGCCCCTTGACGGCCTTGCCTTCGAAGACGTTGTAGTCGATGGCGGACTGTTGGCTGGAGGCGGAAATGGTTTTCGATTTTTCCGGATCCCAGACGACAAGATCGGCATCTGCGCCAACCAGAATTGCTCCTTTTTTCGGATAGATATTCAAGATCTTTGCAATATTGGTTGAAGTGACTGCGACGAATTCGTTGGGCGTCAGGCGACCTGTATTCACGCCATATGTCCACAACATCGGCATGCGGTCTTCAAGACCACCGGTGCCGTTCGGGATTTTGGTGAAATCGCCAACACCAGTGCGCTTCTGATCGGTGGAAAATGCGCAATGGTCGGTCGCAACCACCTGCAAGGAGCCGGACGCGAGACCTGCCCAGAGGCTGTCCTGGTGTTTCTTGTCGCGGAACGGAGGCGACATGACCCTGCGTGCGGCGTGGTCCCAGTCGGCGTGCTCGTATTCGCTGTCATCCAGCGTCAGATGCTGGATAAGCGGTTCGCCATAGGCGCGGATGCCGTTCTGGCGAGCCCGGCGAATGGCCTCATGTGCCTGTTCCGAAGACGTGTGAACGATATAGACCGGTACACCAGCCATATCCGCAATCATGATCGCGCGATTGGTTGCCTCGCCTTCCACTTCCGGCGGACGGGAATAAGCATGTGCTTCGGGGCCGTTGTTGCCTTCCGCCAGCAGCTTTTGCTGCAAGGTGGCGACGACATCACCGTTTTCCGCGTGCACGAGAGGCAGGGCGCCAAGCTCGGCGCAGCGTGAGAACGAGGCGAACATCTCGTCGTCATTCACCATCAGGGCGCCCTTGTAGGCCATGAAGTGCTTGAACGTGTTGATGCCCTTCTGCTGGACGATAGTCTGCATGTCATTGAAGACCTGTTCGCCCCACCAGGTGATCGCCATATGGAAGGAATAGTCGCAATGGGCCATCGATGACTTGTTGTCCCACATCTGCAGCGCTTCCAGCAGCGACTGGCCGGGCGAGGGCAGGGCGAAATCAACGACCATGGTTGTGCCACCGGCCAACGCGGCGCGTGTGCCGCTGTCGAAATTGTCCGAAGAGAATGTGCCCATGAACGGCATTTCGAGGTGGGTGTGCGGATCGATGCCACCCGGCATGATGTAACAGCCGGTCGCATCCAGGGTTTTGTCACCGGACAGGTTGGGTCCGATTTCGACAATGCGGCCGCCTTCGATTTTCACATCGGCTTCGTAGGAAAGATCGGCAGTTACAACCGTACCGCCCTTGATCACTTTGCTGGCCATTTGTGTTCCCCTTCTCGTTTGTTCACTCGTCCGGTGTGTTGCGCCGGAAATTTCCTTCGTCAGCCTGCCTCATGGACAGGTTTGTACCGGTGATGTCAGATCCCGGTCTTTCAGGATCATTGCAATGTTCTGCTGCGCTGCGACTTCGCAGGCTTCTTGAAAGTCTATCGGCCGGTCCGTGTATTCTGCATCGAAGATCGGCTTGCCTGCCCGGACATAGGCGTTGACGTCGTCGCACCATTTGTCCTGAAAACAGCTTTCGGCGATCAGGAAGTCCATGTGGTTGATCAGATCGGCAGTCAGGTCGGGCACATTCTTCTGCCCGATGCCGAGATCGAGAGAATGGGCAATGGCGGCCAGTCTGGCGACATAGGCAACAACGTCGTCTGCGGTGATCGGAAACCCGCTGTCGTTGTCATGAACGTCCATGTTGTCAGGTTCAATCGCGTCGAAACCCTCGTTCTTGCAAGCTTCGAAACGGGATTTCATGATGGGAAGCAGGACATCAAGGCGGCGGATATCGAGAAAACGCTCGTCCGGCCAGTCTTCGTAGGTTTTGCCGAGCACGTCATCCGGAAATACCTTGAAGTCCTCGGAGGTATTTTCCAGGGTTCCGATGCTGACATAGCAAATGGTGCGGACACCTTTTTGCCTGAGAGCTGCCAGATCCTCCGGTGTCACCAGGTCGGGGTGCAGATCCAGAACCCTGACATTCCTGTCGAGATCGACCGGCTCAGTGAGTTGCCAGTCCCAGCTGTCGCCAACGGAAAAGGCAAAGGCAGGTACTGCGGCCCAAAACTGGGCGCAGACCATTGCCAATGCCTTTCCGTTAAAAGTCATGTTCCTCTCATTTCCCTGTAACGGGCCTCGGTTCAGGTCCGGGGCAGCCAGGTGTTTGCTCAATCCCGTCGCTGACGCGACAGGTTGGCCGATGTTTGTGCTATTCTACGATCCCCGCAGTCTCGACCACCGCGTGGAACAAGACGTCAGCACCCGCTTTCGCCCAATCCTTGGAGATCTCTTCTGCCTCGTTGTGCGACAGACCGTCGACACAAGGGCACATGATCATCGCAGTCGGCGCGACCTTGTTGATCCAGCAGGCGTCGTGACCGGCGCCGGAGATGATGTTTTGATGGGAATATCCGAGACGCTCGGCAGCGTTGCGAACCGCCTCGACGCATCCCTTGTCGAATTCTACCGGGTCGAAACCGCCGACCTTTTCAAATTCGACGTCCAGTCCCATGTCATCGCAGATCTTCTTGGCGCCTGTCTTCAGGCGATCTTCCATATCCTTGATGACGGCAAGATCCGGAGAGCGGAAATCGATCGTGAACACAGCCTTGCCGGGGATCACGTTTCGTGAATTCGGGAAAACCTCGATGTGGCCGGCTGCACCCACGGCATGTGGAGCATGCGACCAGGCGATTTCATCGACCAGTTCCAGAATACGAGCCATGCCGAGGCCGGCATTCTTGCGCATGGGCATCGGTGTGGAGCCCGTGTGGCTGTCCTTGCCGGTTACCGTCACTTGCGTCCAGGAAAGGCCCTGGCCGTGGGTCACGACACCAATATCCTTGCCCTCGGCTTCCAGGATCGGACCCTGTTCGATGTGGAGTTCGAACATTGCGTGCATCTTGGTCTTGCGTGCACCGACTTCTTCATCACCAACCCAGCCGATGCGCTTCAACTCATCGCCGAACTTTAGGCCTTCGTGGTCGGCCCGGTCATAGGCCCAGTCCTGTGTATGAACACCTGCAAAGACGCCAGACGCAAGCATTGCCGGTGCAAAGCGAGTGCCTTCCTCGTTGGTCCAGTTGGTGACCACGATCGGGTGTTTGGTCTTGATGCCGAGATCGTTCATGGTTCGGATGACTTCGAGTCCTCCGAGCACACCAAGAACGCCGTCATACTTGCCGCCGGTCGGCTGAGTATCGAGGTGTGAGCCGACATAGACGGGCAGGGCGTCCGGGTCTGTTCCCGGCCGGGTCATGAACATGTTGCCCATGGTGTCGACAGCCATGGTCATGCCGGCTTCCTCGCACCATTTCTGGAACAGCTTGCGGCCCTCGGCGTCGGCATCGGTCAGGGTCTGGCGATTGTTGCCACCGGCAACACCCGGACCGACCTTTGCCATCTCCATCAGACTGTCCCAGAGGCGTTCTGCGTTGATCCTCAGGTTTTCGCCGGGGGCTGCCATGCTTGTGTCTCCTAAAACGTGTCTTTGTCTCTTGTCTTGCCGGATATCAGTCGATGGCGTTCAGCACGCTGCGCAGCTTGCCGAACAACTCGTCGATCTGTTCCTTCGAAATAATCAGCGGCGGGGACAGGGCGATGATATCGCCAGTCGTGCGGATCAGCAGCCCGTCGTCGTAGGCCTTCAGGAACGCCGAGAACGCCCGTTTCGTCGGTTCCCCTGCAATTGGCGTCAGTTCGATTGCGCCAATCAGACCGAGGTTGCGAATGTCGATGACATTCGGGCAATCCTTGAGTGAATGCAGGCCGTCTTCCCAATATTGGGCAAGGTCAGCCGCACGTGTCAGCAGGCCTTCTTCCTCGTACGTGTCGAGAGTTGCTAGAGCAGCTGCGCAGGCGAGCGGATGCGCGGAATAGGTATAACCGTGGAACAGTTCGATCATGTGTTTCGGGCCGGTCATGAACGTATGATAGATGTCCGATGTACAGAACACCGCCCCCATCGGGACGACGCCGGACGTCAGGCCCTTCGCTGTTGTGACAAGATCCGGCGTTACACCAAAGAAGTCAGTCGCAAACGGTGAACCCAGACGACCGAAACCGGTGATAACTTCGTCGAAAATCAGCAGAATGCCATGCTGAGAGCAAATTTCGCGCAGGCGTTCCAGATATCCTTTGGGCGGGATCAGAACGCCGGTCGATCCGGCAACCGGTTCAACGATGACAGCCGCGATGGTCGAAGGATCATGAAGCTGAATGATACGGATCAGCTCTTCGGCATATTCAGCGCCGTTTTCCGGCATGCCGCGGGAGAATGCATTGCGATCTGGATCATGCGTATGGCGCATGTGGTCGACACCGGTGAGCATCGTGCCGAAGGTCTTGCGGTTGGAGACGATGCCGCCAACCGATATGCCGCCAAAGCCGACACCGTGGTAGCCACGTTCACGGCCAATCAAGCGGGTGCGAGTGCCCTGACCGATCGCGCGCTGATAGGCGAGCGCGATCTTTAGCGCGGTGTCCACGCTTTCCGATCCGGAATTGGTGAAAAAGACATGGTCCAGCGGGGAGGGCATCATGGCCGCGAGGCGCGCAGCAAGTTCAAATGCCTTGGGATGGCCCATCTGGAAGGCGGGCGCATAGTCCAGCTCGGCAATCTGCTTCTGGACCGCTTCAACGACCTTGGGACGGGAGTGACCGGCGTTGCAGCACCAGAGGCCGGCCGTGCCGTCGAGAACCTGTCGGCCGTCGGCGGTGGTGTAATGCATGTCCTTGGCCGACACGAACATGCGTGGGGCCTGCTTGAATTGCCGATTGGCCGTGAACGGCATCCAGAAAGCTTCGAGATTGTTGGTGGCAGCCTGGCTCGATGCTGACATACGTCCTCCTTGCGACCCTTCGTGCTTGAAGCGGCCGACTGTTGCTGATTTGTGATGGAAGGAATAGCACGCGCACTGCGTCAACGGCAGTGCCGACTGCGCTGGTCCTCTCCCCACACTGTTCCCTGGCGTTCCGGATGGGCTTTTGCCTCTTTCCCGTTCGCCTAAATCCTCTGTCTGGCCTTGCAGCCGCCCCGGTTTGCCGGGATTTCCGAACTGGCCGATGGCTGCCGTTTGTTCAAGACATCCCCATTGCGAGGGACGGATCAATCGACTAGCCTTCTGACCATCTGGTCAATTTACCCTAGGAGGGATTTGACCAAATGGTCAAGATGCAAATCCGGTCGTCATGACTAATTTCTGGTCATTCCCTCCGGTGCTGAACTTGCCAGTTGTGAAATCGGTGTTTTTTCCGGAAAAATGCCGTGTGAATTGGGTGTAGGGTTGGGACCCTTCGCGGCAGAAAACGGAACGGTAGATGGCGGATTTGGGCGAGCAGACGCAGGCATCCTTTAAATCAGGCGGGCTTAGCCGGATCCAGGAAAAGAACCGGTCCCTGATTCTGGAGGCGGCGCTTGGCGAGTTTTCCATGAAGGGATTTTCCGGCGCGACAGTTGAGCGGATCGCTGCAGATGCTGGAATGTCGAAGTCCAACCTGCTTTATTACTTCTCCTCCAAAGAGGCGATCTATAGCGCAACGCTGGCCCATATCCTGGAGGTGTGGCTTGCTCCTTTGAAAACGCTCAATCCGGATGGAGAGCCGGCGCAGGAACTGGCTGCCTATATTCGCCAGAAGATCGAAATGTCTGCCAGGTTTCCGGAAGCCTCAAAGTTGTTTGCCAACGAAGTGATGCAGGGCGCGCCACAGATATTGCCGATCCTGCAAACGGATTTGAAGCGTTTGGTGGCCGAAAAAAGTCAGGTGATCGAAGACTGGATTGCGGCAGGCAAGATGCGAAGTGTCGATCCTGTCCATCTCATCTTCACGATATGGGCAACCACGCAGCATTACGCGGACTTTTCGGTGCAGATCAAGGCGTTGACCGGGAAGGACCTTTCCGACGCGGCCTTCCAGGCTGAAACGGTAGCCGCGGTTACGTCGCTTATCTTGAACGGTGTTGGCCTGAAGTTGCCGGCCGAGAGCGATCAGGTAGTATGAGCGGCGAGACGGACGATCCCTTCGCTGCTTCAAAGATTGCAGTGACCGGACGGCTGTTCATCCTCAAGGAGGATCTCACCGAAGATTTCATTCGCGCCTCCGGGCCTGGCGGGCAGAACGTCAACAAGGTCTCCACGGCAGTTCAACTGCGGTTCGACCTTGCCGGCAATGAAACACTTCCCGAAGACGTCAAGACGCGAGCGGCGAGGCTTGCAGGCAGCCGGCTGACTCTTGGCGGCGAGATCGTCTTGCAGGCGGATCGGTTCCGGACCCGCGAACGGAATCGGGAAGACGCGTTGGAGCGTTTGCTGGACCTGCTGCAAAAAGCTACGGAAAAGCCGAAACCCCGCAAGGCCACGAAACCGACCCTCGGATCCAAGAAGCGTCGTCTCGACGCCAAGAAACAACGTGGCCAGATCAAGAAAATGCGTGGCCGTTCAAGTGGCTACGACGGCTAAGGGACATAGAGCGTGGCGTCGATTACAGGGCCGTGCCGTACGTGTACGCAGCAACCCTAGATATATTTACCTATAGTTCACGTTAAACAAGATTCAAGAAGATGTCGCTAGTGTCCTTGGGGAAAACACCAACCTTAAGGCGATTTCTTATGACGTTGTTATTGCCGCAAAGTGACTGGCGAGAAATCGTCGACGCGTTTAGTCGTTCTCAAGCGATCATACAATTCAAACCCGATGGCACAATTTTGGAAGCGAATGAGAATTTTCTCAGGACCTTCGGATATTCTCTGGATGAAATAAAGGGACGGCATCACAGGATGTTCGTGGATTCGGAGTATGCGAATACGCCGGAATATGAGCGCCTCTGGAAAGCATTGGCGAAGGGGGAGTATCAATCAGCTGAATTCGCCCGGATTGCCAAGGGAGGCAAGGAAGTCTGGATCCAGGCAACATATAATCCTGTCATCAGCAGGTCGGGGACTGTTCGGAAGATCGTCAAGATTGCGACCGATATAACCGAGAAGAAGCGAAACGCGCTTGAGGCCCAGGGGCAGATAGACGCGATCAACCGTTCGCAAGCGGTTATTCACTTTGATCTGGATGGCACAATTCTCGATGCCAATCCAAACTTTCTGAAGGCGCTCGGTTATGAGCTTTCTGAGGTAAAAGGCAAACACCACAGCCTGTTCATGGACCCGGAAGAACGGAAAAAACCCGAATACAGGGCATTCTGGCAAGAGCTTGCAAAAGGTACTTATCAAAGCGGGGAATTCAAACGTCTTCACAAGGACGGAAGGGATATCTGGATTCTGGCCTCCTACAACCCGATCCTCGATGCGGCAGGTAATCCGTTCAAGGTGGTCAAATTTGCGACTGACGTAACCTCCGAAAAGCTTCGAAACGCTGAATATGAAGGCCAGATTGCGGCAATCAGCCGTAGCCAGGCGATGATTTCCTTCACCAGGGAAGGGATCATTCTCGACGCGAACGAAAACTTCCTGCGCACGACCGGATACGTTTCCGCCGAAGTGGTTGGTAAACACCACCGGATGTTCGTGTCGCCCAACTACGCGCAGAGCCAAGAATATGCCTCGTTCTGGAAAGACCTTGGCGAGGGCAAACATGCTTCTGCGATTTATCAGCGCTTCAGCAAGAGCGGTGACCCTATCTGGCTGCAAGCAACCTACAATCCGATTTTTGACGCGTCCGGCAAACTCATCAAGATCACGAAGTTTGCCACCGACGTTACGCAGAATATGAAAGCACGGCAGACAGCAATTACGGCTGCAGAGGCGACACTTGGAACCGTTGAGCAAACCGTTGCTTCTGCCAGGGAAATTACCGGCTCTGCACAAGATGTGTCGCGTGGAATGGACGAGGCACAGCGGGCGGTCGATGACATGCAAACCCGCTCCGAAGCAGCCGGAAGATCCACCGAAACTCTCCGCAACGCTGCGGCTTCCATGGACGATGTCGTTCAGTTGATTTCGAAAGTTGCGGATCAGATCAACCTTTTGTCTCTCAACGCAACGATAGAGGCCGCACGCGCAGGCGAGGCGGGACGGGGCTTTGCTGTTGTAGCGAACGAGGTCAAGGATCTCGCGAGCCAGACATCTCAGGCAACAACGCGAATTTTCGCAGAGATCGAGGAGATGCAGACCGTTGCAGGAGCTGTAGATGAAGCGCTGAAGGCGATCCAGTCGTCAATCACCGAAGTGCAGGAACTGGTTCAGGGAACATCAACTGCAGCGGAACAGCAATGTGCTGCCACGGACGAAATCAGCAGCAAGTTGATGCTCGCGTCCGAAAACGTGGCCTCTGTTTGCAGCAATCTGGATAATTGGGTCGTCGGCATGGAAAACCGGCGAAAAAGCGAACGAACCCGTATTCATGAACATGCCGAAATCCGGTTTGGCCAGAATGAGTGCGTGCAGTGTTCTGTAAGGGATATTTCGGAAAATGGGGCGCGGCTTCATCTGGCTAATGCCGGAAATGTTCCGAACCAGTTCACTCTCCATTTCAACGATGGAAAGCCTGAGAGAACATGCCGCGTTGTGCGCCGGGACGGAGACTACATCGGCACTGAGTTTGTGAAGAACGCTCTTGCGTTGAGCGCATGATAGCCAAGTTTCAGATATCCCGTTCTGCCCGGGCAATGCCGTGGGTGATCAGACGATCGATGATCTCTGGATAGCTGACGCCACTTGCAGCCATCGCTTTGGAATACATGCTGATATTCGTAAAGCCGGGTATCGTGTTTAGTTCGTTCAGCAGGAAATTCATTTCCTGCGTCACAAAGAAATCGACACGAGCCATGCCGTCGCACCCCAGGGCTCTGAACGCCTTTGCCGCCAGATCCTGCATCCGGCCTTCGACATCGTGCGGCAATTCTGCGGGCACCTTCAAGGCCGCGCCGTCTTCGTCGACATATTTTGCGTCATAGGTGTAAAAGCCATGGCTTTCGGCAGGAACAATTTCGCCCGGCCTGGAGACGAACAGCGTGCCGTCGCTTTCCTCCAGGACCGCGAATTCGATTTCGCGGCCAAGAACGAACTCCTCGGCAAGAAGCTTGTTGTCGTGCTTGAATCCTTCTTTCAAGGCGGCCTCAAAGTCGTCTGCCGTCTGAACCTTGCTGACACCGACCGAGGAACCCTGGCGGGCAGGTTTGATGAATACTGGCAAACCAAGTTCGCGTTTCAGGAGTTCGAAGTCCGGCACATCGTCCGGCCGAATTGTGAGTGACCTGGCCGTGGGGAGGCCGGCCTCGATGAGAAGCCGTTTTGCAAGATCCTTGTCGAGTGCATTTGCGGACCCTGCGATACCGCATCCAACGAGCGGAACCCGGGCCACTTCAGCAAGTCCCTGTACCGCACCATCTTCGCCATGGAGGCCATGAAGCACGGGAAAGACCGCATCGAGCTTGTCAAAGTCACGAGGCAACCCGTTTTCATCCAGTGCAACCACCCGGCCACGGCCACCTGGAACCGGACAGATTTCAATGCCTGTTGTCGGCCGTGCCAGTTGTCCATTTTCAAAATTGCTCAGCAGCCATTGTCCTTCACGGGTGACGTAGACCGGAACCGCGTCATACTTGGAAGGATCGAGCGCGTTCATGACATTTGTGGCGGAAAGGACCGAGACTTCGTGTTCCGCAGATCGCCCGCCAAACAGGATGGCTACACGCAGTTTTTGAGATAGAAGGGCCAAAAAGGTCTCCAATAGAATCGAATATGCAAATCAAAAGCTGCATCAGCGATAACGCGATATTGCGGCTACGCAAAGTCTGACTGGCGGCGTACTCGGGTCTAGTCCACTGAGACCCGGTTTGGTCTCACGATAAGATAGTGTTGTTAGTAAATGGCACTGTTTCGCCAGGAAAAAGGAGAGGGGGCAGAGATGGCATCCAGAAACGCTATGCTGCCCGGAAAAACAGCACAGGCTCTCACCCTGATGAACTGACCTTCATGGGGAGTATCAAGCCCCATTGTGTCGCCTGGGAGGTGCCAAACACTTCAAAACCTGCCTTCTCATATGCTGAAATGGCACGAGTGTTGTCAGGGTGGGGATCGGTCGCAACGACTGGAACGCCAGCCCCGAACAGTGCCTTCAGGTGCTGCAAGATAAACGCAGGGCCGTGCCCTTTACCTGTCATGTCTGCTTCGCCGATGTACTGATCGATGCCCCGAGATCCCTTGGGAAGCGAGAAAAAGTGGTGATCTTCCCAGCCGTGAACACTGTAGTCCTGCAAGTAGGCGAAGGGGCGCTGGGGTGTCTCAACAATCCAGCGATTCACCCGAGTGTCTTTGAACTTTTGCGCAGTAAAAGGCTCGGCCGAGTCCCACCACTTACGGACATGTGGTCGCGTCTGCCATTCCGACAGGAGAGCTAGATCTGCCGGGGTCACTTCTCGAAATGTGTATCGTTCGCTTGCTGACATTTCAGGACAATATCATACGGACATAAGCACGGGCGTCATGTGCGTCGATACTGTGTGCGGTTCAGGCTAGCTGAGAGGAGTGCAATGTTTTTCGGGAAATAACCCAGTAATAACAGTGCTTTATGGATTTCTGCGGGAAGGGGTGTCCAATCCGGATCTGTGATCTGCCGGACATGGGGGCGTCGTTTGACGCAGATCTTGAAGTGCCGCAAAAGCCAAGTTCACCCGGAAACGACTTCTTTTCCGGGTCATTTAGCTGGCATAAGACGCTGATTTGATTAGGTTTCAAGGTAAGATTTGATTGGAAAAGCAACCGTGGACAATATGGAAATCGACCGACACACAGTTGCGCGTCTCATCCGCCAGCAGTTTCCACATCTTGACCATCTGCCAATTGAACCGGTCTCCAAACAGGGCTGGGACAACACCACCTTCAGGCTCGGTGATGCTCTTTCCGTGCGTTTGCCACGAAATGAATCCTATGCCGAAGCAGTGAAAAAAGAAGCGCATGCGCTGACTGTCTTGAGCGAGCATCTGTCCGTTGAAGTGCCGAGTGTCGTCGCTGTCGGTCTGCCAAGCGAGACATTTCCGCTACCGTGGTCGATAAGGCGTTGGGTCGAGGGAGATACACTTGAAAGCGCTGACGGTGTAGATCCGGAAACAATCGCGGTTTCGCTTGGCAAAACCCTGTGTGATTTGAGAGCGATCGATACGGTTGGCGGGCTCGTTGCAGGCAAGCACTCATTCTATCGCGGTTGCCATCCCAGCGCTTACGGCGACGAAGTTCAAAAGAGTTTGGATATCCTCGGCAGCAAGGTGGACGCAATGCGGTGCCTTGAGGTCTGGCAGCGTGGCATGACGTCAGCCTGGACGGCCAGACCTGTCTGGTTCCACGGAGATGTGGCGGTCGGAAACATCATCGTCACCAAAAGCGTCGTCAAAGGTCTCATAGATTTCGGAACCTGCGGTATCGGTGATCCTGCCTGTGACTTCGTTATGGCCTGGACGTATTTCGGTCTCGAAAGCCGGAAGATCTTCCGGGATGCGTGCCAGGTAGATGATCAGACCTGGCATCGGGCCAGAGCATGGTCGCTCTGGAAAGCTCTGGTTTGCATGTCTGGTCTTTCAAGCCCGGACACCGATGGAACGCAAGCCAAAGCTCTGCAAGCTATCTGCAATGACGTCGACTAGCCGACACTGCCAAAGTCCAGAGCTGGAGCAATGGTGAGATAGGCCGATAGGTGACATTTGTTGCTGGGAAGATGGAGGGCTCCCAATCCACATCACTAATTCGCATAATCAATATTATGGAACATTTATAGCAAGGCGTGTTTGCCAAGCTTTGCCAATGCCTTAGTGATGGATCCGTTTGGCGTTGCCAGTCAGTTTGCGTTTCGGATCGTCATTCTGCGCCTCAGTCGTGCCGTGGCATAGATCAATCGCTGTCGTCCGCGTCGATCACCTTGCGAGCTATTTCAAAGGAAAAGCCCGCCCGGCACATTGCAGCCAGGTCCTTGTCTCGCCGGTCATCTCGATTTGGTGTCTTTCTGAATGGCCCAAGCCGCCTTCGTCTTGCGAAGATCCGAGCGGCTTCCTCGTCGCTGCGTTCGTCTTGTGCCAGCACCGTGTGTATCGTTTCTCTGTCAACGCCTTTGGCAGCCAACTGAGCTTCGATTTTTCGCGTTGAGCCACCACGGCGGCGCAGCCCGGCGGTCTTGGTTTCCGCGTAGGTCTTGTCGTTGACGAGACCTGTCTGAACGCATTTTTCAACGACCGCATCGATCAGGTCGGCATAGTCGGCGGGCTCGAGTTCCAGGCTCATGCAGGCTTTCAAAACCTTGCGTTCAAGAACCTTTCGAAGATTGGCGGCCGATGTCGCATAGCGTTCCAGGTAATGAAGCGCAGACTTGATCAGCCGATCTTCCGTCGGTTGTTTGTAGCGTGGCTTACCAGCCATCGGTGGTTAGAGCGCTTTCTTTGCGTGTGCCTGTGTCTTCAACGGACAGGAGCATACCGTCGTAGGCAGGTTCTATGGTTTCAGGCAGTTCCGCTGACAGGATTTTGTAGTCCAAGTCATTGTGAAGATTGGTGAAAATGGTGCGCCTGGGAGCAATTCTGGAAGTCCAGGACAGCGCATCCGCCAGACAGAAATGGCTTGGATGCGGTCTGCGGCGCAAGCAATCCAGGATCAGAAGATCCAGGTGTTTCAAATGGTTGAGGCTGTTCACCGGAATGTCCGAGACATCGGGAATGTAGGCTGTGTCACCAATGCGAAATCCAAGCGCATTGATCTCTCCGTGGACAACCTCGAAAGGTTCGAATGTTATCGGACCGCCGTTTCCCTCAATGGTGACTGGTGTATCCGGACGAAGATCACGGCGTTCCAGAATGGGCGGATAGTTCGAGCCGGCCGGTGTTTCAAAGCAGTAGCTGAATGCTGTGAGTGCCCTCGCGCTTGTCGCTTCGTCCATGTAGACGGGAACTCTTTTGCCGGATTGCACCCAAAAGGCCCGCAAATCGTCGACACCGTGCAGATGATCGGCATGCGAATGCGTATAGACAACCGCGTCCAGGTGCTTGACGTTGGCAGCCAGCAATTGCGACCTGATGTCGGGTCCACTGTCTATCAACACGGTTGTGCACTCGTTATCCACACGCTTTTCCACAAGAAGCGCACAGCGGCTGCGGCGGTTCTTCGGTTCACCTGGATCGCAATCGCCCCAATCATTGCCGACACGCGGCACGCCTCCGGAAGAGCCGCATCCTAGAATGGTCAGCGTCAAGGTCATGAAGCAATCGCTTTTGTCTGCAGGTTCTGACGAGGCACCTTGCTGAAGAGCCTGAAGAAATTCTCTGTGGTCTGCCGCGCAATCTCTTCTTCCGAAACACCCCTGGTTTCCGCCAGAACCGCCGCGGTCATCGCTGTATAGGCTGGTTCGTTGCGTTTGCCGCGCCTCGGCTGCGGTGCGAGATATGGGGCATCGGTTTCCACCAACAACCGGTCAGCCGGCAATTCACGGGCGATGTCACGGATCTCTTCCGAGCGCTTGAAGGTCAATATTCCGGAGAAGGATACATAAAGGCCAAGCTCTATTCCGGTCAGTGCAAGGTCACGGCCGGACGAGAAGCAATGCAGCAGGGCCGGGAAGGCCCCCTTCCCCATTTCTTCGCGCAAGATGGCTGCCATATCGTCATCCGCGTCGCGTGAATGAATGACCAGTGGCAAGCCGGTGCGCCGTGCGGCTTCTATGTGGATGCGCAGGCCTTCGGCCTGTGCATCGCGCGGAGCCTTGTCATAAAAGTAGTCGAGCCCGGCCTCGCCGATGGCGACCACCTTGGGGTGGTTCGCCAATTGCACGATTTCATCGGCTGGAATACCGCGCTCTGTGCCGGCGTTGTGCGGATGGGTGCCAACCGAACAATAGACTTGCGGGTATTCCTCGGCGATTGCCAGAACCTGGTCGAACTTGCGGATGTGGGTGCAGATGGTGACCATCAGTTCCACGCCGGCCGCCTTGGCCCGCGCGATCAGATCGGCACGTTCACCGTCAAAGTCCGGGAAATCGAGATGGCAGTGGCTGTCGACAAGCATTGAGGATCCAAATGAGTTTGATCGGTATGGCGCATATAGGTGTTGCTGCCACCTTTTAACAAAAGAATCGGGGCTTGCCCAAGTCACGAACTCTCGCTCGTGACGATTTCCAATCTGTGTTGCCGCCTGACGGGCGTTGACGGGTCAGGCTGCGCGCAAAGCGAAGAAAAAATCCAGCACGACCTGTTTCTTGTCGAGATTGAGCGCGTCCGCATCCCGGATCGCCCTGTTCATTTTTTCCCAGATCTCGACGATCCCATGTGCGTCACGCACACCCTTGCCAAGATCCCGGCGCATACGATCGTGCAGCCAGATCTGAACGATGTGCTGGAAGCTTTCCCAATTGTCGGATTGGCCGCGTGCGGCCACCAGGTCCGCCAATGCATGCGCAGCGGCAAGATCGAGTTGTTGCGGCCGGTCTGCGAGCTGACGAACGCCCTTGGCGATTGCTAGACCATCTCCCGAAAGCAATGTGATGGCAGATCGCAAGCTGCCGTCGGCTGTTTGAGCGAGTTCACGAAGGTCATCCGCCGAGGCAACCGATCCGCCAGATAGGTCCTGCAGGCCCTGACCGATCTCCTGCTCGCTTAAGGGATCCAGATCGAGGCGCCGGCATCTGGACCGGATTGTCGGCAGCAGGCGGCCCGGTGCATGGCTCAACACCAGGAACAGGCATCGTTGCGGTGGTTCTTCAAGGATCTTCAAGAGCGCATTGGCGGAACTGATGTTCATGTCGTCCGCAGCATCGACAATGCAGATCCGCCAGGCCTTGGCGGATGCTGTGGTGCCGAAGAAGGAAACGGTTCTTCGCACTTCATCCACCGGCAGGTCGGCTTTGAACCGTTTGGATTTCTCGTCCCAGGGTCGGCGCAAATGCAGAATGTTCGGATGCCCGCCAGCCTTCAGCTGTCGGGACACTGGATGGTCGGGCGCAACCGCAAGATCGCGCGCGGCGGCAACCTGCTGTCCGAATCTGTCCGGATTTGCGATCACGAAACGCGCGAATCGAAAGGCAAGCGTTGCCTTGCCGATCCCCTTCGGACCGCCCAGGATCCAGGCATGATGAAGCCGCTCGGACCTGTAGGCCTCCAGAAGAGCCTGTTCCGTTTTGGTGTGTCCGATCAGGATGTCCCGCTCATGGGGCAACGGATAGCCAGGAAGAGCATCAACTTCAGGAATGTCGATCGGTGCATTGGCACGGGCCATCAGTGCGCCCCTTCAGCAGTGACGCCCGATGCGCCGCCTTCATTCAGGTCGCCGGCAAAGGTTTCCTGCACGGCATTGCGAATGGCTGTTTCAACCTCGGCAGGCTCCTTGGCACCGTCGATCACGGCAAATCGGTAGGATTCGCTACTGGCGAGTTCGAGAAAAAGCTCACGTCTTCGCTGATGGACCTTGAGCTCTTCCCCTTCAAACCTGTCTGGGCCGCCGCTGTCATCAGAGCGGGAACGTTCTGCCACCCGTCCAAGCCCGACTTCTACCGGAACGTCGATGAGGATCGTCAGGTCGGGATAGATGCCTGCAACCGCGGCTGTTTCCAGCAGTTTCAGATAGTCGCGATCGACGCCCGCCTCGCCCTGATAAACCCAGGTCGAATCGGCGTAGCGGTCGCAGAGAACCCAGTCGCCGCGCTCCAGCGCCGGTTTGATGGTGGTATCGACATGGTCCGCGCGTGCCGCGGCAAAAAGCATTGCTTCGCCGCGTGGACCGAGATCCTTTGCGCCGCCAGACAACAGCATTGAACGGATCTTTTCAGCCCCCGGCGAGCCGCCTGGTTCGCGGGTTACGACAACAGATAGCCCCAGACCTTCAAGATAGGTTTTCAGACGGGCGATCTGGGTCGATTTTCCGGCCCCCTCGCCGCCTTCAAAGGTAATGAAATGTCCTGGCACCCTATCCCGGCTCCGCTTGTTCTTGTTGGTCTTTGTCACCGGCTTTAGCAGCAATTGCAATCTTTGTGCACCGTTTACCCGATCCAGCCGAACAGCAGCTCCTGCAGACCGTCCAGAGCTCTGCCGATCAGGGTGCCTTCCGCAACAGCGCCACCGGTTACCAATGGAGACCGGTAGACGATCCCATCCTTGCCGATGACCCGGATTTCGCCAACCTGCTCTCCAGCGTTGACTGGCGCGGGAAGCGGTCCGTTGTAGATAACGCGGATCCTGTAATCGAGTGTGCCTCCTCGCGGCAGCAGCACGTCGACGTTTTTCTCGGACACCAGCGGAACACTGCCGGTCACACCGCCAAACACCCGGCCGTCTGCTACAACATCGCCCGCTGAAAACAACGTCTGAACGGAAAAATACTCCCAGGCGCCTTCGATGACCTCCTTGAGCGTCTGAAGTCGGTGTTTGTCCGACGAAAGTCCCGCAACCGCGGCAATAACCCTGCGTCCATTCCGGTCCACCGAACCGAGGCCGGAATATCCCGCTTCCGCATCATTGCCGCCGCCGAGGCCATCAAGGTTGCGGATTTCTCCGAGCAAGGGGTTCTTGTTGCGCTGAAAAATCTTGTTCCAGGTGAATTCCGGGATTGCGAACATCGGATAAAGATCCGCGTGGCTCTCCAGAATGTACTCGGCAAGCCTTGCCTGATCACGGACTGTGGTCTGGCTTGGGATTTCCGGATAGCCAGTCGGGTTGCCGAAGCGGCTGTTCTTCATGCCGATGGATTGCGCGAATTCGTTCATGCGCACAGCAAACGCTTCTTCGGACCCGTCCAGGCATTCGGCAAGCACGATCGCGGAATCGTTGCCATTGTGAACCAGCAATCCCTTGAGCAAGTCCTCAACCGAGATATCGGATTTGATCGCGGCGAACATTGTGGCACCACGACCCGAGGGAGCGCCGCCGGTTCGCCAGGCGTGTTCACTGACCTTGCAAGTCTGGTCAAGCGAGAGATCGCCTTCTTTCACTGCCTTGAAAACCGTTGCGGCTGTCATGACCTTGGCGAGAGCGCCGGGAGCGAACGGCTGGTCAGGTTCCTTGGCAAACAGGATTGTACCGGAGCCGGGCTCATAGAGGAAAGCCATCGGAGCTTTCGTCACGATTGTTTCGGCTGCATTCCCTGGGAGAGCGAACGCAGAGACGACAAGAAAAGCAGAAAGCGCCCCTCGCCCTACAAGGCGACGAGACGCTTTCAAAAATTCGGATACAGAATATGCGGAGGCCATGAACCGCTTGCCCTATTTATGGATACAGGCGCGGCGTGTGGAAGAAGCCGGACCTACTCCGGGTTCCTGGCCGATTAGCCGTCGTTTTCCAGTTTGACCACCAACTCACGCATCGAAAGGCCCGTGTCGGCCACATTTGAAAGCAGCGAATGCGCGTCGGAAATTCGGCGGTTCGCAGCAAATGAGGAAATTGCACTGCCTGTCACGAGACCTGCGGACGTTCCCGGAGCCGGGACGCGCAGCACGCCGAGTGTTCCTTCCGCAGGTGCAAGACCCGGAGCGGAATAGGCCGATTCGACCGGCTCGAAGCGATTGTTGGAAGCAACCTCGATTGTCGGCTTGCCAGCTAAGAATGCCTGTGCCGGATCGAAGGCAACCGTCAAGGTGGTCTGCTGCGCCCGGAAAGCCGTGGTCGTGGATGCGGTCGTCAGATACGGACGTGCGCTTGGCGCCGGAACAGCTCCGAAGGTGACCTGCGGTGTGACTTGCTGAGGCGCAACCTGCTGCGGTTCTGCCTGTGCCAGCATTGTGCCCGGCATTGTCGCACCGGGTTCAACCGCACCTGGGCCACGGTAAGAGGCCATAAGGAAGCCTTCGTCCTGTCCGTGCAACGGTGCACGGCCGACGTACTCGACCTTTACCTTGCCGATGCCGGCGCTCTTGGTGCCAAGCATCGTTGCCGCGCGTTCAGACAGGTCGATGACGCGGTTGCCGTGGAATGGGCCGCGATCATTGACGCGAACGATCATCGATCGGCCGTTTTCCACGTTCGTCACGCGGGCATAGGACGGCAGCGGCATCGTCGTGTGCGCAGCAGTGAGGGAGTTACGGTCGAAAACCTCGCCGTTGGCTGTCTTGCGACCGTGGAAAGTCGGCCCATACCAGGAAGCCAGGCCGGTCTTCTTGTAGTCCGGATCTTCCTTTGGATAGTACCACTTGCCGGCAATCTTGTATTTCTTGCCGACGATATAGCGTCCGCCACCCTTCGGCACGGGTTGGCCTTCAGCAACCATTTTCGGGCTGCCTTTGACACCATATTTTTCCGGGCTGAATTTTGATTTCTGCTGCTGCGGCGCGGTGCTGCAGGCGGCCACGGCCGAAACCGCTGCTGCCACAATCAATCCCGTGCGCAACTGGGCGCTGAGTTTCCGTGCAGGACGCGATTTACCATCAAGCGTCACAGCTGGTTCCCCTGAAGACGTTCCTGCCACCTGGTTTGTCACCCGGCAAGATTTCCCGCCTGTCCCTTGCATACTGCCGTCCTACTCACTTACGCGCTGGCGGCCCCGCAGCTCACGCGATCATTCCGGCGTGTGGTTCGGTCCACACCGGTTTTCAAGGCATTGTTCCGATCTTCAGATCAGTCCCCGCAAGACGCACGAGCCCCCGCTGCACATCCCGCATATGCCCTTGTTAAAGCGTAGTTTTATTACTTCAAAGTAAACTGCCCGTCGAGGCCGCTGCGTTGCCCAAATTCAACTCTCCACCGGAATTAGACGTCTCCGGGTTTATTTCTCAAGGTCTGCTTGTTGTAACGGTCTGAAATATATGACTAAAAACTGCGTCAATTTGCCTGCTGCCGGCTGTTGCGCACAGGACACAGGTGAGAAGAAATCGTCATTCGGATCAGTTGTGACGTACATCACATTCAGACCTGTCAAATCAGCCTAGGGTGAACTCATTGCTGATGACCGCCCTGTCACAGCAATGCTGGACCCCACCTCCAGCTTCGGCCGCCGGTTCAAAACCCTGCCCACGACACCGGACCGGCGGCCCCTACCCTTTGGCGATGTTCCTGCGCCCGCACTGCCCGTCCTGCCCCTGTGTGCAAGCGGCGCGGGAACATCCCAAAGGAGCTTGATTCTCCCGCACATCCACACGATTTCGCCCGCCTGAACTTCATGCTGGTGATTCCGGCTTGACTTTCCGAGTGAGAAAAAGGAAACGGTTTGCACAGTCGGGCCGCCAAGGCACCGGCATGGTGAGGTGGCCGAGTGGTTTAAGGCAGCGGTCTTGAAAACCGCCGTGCGTGAGAGCGTACCGTGGGTTCGAATCCCACCCTCACCGCCATTCTTTTCTCAGCACGTTTCAAATTGATCCCGCCGCTGATGGACGTATACGTCGGCATCACGCGCAATTTGATGCGGATTTCTGTTTCCCCTATCATCTGATCCGGAGGAACCGTCGCTTGATGCGGCGGCGGCTACTGGGAGGAGATAGCCGGCATGTCAGTGATGCACGAGCCCTGGCTTGTTGCGCTGTCCCTGGTGATGGCCTTTCAGGGCAGTTTCGTGGGCTTGAACCTTGCTGTTCAGGTTCGCAGCGCAATTGACTCGAGACGTCGGCTGTTGCTTGCAGGGGCAGCATTGACCGTGGCCCTTGCCATCTGGTCCATGCATTTCGTCGGAATGCTGGCAGCCCGTCTGCCCGTCGCCGTCGATTTTCTCGTTCTGCCGACACTGTTGTCGTTTCTCGTCTGCGTACTTGTTGTCGGTATTGCTGTTTTCGCAGCTAGCAATGCGCGGCTGACCCCGATTCGCCTCGGCTTATCTGCCTTCGTCATGGGAAGCGGCATCTGCACCATGCATTATCTTGGCATGTATGCCCTGCATGGTTCGCTGCAAATGGAGCACGATCCGGCCTACGTCTTTGCAAGCTTCCTGATTGCCTTCAATGCGGCTGGCCTCGCCATGTGGCTTTTGTTCGGCCTTGGCCGACGTCCTCCTCTCGTCTTTTCTGCAGCTGTGCTGGCGCTTGCGATTTCAGCCATGCACTACACGGCGATGGCAGGATTGACCTATGAAACGTTGCAACCGGTTTCAGGTACTCTTGCGCCGGCCCTGAGCCCCGGAATGCTAGCGATTCTCGTGTCCTGCGTAGCATTTCTGGTGTCGGGGCTGTTTCTTCTGGCGCTCGTTCCCGCCCAGGAAGACCAGACCAAGGACGGCATGGTCAGGAACCAGCTGCCAGAGGAAGAGCAGCGAGAGGCACGTGAAGACAGGCAGAGCCAGTCAGCGCAAGCCGCAATGACTGTTGGCAGCAAATCCGCATCCGGATTGCAGGCGGCGGCCCAAGCGATCCGGCCTGGTCAGCCACTTGGCAAGGGAATGCTGCCGATCGAGCGGGACGGCCAGAAGACCAAGATCGGCGTGCTGGACATATATGCCATTCACGCGGACGCCCATTACACGCGTCTTTACGATGGCAGCAGAGAATTCTTCTGCCCCCTTTCCATCAGCGAAGCGGAACAGCAGCTTGATCCGCGCACATTCAACCGTGTCCACCGCAGCCACATCGTCAACCTCAGCCGCGTTGTCAGCTACAAGCGCTCCGGTGACGGAGGCGTCCTTATCCTGGCGGGCCAGGCGGGGCAGAGTGTTCCTGTCAGCCGGTCTCGTTGGGGGCGCGTGAAAGCGCGATTGAAGACGCTTGGCCAAAACAGGCATCAAAGCCACACGGGGCATGAACAGCCGGCTGCCGCCCAATAGCCAGATCATCGGATCGGTTCACTTTAGGTGTTGCAGTGCATGCAAGGCCGCAAAACACGCCGTTCGTGCAAATGCGCATCAAACGGACACTCTTCATAGTGGTGGTGTTTGCGGCTTGGGCTTCTATTGTAAGCTATTGTAATTAGATGCCCTTCTTGAAAGCATCTGAATTTACACCGTGAAATGCGTCAGAAAAGCTGTCGCATTTCGTGCAAGGCGGCACGTCATCCGTGTGGCCAGACAGGTTGTTTGTGCAAGCGTTCTTGAGTGTGCGCCGCACTGTTCCGCACCCTTTTCCAACGTGAACAATTCGGCCGTTTCCAGCGTCCGGATACGACGTTGCCGGTGGAAGGCGAAAGCAATCGCTTTTCGGGAAGACCGGCATCCGGCCCTGAGGTGGCCGGCAGAGGGAGGAGAAAGACGTGATACCTGGTGCATTCACCTATCACCGGCCATCGTCCGTGGCGGAAGCTGTCGCGATCCTGGTCAGCCATGGCGACGAAGCGCGGCCACTGTCCGGTGGCCATAGCCTGATCCCCATGATGAAGTTGCGCATGGCAGCGCCGGAACATCTGGTCGACCTTGGTGGCATTGCCGATCTCAAAGGCATTTCCGACGATGGCGGCACGATCACCATTGGCGCCATGACCACGCAGCATGAGCTGATCGCCTCGGATCTCTTGGCGTCAAAACTGCCGATCATTCGCGAAACGTCACTTCTCATTGCCGATCCGCAGATCAGATATGTCGGCACCCTTGGCGGAAATGTCGCCAATGGCGATCCGGGCAACGATATGCCGGCGCTGATGCAGTGCCTGAATGCGACCTATGTTCTGACCGGGCCGGACGGCGAACGTGAAGTCCCTGCACGCGACTTCTATGAGGCGGCCTATTTCACGGCCCTTGCGCCTGAGGAAATTCTGACAGCCGTTCGTATACCCGTCCCGCCTGCAGGGCACGGCTATGCCTATGAAAAGCTGAAGCGCAAGGTTGGCGACTATGCGACAGCCGCAGCTGCCGTCGTCCTGACGATGGAAGGCGGCAGTGTGTCCTTCTGTTCGATTGCCCTCACCAATGTCGCGGATACACCGCTTTTTGCGCAGGAAGCCGGAGTGATCCTGGCTGGTTCGACGCTCGATACGGCAACTGTTGCCCGCGCGGTCGCGGCGGCTGAGGCGATCACCGAGCCCGCTTCGGACGGACGTGGACCTGCAGAATATCGCACCAAGATGGCAGGCGTGATGTTGAAGCGGGCGCTCGCGAAAGCCGCAACACGCGCAACCAGTTGAACCAGGATCGAGGGAACCGACAATGAGCGATATTGAACAGATCCCCGTCACCATGACCATCAACGGCAAGAAGGTGCAGCGTTTTGTAGATCCGCGCACGCTTCTGATCCATTTCCTGCGAGAGGACCTCAACCTCACCGGACCGCATATCGGCTGCGAGACGTCCCACTGCGGTGCCTGCACGGTTGAGCTGAATGGCATCTCCGTGAAGTCCTGCACCATGTTTGCCGTCCAGGCAGACGGCGCGGAACTGACGACCATCGAAGGCATGGCCAATGCGGATGGTACCTTGTCAGCGCTTCAGGAAGGCTTCCGGCAGATGCACGGGCTGCAGTGCGGCTTCTGCACCCCGGGAATGATCCTTCGTGCACACACGCTGCTGAAGGAAAACCCGAATCCCACGGAAGAGGAAATCCGCATGGGCATTTCGGGCAATCTTTGCCGTTGCACCGGTTACCAGAACATCGTCAAGGCGATCCAGTACGCCGCTGCGAAGCTGAATGGCACTGAATTTCAGGAGGCTGCAGAATGAACGACATGACCCCGACACGGGAACAGCGCGAAGCCGCGCTGGAAGGCATGGGCTGCAAGCGCAAGCGTGTGGAAGATATTCGCTTCACGCAAGGCAAGGGCCAGTATGTCGATGATGTGAAACTGCCCGGGATGGTGTTCGGCGATTTCGTTCGTTCTCCCTATGCCCACGCCAAGGTTACGAAGATCGATGCTTCCGAAGCGTTGAAACTGCCTGGCGTGATCGCCGTCCTGACGGCGGAAGACCTGAAAGGCGTCAATCTTGCGTGGATGCCGACACTCGCCGGTGACGTGCAGATGGTGCTGGCCGATGGCAAGGTGCTGTACCAGAACCAGGAAGTCGCCTTCGTGGTGGCCGAGAACCGCTACATCGCCGACGATGCCATTCAGCTGGTGGAAGTCGAATATGAAGAGCTTCCCGTCCTGACGGACCCTTTCAAGTCGATGGATCCGGATGCGCCGGTTCTGCGGCCTGATCTCGACGGCAAGATGGAAGGCGCACACGGGCCGCGCAAACACCACAACCACATCTTCACCTGGGAAGTCGGCGACCAGGAGGAAACCGACAGAGCCTTTGCTGAAGCCGATGTCACCATCAAGGAGCTGATCTCCTATCATCGGACGCACCCCTCACCGCTCGAGACCTGTCAGTGCGTTGCATCGATGGACAAGATCAAGGGTGAGTTGACGGTCTGGGGAACGTTTCAGGCACCCCATGTCATCCGTACGGTGGCATCTCTGCTCTCGACTATTCCGGAGCAGAAGATCCATGTCATCGCGCCGGATATCGGCGGCGGTTTCGGCAACAAGGTCGGGGCTTATCCGGGTTACATCTGTGCCATCGTTGCCTCCATCGTCACCGGCGTGCCGGTGAAGTGGGTCGAGGATCGGATGGAGAACCTTTCGACAACGTCCTTTGCTCGCGATTATCACATGACCGCGGAAATCGCTGCGAAGAACGACGGCACCGTCACTGGTCTCAAAGTACATGTTCTGGCTGACCATGGCGGCTTTGATGCCTGTGCCGATCCGTCGAAATGGCCGGCTGGTTTCTTCAACATTGTAACCGGGTCCTACGACTTCCCGTCAGCGCATCTGGCTGTCGACGGGGTCTATACCAACAAGGCACCGGGCGGCGTCGCCTACCGCTGTTCGTTCCGTGTGACGGAGGCGGCCTATTGTATCGAGCGGGCGATGGATATCCTGGCGCAGAAGCTCGACATGGATCCGGCGGACTTGCGGATGAAGAACTTCGTCAAACCGGAGCAGTTCCCCTATCACTCGGCCCTTGGCTGGGAATATGACAGCGGCGACTATCACACCGCCATGCAGAAGGCGATGGACACGATCGGCTATCGCGAGCTGCGCGCTGAGCAAAAGGCCAAGCAGGAAGCTTTCAAGCGGGGGGAAACCCGCGAGATCATGGGCATCGGCGTGTCGTTCTTTACAGAGATCGTCGGTGCCGGACCGTCGAAGAATTGCGATATCCTCGGTGTCGCAATGTTCGACAGTGCCGAAATCCGCGTGCACCCGACCGGCTCGGTGATTTCCCGCATGGGCACCAAGTCGCAAGGCCAGGGGCATGAAACGACCTGGGCGCAGATCATCGCCACTGAAATTGGCATTCCGGCCGCCGATATCATGGTGGAGGAAGGCAACACGGATACCGCGCCTTATGGGCTGGGGACCTATGGTTCACGCTCCACACCGGTTGCCGGTGCCGCTATTGCGCTTGCGTCTCGCAAGATCCGCAACAAGGCACAGATGATCGCGGCTCACATGCTGGAAGTATCCGAATACGATCTGGAATGGGACGTGGACGGCTTCCAGGTGAAAGGCAATCCGCAGGCACGCAAGTCCATGAAGGAGATTGCCTGGGCTGCCTATCACGCTCCGCCACCAGGCATGGAACCGGGCCTTGAAGCGGTCAGTTATTATGACCCGCCCAACATGACCTATCCGTTCGGTGCCTACCTCTGTGTAATGGATATCGACGTCGACACCGGCGTTGCAAAGACACGGCGTTTCTATGCGCTGGACGACTGCGGCACCCGGATCAACCCGATGATCATCGAGGGACAGGTCCACGGCGGTTTGACCGAGGCCTTTGCCATCGCGATGGGTCAGGAGATCCGCTACGACGAGATGGGCAACGTGCTGGGGGCGTCCTTCATGGACTTCTTCCTGCCGACAGCTGTCGAGACACCTCACTGGGAAACGGATTTCACCGTCACCCCCAGCCCACATCACCCGATCGGGGCAAAGGGTGTGGGCGAAAGCCCGAATGTCGGCGGTGTGCCGGCCTTCTCCAATGCGGTGAACGACGCCTTCAAGTTCCTCGGGTCGACCCATATCCAGATGCCGCATGACGCCTGGCGGATCTGGCAGGCGGCCAAGGACCTGGGTGCGCACGCATAAAGCACTTCTTACCGCAGGCTGGCTCCTCCGGGACAAAGCCTGCGGTGACGTTCCGGTCGTCCTCATGTGAATGATCCTGGATCAGCGCCTGAAAGACGATGGAAGCGGCCTTTTCACCGAACGGACCAGCATGACCCAGACCAAGGATCAGATAGCGCTACAACTCGCGGATGCCGGTTATATCGCGGACGAAGGTCTTGCGACGGCACTTCTGCTGACCGGAATGCTCGGGCGACCGCTGCTTCTGGAAGGCGAAGCCGGTGTCGGCAAGACGGAAGTGGCGAAGGCTCTGGCGCGGCTGGAGAACACCGATCTCATACGACTGCAGTGCTATGAGGGCCTCGACCGTTCCGACGCCATCTACGAGTGGAACTATCAGCGCCAGCTTCTGGCCATCAAGGCGCGGGAAGGGTCTGGCGACAGTGCGGAAACTGTCGAGGAAGCGATTTTCTCCGAGAAATATCTTCTGGAACGCCCCCTTCTAGCGGCCATTCGAAAAGACGTGCCGCCGGTTCTGCTGATCGATGAAATCGACCGGGCAGACGAGGAATTCGAGGCATTCCTGCTTGAGATCCTGTCTGACTTCCAGGTGTCGATCCCGGAACTCGGCACGGTTCAGGCAACAACTATCCCGCGCGTGGTTCTGACCTCAAATGGTACGCGCGAACTCTCGGACGCATTGCGCCGGCGTTGCCTTTATCATTTCGTCGATTACCCCTCGCCCGACCGCGAAACCCGAATTCTGCTGGCGTGTGTCCCGGATCTGGATGCTGCTCTCGCCCAACAGATCGCCGAACTCATGAACAAACTGCGCAAGGAAGACCTTGTGAAGGTTCCAGGCGTTGCCGAAACCATCGATTGGGCGGCGGCTCTTCTCGGCCTTGGAGCCAAAAACCTGCACGAGAGCCGGGAGCTTGTCTTTGAGACGCTGTCTTGTGTCCTGAAAACCCGGGAGGACAGCGCCAGGGTCAGCCGCGAAGTCACCGACAGGTTGCTTGGAAAGGTGGCTTGAGCAATGTCCGGCCTTTTCCTTGAAACCAGAGCAGACATCGGGCCGATCCTGAGGCTGCGTCTGGCAGGGTTTGTCCGCTCACTGCGCGACAGCGGCTTCAAGGTTGGATTGGCCGAGACCCGTGATGCCAGCCGGTTGCTGTGTTCGCAGGTAATACAGCGCCCTGGAAGCCTGAAGGCTGCCTTTCGCAGTCTTTTTTGCGGACGCTTGTCCGACTGGCACCGTTTCGACGACATCTTCGATGCCTATTGGATCGGCAAGGGTGTCAAATCTGGCGTGAAGGTTACCGGGACGAGTACGCGCAAGGGCATGAAGACCATTCGCGAGCTGATAGACGCAAGTGGTAACCGCCAGGAGACAATTGCGGGCGACGTCGAACGCCTTCCCGGTGAAGAGGATGAAGCGAGCAACGACGCTCCCTCCGGGCGGCGGGAAGGCGCGAGCATTGCCGAAAACCTCGGCAAGGTGGATTTTCGAGATCTCCACGATCCGGACGCCCTTAAGCAGGCCCATGACCTTGCCGAACGTCTTGCCCGTGCGATGCGCATACGACTGACCCGCAGGGATCGTCAGAAACGAACAGGCCGAAAGCTGGATCTGCGCCGAACCATCCAGCGTTCCATTGCTCATGGCGGGACCCCCATCGAGCTTGTGCGTAAAGGCCCACGTGAGAAACAGCTCAGGCTGGTTATCCTGCTCGATGCGTCCGGATCGATGAACAACTACACGGGTGTCTTCACACGGTTTGTGCACGGCTTGCTGGATAACTTCCGCGAAGCCGAGGCGTTTGTCTTCCACACACGCCTTATGCACGTCTCGTCGGCTCTTTCCGAGCGCGATGCAGGCCGCGCTCTTGATCGCATGGGCCTGATGGCACAGGGGATCGGGGGCGGCACGAAGATTGGCGCGGCGCTGGCCGACTTCAACAGATGGCACGCCGCCCGTGTCGTCCATTCGCGCGCCTGCGTCCTGATCCTGTCGGATGGCTATGACACAGGCACGCCGGAAGCACTTGGCGACGAGATGGCACGGTTGCGGCGGCGATGCAGGCGCATTGTCTGGCTCAACCCGCTGCTTGGCTGGCAGGGCTATGAACCGACAGCCGGAGGCATGGCCGCCGCCTTGCCTCATGTCGATTTCTTCGCGCCAGCCCATAACCTCGCCAGCCTTGAAGCCCTAGAGCCTTATCTTGCGAGACTTTGAACGATGGGAGATGTCGAGATGAAACATTCCGTTCCCGTGTCCGGCAAAGAGGCCGCGCCAGAGGTCGTGCAGGACCTACCCCGCCTGATGAACCGTTTGCAAGGTGACAACGAACCCTTCGTTCTGGCAACCGTTGTACGCACCATATCGGTGACCGCAGCCAAGGCGGGCGCGAAGGCCGTCATCGACAGGAATGGGGATATTGTCGGCGGCTGGATCGGCGGTGGCTGCGCAAGATCGGCTGTCATCAAGGCGGCAAGGTCCGCTTTTGAAGATGGTCAGACACGATTGATCTCCCTTCAACCGGCAGACCTGCTGGCCGAGATCGGCGTAGAAGCCGGTGAAGAGCGCGAAGGCATTCAATTTGCCAGGAACATGTGCCCAAGCCAGGGGACCATGGATATCTTCATAGAACCGGTTCTGCCGCGGCCCATGCTTGTCATCTACGGCGCCAGTCCGGTTGCCGTGGCCCTTGCGAGCCAGGCGCCGTCCATCGGGTTTGACCTGACCTTCTGCGCACCTGCAGAAGACCTGCCCGTCTTTTCAGGTGCGGGCAAAAGAGCAGAAGGGTTTGACAGTCCCATTCACAGCAACGGGCAGATCTACACTATTATTTCGACCCAGGGACGTGGCGATCTGGTGGCCCTGAAGGCAGCTCTTCTGACGGATGCGCGCCACATCGGGTTTGTCGGGAGCCGCCGGAAGATTGCAGCCCTGAAGGAGAAGTTGCGCGACGAAGGCGCAGCGGATCAGACCCTCGACCGGATCAAGGGGCCCGCAGGCCTCGATCTGGGAGCCATTGCACCGGAAGAAATTGCGCTCTCTATCCTGGCGGAACTTTTGATGATCCGCCGCAGCGGACACCGCCAGACCAACATCCATCACGTTTGACCCCACCAGGGAAGCAACCACATGCAAATGAACGACAGCCAGCGGATCGAAGCCCCCAAGCATAAGGTTTGGGAGGCTTTGAATGATCCGGAAGTCCTGAAGGCCTCTATTCCGGGATGCGAAGACCTGATCAAGCTTTCCGATACTGAACTGGAAGCGAAGGTACGTCTCAAGGTGGGCCCGGTAAAAGCAACTTTCGGCGGCAAGGTGACGCTCAACGATCTCGACCCGCCGAACGGTTACACCATTGAAGGCGAAGGCTCTGGTGGGGTCGCCGGGTTTGCCAGAGGTGCCGCCAAGGTTCATCTGGAAGAAGACGGTCCTGATGCGACGATCCTTCACTACGAGGTTGATGCGAAGGTTGGCGGCAAGCTGGCGCAGCTTGGTGTCAGACTGATCGATTCAACCGCCAAACGGCTTGCCGGTGAGTTTTTTACCGCCTTCGGCGAACAGGTCGCCCCGGGAAAACCGGCTGCGACGAACGAAGTGGAAGCCGATACCGCGCCAGAAGACGCTTCTCCTTCCGGCGGCGAAGAGAAAAAGGGATGGATCAAAGGCCTTTTCACCGGCAAGAAAAAGCAGGACGTAGCTGGTGACGAGGGTAAGGTCGACGAACCTGCGGAATAAATCCCGACTGCAAGAGCTGCTTGCCTGGCTCTTGCAGATGTTCAAACCGGAGGAATTGTTATGGCACATACCGAAGTTCAAGCCATGAGTGGCATTCGCGAAGTGACGCGTGATCCATCGCTGGTTCTTGCACTCGTCACCGGTTCGGCCTTGACCGGATTTTTGCTGGTGGCGCACGCCTGTTGTCTGGGCATCACCGAACAGCATTTCCTGCCGTTGGTTCAGATCTGCTCTTTCACTGGCTGAGACTGTTTTTCGATAGATCAGCACAGCCTGCTTAAGGTCTGGGCATGGTGCATTCTTCACCATGCTGCCCATATTCTGCTCAGAATATCATTTGCCTCTGATTGGTTTCGACGAGCTCAATCCAGATTCTATTTCTTAAATTATTGAAACAATGTACGAATTTTTCGCCTTCGCCTTTCTGGCATTCCCCTTGCTTTGGTGATGATGTGCAGCGCGCCTAGGGATCCGGTCGCAAGACGACGCAGGACCGAGAGGTGCAAGCCGGTTGAGAGGCATATGCCGACATAGACCGGTGACACGGCGGGACAAAAACCCGGGAGACAACTGCACGAGGTTTCGCGCGCGCGAACCTGCTCCCGGCCGTGCGCAAAAACCTCATGACGTAAGTCCGGTTCTGATGACCGGGCCCAAGACAGGAGACGCGCACAGATGTTGAAATCGATTGCCAAAGCTTCCCTCCTCGCCGCAGCGCTGACGCTGCCTCTTTCTCTCACTTCGGCCAGGGCCGAGGAAAAGACGGATTTCAAGGTCTGCTGGTCCATTTATGTCGGCTGGATGCCCTGGGGCTATCTGCAGGACAGTGGCCTCATGAAGAAATGGGCCGACAAGTACGACATCTCCGTCGAGATCGTTCAGATCAACGACTACGTGGAGTCCATCAATCAATACACCGCAGGAGAATATGACGGCTGCTCCATGACCAATATGGATGCCCTTTCGATCCCGGCTGGCGGCGGTGTCGACACGACTGCGCTTATCGTCGGTGACTATTCGAACGGTAACGATGGCATCATCCTGAAGGACAAGTCCGAACTTGCCGATATCAAGGGACAAAGCGTCAACCTGGTGGAGCTTTCCGTCTCCCACTACCTGCTTGCACGGGCACTCGACACGGTTGGTCTCAGTGAACAGGATCTGACGGTCGTCAATACCTCAGATGCAGACATGATCGCTGCCTATCAGACGCCGGATGTCACGGCGGTGGTCACCTGGAACCCGCTCCTGTCTGAAATCGAAGCGGAATCAAATGCCACCAAGGTTTTCGACAGCTCTGGCATTCCGGGTGAAATCATCGATATCATGATGGTCAATACCGAGACGCTTGCGGACAATCCTGCCTTCGGAAAAGCCCTTGTCGGAGCGTGGTACGAGCTGATGGCGATCATGTCGTCCGATAGCGACGAGGGCGTCGCTGCACGCACCGCCATGGCCGAAGCCTCCGGCACGGACCTTGCCGGGTACGATGCGCAGCTCGCGACCACCAAGATGTTCTACACGCCCGCAGAAGCGGTCGAGTTCACCAAATCCGCAGAACTTCCCGAGACGATGAAATTCGTTGCCGAGTTCCTTTTCGACAAGGGCATTCTGGGTGAAGGGGCACCCAGCCCCGAATTTGTCGGCGTCTCTTTCCCGGATGGCTCGATCTATGGCGATACTGGCAACGTGAAACTGAAATTCGACCCGAGTTTCATGGTGATGGCCGCAGAAGGCACGCTCTAAGCATCCACTGCTGATCCGGCGGTTCCGGTGCCTCGGCGCCGGAGCCGCAGCCATAGACCGATCGGACCGTTTCATGCGTATCATCAACCGGAAACCCTCCCGGGTCACCGCCCTGGCGCTTGGGCTCCTGCCATTCGTGCTGACATTGGTCGCCTACGCGATTGCCAGCCATTACCGGCGGCTCGACAATCCGGCGGACAAGCTTCTCCCCTCCATCACCAGCATGGGAGAGGCCTTCTGGCGCATGGCGGCAGTGCCGGACCGGAGGTCGGGAGATCTTCTGCTCTGGCTGGATACTTTCGACAGTCTCTGGCGTCTCGGGACGGGGATGGCAGTGTCGACCCTTCTGGCGATCTCCCTTGGCATTGCAATCGGCTTCATTCCCCATATCCGCAGCGGACTGGCGCCTTATCTCGCGACATTCTCGCTGATCCCGCCGATCACCATCCTGCCGATCCTGTTCATCACCTTCGGCCTTGGCGAACTCGCAAAAGTCGCCTTGATTGTAATTGGCACGGCACCAGTGATGATCCGTTCCACGGCCCAAGCGGTTCTGGACATTCCCCGAGAGATGATCATCAAGGCGGAAACACTTGGGGCCAGCGTCTGGCAAATGGTTACGCGGCTCGTGTTGCCGCAGGTGCTCCCGCACCTGATCACCAGCCTGCGGCTCTCACTCGTGCCTGCCTGGATCTTTCTGATTTCGGCTGAGGCCATCGCGTCCACATCCGGACTTGGCTACCGCATCTTCCTGGTGCGCCGTTACCTCGCGATGGATGTGATCCTTCCTTATGTCGTCTGGATAACGCTGCTGGCGTTCCTGCTCGACAGAGCCTTACTGCTGTTGTCCCGCCGCGCATTTCGCTGGCACCATCTGGGAGGTGACGCGCTATGAGCACTGCGTCCAAACTCTCGGTCCAGAGCCTGGCAAAGTTATACGACGGCGTGCCTGTTCTCGAACGGGTCAACCTGGAAGTCCAGACCGGGTCTTTCTGCACGATCGTCGGGGCATCCGGCTGCGGAAAATCAACATTCCTGCGGATGCTGCTTTCCCAGGAACATCCAACCCGTGGACAGATCCTCCTGGACGGCGCTCGCTTGCCACTTGAGCCGACACCCGACCGCGGGATCGTCTTCCAGAAATACTCGGTGTTTTCGCATCTAACCGTGGCCGAAAACCTCATACTTGCACAAGAGTTTGAAACGTCGCGTTGGACCGGGCGGCTTTTTGGCAATTCCCGCAAGTCGGCTTTTCAGTCAACCGACGACCTGCTTGACAGGATCGGTCTGCGACCGGCGTCAAACAAATATCCTGCGCAGCTGTCCGGTGGCATGCAGCAACGTCTCGCGATCGCCCAGGCCTTGATCAAGAAGCCAAGTATCCTGCTGCTCGACGAGCCTTTCGGCGCGCTAGACCCGGGTATACGCGTCGATATGCATGAATTGCTTCTGGGGCTCTGGAAAGAGTTGTCCATGACGGTGTTCATGGTGACGCACGATATTCACGAGGCCTTCAAGCTCGGCACGCGTCTGCTGGTGTTTGACAAGATCCGCCACGACCCGCAGGCGCCACAGGCTTACGGCGCGACCATCACCTACGATCTGCCGCTCAAATCGCCAACTGGAGCCTCCCTGCGGTCTCCGGAGGCCATCGCAGGTGCAATTGGGGCTCCACAGACTAACCAGCCCACTCCGTCTTCCCAAAGCATCCACACCCCAAGCAATCAGGAATGAGGACCATCCCATGAGTTTCAATCGAGCCTCGGGCCCCAGGACGCACCACCTTGCAGCAGGTCAATTCACCCGAGACCCCAGCCGAAGACAGCATCATCCTGACTTCGACAAACTCCAATTGCGAGGTTGGAAGGCCGCTGAGAAGGAAGGTGCCCTGCCCTCTGCCGCGTGGGAAAAGGAAAAAGCCTGGGCACTGCGAATGGGACTGACAGGATCGGATAGTCTCACCGACAAATCGATCCCGACCTTTGCCCGTGGAGAACTGCCCCACTATGCGGGGATCAACACCTTCCTGAAGGCACCCTATATCGAGGATGTGACAAAGGTCGGGGCTTATGATGCCGCCGTCATCGGCATCCCTTTCGATGGGGGCACCACTTACAGACCCGGCACACGGTTCGGACCGCAAGGAGTCCGGAAGATTTCCGCGCTCTACACGCCCTACAACTACGAGATGGGTGTCGATCTTCGGGAACAGATGACGCTTTGCGATGTCGGTGACATCTTCACCATTCCTGCCAATATCGAAAAGACGTTTGACCAGATAACGCGGGCGGTCTCGCATGTCGCGTCGTCCGGAGCCTTGCCGATCATGATCGGCGGGGATCATTCAATCGGCTTTCCTTGCGTACGCGGGATTGCCCAGTGCACGTCCAAACGCATTGGTATCGTGCATTTCGATCGGCATATCGACATTCAGGAAAAGGATCTGGATGAGCGGATGCATACGACGCCCTGGTTCCACGCGACAGATCTCGTCAACGTACCGGCCGTCAATCTGGTTCAGATCGGTATCGGAGGCTGGCAGGTACCGCGCGAAGGTGTGGAAGTTGCCCGGGAGCGGAACACCAACATCTTCACCATGCGCGATGTTGAGGAACTGGGATTGGCGGAAACGGCCGCACGGGCGCTGGAACTGGCATGGAAGGACGCAGATGCAGTCTATATCTCGTTCGATATCGACAGTGTCGACTGCGGGTTCGTGCCCGGTACAGGCTGGCCGGAACCAGGTGGCTTCCTGCCGAGAGAGGCACTTGAGCTGGTGTCGCTGGTCGCGAAGGAAGGCATCTGCGGTCTGGAGGTCGTAGAAGTTTCACCACCTTACGATTGCTCCGATATCACAGCCCTTCTGGCAACTCGCGTGATTGTAGATGTTCTCGGGACCCTGGTTTCCCATGGTAAAATGGGCTCCCACAAATCCATCATCGACAAGCCGGTGTCCATTCCGGCCGGTCCGGACGTGGAGTAAGGCGATGGCGCGACATCATCACGGCCACGATCACCATGCTCATCACGATCATGGACATGGTGATCACCAGCATCACCGCCACCATACTCACCACACACATGACCACGATCACGGAGGTCTCGCCGGACATAATCACGGGGCGGCGGACCATCTGCATTCTCATGTTCATGGGGCCTCGCATGCGGACCGGGCCGAAGAACTGCAGGCACTTGCGGTGAGCTTCATCGACGGCTTTCGGGCTGCCGACGACAAGACCAGTTACCTGCGTCTTGCCGGCGTCCCATTTCACCGCCCTGGTACCGACGGTCTTATACAGCACCTTGTCGACGCAAAGATCGTCAGCAATTGGCAGGTCGGTACAGCCTCGCCTGCCTTTGCTTCCCGAGAACTCGTCTACATGAGTTTTCCAGGTTCAATGGTCCAGGCCCGGGAAACCATGACCTTCACCTTTGTATCCTTGTCGCAACGGTCAGACATTGACCTCATCGACATCCTCACCACTCGTCTGGCCCATGGAGATATCGCAGAATGAAACAGCTTTTGACGACGTCAATTCTTGCATTGGCGTCCACCCCCGCACTTGCACACCCTGGTGCGCACGATCATCTGGCCGGTTGGGAAGGCGCAGGAGAGCATCTGCTTGGCTCGCCATTTCATCAGCTACTGCTCGTGGTGGCTGTCAGCGGGTTGGTTCTGGCCGTTTCCCTGGTCCGGAAGTCGAAAAAGACAACCAGGAAACAGCCTGTAGAACGCAGGTCCTGAGGGTCTCTCCCCTTACAGCGGGGCCTTGATACCAACCGTGGTATCAGAGCCCCGCCAGAGTGCTTTTGGAATGATCCGAGAAGAACAGGGTCGTTATGTCATCGATCGCCATCGGACCGCCGAACAGGTAGCCCTGGCCGATGGTGCAGCCGATATCGACCAGTACATCGCGTTGCTCGACTGTCTCGATGCCTTCGATCAAGACCTGAGAGCCCATGGTTTCGGCAATACCAAGGACCATCTTGAGAATATCGCGAATTTTCTTGTCCTTGACCGCCTTGGTGGCGAACGACCTGTCGATCTTGATTTCGTCCCAGTCAAAGTCCGTCAGGTAAGACAGGGCGGAATAACCGACGCCAAAATCATCCAGCGAAATACCGATACCCAGTGATCGCAACTCAACGAGTGTTGTCTGAATGCGGCGCAGATCGCTCATCAGGGTTGTTTCGGTCACTTCCAGTTTCAGCCTGGAGGCTGGCAGACCGGTACGGCCGAGGCATTCGTCGAGCATTGCGACGACGTCGTCGCTCAGAATCTGCGCAACAGAAAGGTTGACCGACAGGCTCAGGTCCGATGGCAACAACTGAACTTCGGAACACGATGTCTCCAGGATCTTCCATCCCAGCGATACGATATCTCCATTGCGTTCGGCGATCGGGATGAATTCCGATGGTGAAATCCAGCCCAGTTCGGAATGGTACCAGCGTGCCAAAGCTTCCACGCCGAAGATACGTCCGGTCATGAGATTGAACTGTGGCTGGAAGTGCGGAAGGCATTCGTTCGCCTCAATGGCGCGGGCAAGTGCGTTTTCGACGATTGTACGCCGTTCCATTTCCGCGCGCATGGCCGGTTCGTAGGTCACGACGCGGCGGCGGCTGTAGCTGACGGCGTTACCAACCGCGAGATCCGCATTGCGAATGATGTCTGTGGCATCTCGCTCGACGGTGGAGGAATCCGCATAGCCGATAGCTGGTGAAATCAGGAAGGATCCGAGTGCCGTCGGGACCGGGCGCAGGAAGATGTCGTGGATCCGGTTTGCGACGACAGAAGCAGTCAGCCCAACCTCCTCATCATTCACGGTCATGAGGAGAAAACCCTTGCCTCCTGAGCGGGCAAGGCAATTTACACCTTCCATCCGGTCTACCGCGTGACGCAACAGGTCCGCAGTCGATGCCAGGATGGCTTCTTCCGTTACAAGGCTGAACTTGTTGATAGCCGGCAGTCTGGACTCCAGATCGATGTTGAGAATGCTCAAGGTCTGGTCAGGAGCGAGTGTCTCGTGAGTAGAGCGCACGATCTCTGCAAAGACGCGGGAATTTACCAGACCTGTAACACCGTCGTGGTCCAGCCGGTGCTCCAGAAGCCTGGTTTGCTCGCGGCTTGCCTCTGCCTGTCCTTGCAGCACCTGGCTGCGCTTGTTGGAGAACCAGATCCAGCCAAGGCTGACCAGAAGGAAAACAACAACGAGCGCGTCTTGTACAATCTGGTGGAAATGAAAGGTTTTTCTCGCCGCCGACATTTGCTTGGCAGCTTCCTGGGTCACCATCTGATTGATTTGCTGAAGGGAACTTCCTATCCCCTGCAAGATGATCAGAGCATTGCTCACGGAGGTCTGGTCATCGAGCGTATCCAGGAACGGCTTCAGCCGGTTGCTCGTACGAACGATGTGGACCAGTTTGTCCTGAATGTAGTCCGACGGCCCCACAATTTCGCTGTAGGCGTCGCTGGGCCACGTTTCGAAGGCGTTCAGCAGTGCTTCGTAGGTTTTTCCGGCCTCTGCAGCATCTTCCGGGCTTTTCAAGGCACTGTACCGTGCAATCAGCTTTTCCAGGGCCGTAGTGTTAAAGCGCAGCGTGTCGTAGAGGACCGAACGTTCCAACTGATCCTTGTGAAGGTAGTCGGCTTGCGCACTATAGAGCGAGTAGGCGTTTACACCGAGCAAAAGCGTAAGGGAGGCGCAAAGCGCCGGAAATCCTATTCGCAACAGTTTATCAAAAATCATTGGCTCAACCGCCCTGATGACAGATTACACCGCTCCAATTGGAGCTTATCGATAGTCCTTTCCGGCCCAATGTCTCTGTCACAGACGAACCGGTTCCCCCCGGCTTGCCATTTCCGGTATCAGCGGCAGGCCATCTACCTGCTGCGCTGGACCAGCGGTGGATTACGCCCGATTGTTAGCGCCGCAAACTTTCACGAAACTTGCGAGTAAAAAACGGTTGTAGACCCCAATCGCGGAAAGATCTTTTTGCCCTTCAATCCACGATGTAGGAATTTAGACCCGACAACGGTTAAGACCGTCTAAATGCCAAAAGACGCAACGTAAATTGTGCTTGGTTTTGCGGTGGATAACGGGGATGGGCACAAGATTGCTGTCATGCTGCCATTGTTTACCCAAGGTTGTCTTGACGCGTTCATTTCAAAACGAAATCCTGCAGCTGGATCATGAAATCGTGTTGGGAGCGGGGGCAAATGCCGATCTTAAGGACACTCCGAGATGGGCTTACGCCAACCGGGCTCATAGTAGCAGTCAGTTTCTTCGGTGCCGCCCTGACGCCGTCGATGATGCCGAGGGAGCCAATTGTACAAGCGACCCTCGCCGCCGTGGCAGCGACGTTTGGCTATGAAGTGACCCTTCTGGCAAGGAGTGTCTGGCGTTATCTGGAGTTGCCGGAACCCAAGGGACGTTTGTGGGCACTCTGGCTCCTTGCAGCTTGCGGCATCAGTCTTGCGATCATGGTCTATAGTCTGTCGAAAGCTGCCAGTTGGCAGAACGCGACCCGTGAAGCTGTCGGTTTGCCGCCACTCGAGAGCGCAGCGCCATTCTTCATCGTCACCGTTGGCGTGTTGATCGCACTTTTCTTGTGGCTGGTTTTCCGGGTCGCAGGTGCCTTGCGTAGAGCCGTCGCTGGTGTTCTGGACAAGTTGCTTCCAAGGCGCGTGGGCGTGGTCCTGTCCATCGTTCTTGTTGGCTGGTTCCTGTGGGCACTTGTCGATGGAGCCCTTGTACGCAATGCGTTTCGCATGGCCGATACGTCTTTTCTGGCTGCAGACCTGCTGCTTGAACCTGATATCGAAAAACCTGCAGATCCCGAAAAGACCGGCAGTACCCAGTCGCTGGTCAAATGGGACGAGATGGGGCGATGGGGTCGTCACTATGTTGCGACTGCTCCGACTGCAGCAGAAATCTCCGAATTCTTGCCGGATAATGCCGTTGATCCGATCAGGGTCTATGTTGGACGAAGGTCTGGTGCCACCGCAGAAGAACGCGCTCAACTTGCCTTGCAGGAACTAATCCGCGTTGGCGGATTTGACCGGTCGGTTCTTGTGGTCGTGGTACCACCCGGCACCGGTTGGATGGACCCGGGAGCTCACGACACAATCGATTTCATGCTTGGCGGTGATGTGGCGACGGTGGCTGTTCAATATTCCTATCTGACCAGTTTTCTGGCGCTGCTTGCCCATCCAGACTACGGGGTAGATCAGGCTCGAGCCCTCTTCAACGCGGTCTATGCCCACTGGACGCAGCTGCCCAAAGACAGTCGACCGGAGCTTTATGTTCACGGGCTCAGTCAGGGGGCCTTCAACTCCCAGGCAACACTTCCCCTGTTTGACATGTTGGGTGACCCGATCCAGGGCGCCTTCTGGGCCGGGTCACCTTTCTTCTCGCGCTATTGGTCGGAGGTCCGGGACCGGCGGAAGGGTGACAGTCCGGCATGGCGTCCGAACTACGGAAACGGCTCGCTTGTCCGGGTGATGGATCAATATGGCGGACTGGAGGGAAACTACGCACCCTGGGGGCCAATTCGTGCGGTATTTCTGAACTATGGTAGTGACCCTATCGTAAACTTCACGTTCGATACGGGATTCAGGCCGCCAGCCTGGATGGCCTCACCGCGTGCACCGGATGTTTCAGAAAAACTGTCCTGGTTTCCCGTGGTGACAATGCTTCAGATTGCGCTGGATTCCATGTTTGCGCTGGATGTTCCCAGATACGGGCACTACTACATTGCGCCTGATTACATCGACGGATGGGCTGCAGTTGTCGATCCGGACGGCTGGTCACCAGAAAGAGCGGAAGCGCTGAAAAAGATATTCGAGCGCCGTGATCCTGCGATCTAACGCCCGGAACCAATTGGTTCGACTATCGATTTTCCAAAAGGCTGGCCAGGCCACGTTTAAAGGTTTCTCCGGCTGGTTCTGCTGCTTTTACGATGTCTGCAACCTTGAAGAATTCCATGGTCTTGAAACGGCCGACTGGTGGTTCAATCAACAAATCAGGTTGATTGCAGGCCAATTTGGCGGCGACCAACGAGTGAAGGGTGATCGAGAACGAGCCGATCCAGGTTTCCAGGCCGGTTGGAAGCCCGCTTTTTCGTTCTTCGAAATTGCTGCCAGTGACATCGACAGCAACCGTCGGAATGCCGTCGTCTTGAAAGACATCAAATGGTGTCGGGTTGACGAAGCCCCCGTCTATCAGAACCTGGCCATCTATTCTGACAGGCGTCAAAAGCATAGGGAGAGCAGACGAGGCTGCAATTGCAGGCAGCAGGGCCCCCTCCTCCAGAACCACCTGCGACTGGGTATAAAAATCCGTCGCAACGATCTTCATTGGCAGTTTCAAATCCGAGAACTGCTCGGCGAGGTTTGCAGGAAAAACCGTTTCGAAAAGAACAATCGGATCTATAATCGCCGGACGGACGACATTGAAGAGCGACGACCAGGTTCGGCCATCCTTCAGAAACAGCTTTTGAATCAATTGCGTTTTCTGGGTAAAGAGATCAATAGCAAATTGCCGGATCTCTCGACCGCTCATACCGCTGGCATAAAAAGAGCCCAGGATCGACCCCATTGATGTTCCGGCAATTTCTACGGGTTTGACACCCAGGTCATCCATCGCTTCCAGAATGGGAATATGAGCGAATGCCTTTGCGGCTCCGCCACCAAGAGCCAGCCTAAACCCTTGGGCAGAGCTTCGGCTGTGTTTCGTCGTGTCTGCCGCTGGGGCGCTGCTGGTTGAGGCCAAGCCAGCCATGCTGCCAGATCCAACAGCGGCCGCGGCGAGCATCAGTTCTCGTCTGCGGATCATTCGTCAAAGGTCCGTATTGTGTGCATGCCGGCGATCCATCCTGGATGGAAACGAAATTATAGTTTCATTTGTAGAGGTGTCGGTGCTGCTATTCAACGTTGCGGCGATTTCTGCGCAAGTCTTCAATCAGAACGATCTCGATGGGTAGCAGTCGGTGAGCGCATTCAATTTACCCCCATCACACGGGGTGTTTCGGCTTCGGCATGTACGCACTACGGTCAGACATCCGGTCACCAGAATTGAAAACGGCCCGGAACCGCTGGCTCCGGGCCGTCCTGGATAGGTGATTACCGCGATTATTGCGGCAGTTTGTCGTCGATACCCTGCACGTACCAGTTCATGCCGAGAATGGCTCCATCGTCGAGCGCGACGCCATCTTCAGCGGCAACTGAGCCGTCTTGCTTGGTGATCGGGCCGGTGAACGGCTCCCAACCGCCGGAGATCTTGGCTTCGGTTTCCTTGGCCATTGCAACGACATCATCCGGAAGATTGGTGTAAGGCGCCATCACGACGTGACCTTCGGCAAGGCCTGCCCAGGTGCTCTTTGGCTCCCAGGTGCCGTCTATGACTTCCTGGATGCGCTCGATGTAGTACGGACCCCAATCGTCGATGATTGCCGTGTACTGGGCTTCCGGTGCGAACTGGATCATGTCGGATGCCTGACCGAAGCCATGCACGCCACGTTCCTGAGCTACCTGAAGCGGTGCGGTGGAATCGGTGTGCTGCGTGATGATGTCGGCACCCTGATCGATCAGCGCCTTTGCAGCGTCGGCTTCCTTGCCCGGATCGAACCAGGAATTGACCCAGACAACCTTCAGCTTGAAATCCGGGTTGACGGATTGAGCACCGAGCAGAAACGCATTGATGCCAGAGACGACTTCCGGGATCGGGAACGAGGCGATGTAGCCTGCGACGCCGGATTCGGACTGTTTGGCGGCGATCTGACCGATGATGTAACGGCCCTGGTGGAACTTGGAGTTATAGGTCGCGACGTTGTCGGCAGTCTTGTAGCCGGTCGCGTGTTCGAACTTCACGTCCGGAAACTTCTTGGCGACCTTGATCGTCGGGTTCATGTAACCGAAGGACGTGGTGAAGATGACATTGCAGCCTTCACGGGCGAAACGCTCGATCGCGCGCTCTGCATCCGGACCTTCCGGCACACTTTCAAGATATGCGGTTTCCAGCTTGTCGCCGAAATGCTTTTCCGCATCGAGACGGCCCTGGTCGTGCTGATAGGACCAACCGAAGTCGCCAACTGGTCCAACGTAGATAAAGCAGGCTTTGACGTCTGCCGCGTTTGCGGCAGAGCCGGCAGCTGCGAAGGCAACGGCGGCAACGGTTGCTTTCAAAAGAGATTTCATCTGGTTCTTTCCCCTCTGTTTCGATCTCTCTGTTGCGATCTTGTTCAAGGCCAAGCCCCCGATCGCACCGGGGCCGGGCCAACCGGTTGCTGGGAGGCTTACCGGTCTGGAACGAATGGCTTGCCGAGACAGGCTGGCGTGTTGACGAGCGTCAGTCTGCGGTTTGCCGAAATGAGCACAAGCACCAAAATAGTCGCAAGGTACGGCAAGCTGGACAGCAGTTGGGACGGAATGTCCAGCTCAACTGCCTGGGCGTGCAGGTTCAGGACGCTGACTGCACCAAACAGATAAGCGCCAATTACCACGCGCAGGGGCAGCCACGACGAGAACACGACCAATGCCAGTGCAATCCAGCCTCGGCCTGCTGTCATGTTTTCAACCCACTGAGGCGTATAGGCAAGCGACATGTAGGCACCCGCAAGACCTGCACAGGCGCCGCCAAAAAGAACCGCTGCGAACCTGATGCGAATAACGGAATAACCAAGAGCGTGAGCCGACACGTGGTTATCGCCAACAGACCGAAGTACGAGGCCAAGCCGGGTCCGGAACAGGAAATAGGCGACAGCGATGACCAAGGCGAAACTCACATAAACGAGCGCGTCCTGCTGGAAGAAGACAGGCCCGAAGAATGGAATGTCGGACAGCACAGGAATGTAGAGATCCGGCAGTTTCAAGCCTGGAATGCCGATGAAGGCCTCCCCTATCAGGCCCGAGAAGCCGACGCCGAGGATGGTCAGGGCAAGACCAGTTGCCACCTGATTGGTTACCAGGACAAGCACAAGGAAGCCGAAAAGTGCCGACATGGCCATGCCGGCGGCAATTGCCGCAAAGACGCCAAGCGTCCCGGATCCGGTCTGATTGGCGACGGCGAAACCGACTACGGCCCCCATGATCATCATGCCCTCGACACCAAGGTTCAAAACACCGGAGCGTTCGACCACGAGTTCGCCGATAGCAGCAATCAACAGCGGTGTCGCTGCGGTGATAACGGTCAGGAGAACGGCTTCAAACATGGGAGACCTCCCCTGCCGAACCGCGCCGGCCGACAAATCTGATGCGATAGAGGATGAGTGTGTCGCAGGCGAGCACGAAGAACAGCAGAAGGCCCTGAATGACACTGGCAATCTTGTTGGAGACACCCATAGCCGATTGCACCGCTTCTCCGCCGATATAGGACAATGCCAATACGAAACCCGCGACGATGATACCGAAGGGGTTCAGCCTTCCCAGAAAGGCGACGATGATGGCTGTAAAACCATAACCGGGAGAGATGGTCGGGAGGAGCTGGTTGAGCGCGCCGGATACCTCCATCGTGCCGGCAAGGCCTGCAAGACCACCGGCAATGGCGAAGGAAAACAACGTCAGTTTCTTGGCAGAAAAACCGGCAAAGCTGCCTGCGCGAGGGCTTTCGCCCATCACCCTGATTTCGAAACCCTTGATGGTCTTGCCGAGGACCACCGCAAGCACGACTGCGACGAGCAAAGTGATGGGGGCCGCATAGCTGAGTGACGTTCCGGGAATGGTCGACAAGGTGGCGGCGTCGGAGAAGATCGCCGATTCCGGGAAGTTGTAACCACCTGGATCCCGCCACGGTCCGCGAACCAGGTAGTCCAGCAGGAGACTGGCGACATAGACCAGCATGAGGCTGGTCAGGATTTCGTTGGTATTGAACCTGGTTTTCAACAACGCCGGGATCAGGGCCCAGAGTGCCCCTCCGATAGCGCCGAAGGCCATCATCAAGGGAAGCGTGGCAGCACTTTCGAAGTCCGGCATCAGAATGGGCAGTGCAGAGCCGAACAGCGCGCCGACGACAAACTGGCCTTCAGCACCGATGTTCCAGTTGTTCGACAGATAGCACACCGACAAGCCGCAGGCGATCAGGATGAGCGGTGTTGCCTTGGCGATTGTCGCGTTGAGAGACCATTCTTGTGTCAGAGGTTCGATGAAGAACTTATATAATCCGAACAATGGGTTATGTCCGGATATTGAGAAAATGAGTCCGGCTGCGATTGCGGTCAGACCAACAGCGATCAATGGCGACAGCAGTGCCATCTTCCGGCTGTGTTCTTTTCTTTTGACGAGTTCGACGCGCATCAGGCAACCTCCCCTTGCGCTTCCGCGCCGCCTGCCATGAGCAGGCCGACCCGCTCGCGGTTCATGTCTGAAGTCGGCTCGGCCGCAGACAGATAGCCTCTGGAAATAACCGCAATCCGATCGGCGATTTCAAAGATTTCATCCAGGTCCTGGCTGATCACCAGCACCGCGGATCCGGAGCGGGCAAGATCGATGAGTGCCTGCCGGATAAGAGCGGCGGCACCGGCATCGACACCCCAGGTTGGCTGGTTCACGATCAACACACCAGGTTTGCGGTCCAGCTCGCGGCCGACTACAAATTTCTGAAGATTGCCCCCTGAAAGGGAACGCGCTTCCGGATCGTCATGGGACATGCGCACGTCGAAGGACTTCTTGATGCGCTGTTCCATCTTGCCTGCATTGGCATTGGAGACAAAGAAACCACTGACCAGCTTGTCACCGGTGCTGTGGCGCGTCAGAACGATGTTCTGCGATAGTTTCATGCCCGGTACGGCGCCGTGGCCGAGACGTTCTTCAGGCACGAAAGCCGCGTTCTGCCTGCGTCGCCAGGTAATGTTCCTGTTGCCGCAAGGCTTGCCATCCAGAACGACCATGTCGGCTACCACTGGCATTTCACCGGAGATCGCGTCGAAGAGCTCACCCTGGCCGTTGCCTGCAACACCGGCGATCGCGACCACCTCACCGGCCCTGAGATCCAGCGAAACCTTGTTCAGCGCTGTTGCGAATGGCGTTGCGGCTTTTGCGGACAGGTTCTTCAGGGCAAGCCGGGTTTCGCCGATCTGCGGCTTTTGAGAGCTGGCGCTTACGGAGGCAACGTCGGCTCCCACCATCATGCTGGCCAGAGATGCCGGTGTTTCCTTGGTCGGGTCACATTCGCGCACCACCTGGCCATGCCGAAGGATCGTCGCGTGGTGACAGATGCGTTTGACCTCTTCCAGCCGATGGCTGATGTACAGAACGGCACAGCCTTCCTTGGCCAGACGCTCCAGCGTCAGGAAGAGAAGATCCGCTTCCTGGGGCGTGAGCACCGATGTCGGCTCGTCCATGATGATCAGCTGCGGTTCCTGAAGCAGGCATCGGACAATCTCGATACGCTGGCGGATGCCGACCGGCAAATCCGCGACAATGTCGTCCGGATTCAGGGGCAAGCCGTAGTCGCGCGACACGGATTGGATCCGATTGGCGAGTTCAGACATTCGCCCCGGATTTGGCAATGCCAGCGCGATATTTTCTGCAACCGTCAAGGCTTCGAACAGCGAAAAATGCTGGAACACCATACCGATGCCGAGTTCGCGAGCAGCTGCCGGGTTGCCGATGTCGACCCGTTGGCCCTGCCAGAGAATTTCACCGCCATCCGGCTCCAGTGAGCCGTAGAACATTTTGACGAGAGTCGATTTGCCCGCGCCATTTTCGCCAAGGAGTGCGTGTATTTCACCCTTGTTTATGACGAGATCGACCCTGTCGTTCGCCAGAATGTCGCCAAATCGTTTGGTCAGGCCCCGGGCATCGAGCAAAGTATCCTTTCCGGATCTGCTTTGCCGCGCCGTGCCGCCGTCCCCTGTCATCGTTTCTGTTTCTGCCACGCCGTCCCCCAAGCGAATGCCGCCTTATTGACCAAGTGTTAGTTTTTGTGCAAGCCCCCCGCCTGCAGCTGCCTGTTGATGATTTCCAGCTTCGTCCCGAACCAGCAGATCGACAGCTATTCCTGCAGCGATTGCAGCGGGTTGTTTTGATTTGACTGAAGTCACCCCGACGGGACAGACCATGTTTGCCGTCAAAGTGTCATTCAGCCCCCGGGCCTTCAGTCGTTTCAGGAAGCGAGCCCTCTTGGTTTTGGAGCCGATCACACCGCAATAGGCAAAGCGTTGTTGAAGCAAGGCACGTGCCATGATGTCTTCATCCAGGGCGTGCGAGTGGGTCATCGCCAGGACAAAGGCGCCATCAGGGGCTTGTTCAAGGCAGGCAGCTGGATCAGAGCTTGCAACTTTCCTGACATTTCCCGGAACCGCAGCCGGAAACTGGTCCGCCCTGCTGTCTATCCATGTCACGCTGAATGGCAGAGGTGCGAGCGCCAGGACAACCGCTTTTCCTACATGCCCTGCACCAAAAAGATAAAGATCGCGCCGCTTGCTGCCAAATTGCTCGATCAGCAACTGCTTGCCCGTTTTTTGGTCAAGTTGAAGGAGGAAGCGGTTCGCAGGAACGTCCGGCAGCAGATCGCGTGTCTGCACCACACCGTTCACAACACTGGCCTCGGTGGAAAACTGCGTTCCGTCGTTCTCCCGAAGCGAGAGTGTCTGAGCCATTTCAAGCGATGACGTTGTCAGCACCTCGATTGCGATTTGCGTACGTCCACCGCAGCACTGACCGAGGTCCGGGCCAAGCGAGACATTGTGGAGCTCGAAGCTGGCCACGCCATCCCGGAGAGCTTTGTGGGCACGGCGGATGGCTTCGAACTCAAGCGTGCCGCCACCAATCGTGCCATAAAATCCACCACCAGCCGTTACAACCATACGAGCACCGTCTTCACGCGGTGTCGAGCCATCGGCACGAGCAACGGTAACGAGTGCACAAGCGCCGTTTCGCGTCAAACAGTCGGCAATGTGCCCCCACACCTTCATCAGGAGATCTTCCTCCGGCGCATATCCTGGACGGCTTTCATGATTGCTTCAGGCGTTGCCGGCGCGTCCAGATTGGGAACAACTCCTGGGCTAAGGCTCGCGACGGCATCATTGATCGCGCAAAACACCGCATTGGCCAACATGACAGGCGGTTCGCCAACGGCCTTGGACCGGTAAACGGTTGCCTGAGGATTGCCGCTGCCTTCATAGAGACGAACGTTGAATTCTTCGGGAATATCGGATGCTGTCGGGATCTTGTAGGTCGAGGGAGCGTGGGTACGAAGGCGGCCCTTTTCGTCCCAGACCAGTTCTTCGGTGGTAAGCCACCCCATCCCCTGAACAAAGCCACCTTCGATCTGCCCCAGGTCAATTGCGGGGTTCAGCGAATGGCCGACATCGTGAAGAATATCCACCCGGTCGACGGTCATCTCGCCGGTCATCGTATCGATCGTCACCTCGGCGCATGCGCCTCCAAAGGCAAAGTAATAGAAGGGGCGCCCGGTAGCGCTTTCCCTCTCCCACGTTATCCCTGGCGTTGCGTAAAAGCCTGCGTGTGAAAGCTGAATACGTGCCATGTGCGCCAGCTTGGCAACTTCCGAAAGGGCAAAGCTCTGGTCACCGACAACCACCTTGTTGTCGCCGAAGAAGATTGCTTCCGGTCCGCATTGATACAGTTCGCACAGGAAGGTTATCAGTCGGTTCTTGATTTCCTTCGCCGCCAGCTTGGCGGCCATGGCGTTGAGGTCTGTGCCGGAAGATGCAGCCGTTGGGCCCGTGTTGGGAACCTTTGAGGTGTTGGTGGCGGTGATGCGTACCTTGGTCAGGCTGACACCGAATTCTTCCGCAACAACCTGCGCAACTTTCTGATAGAGTCCCTGGCCCATCTCGGTGCCACCATGGTTCAGGTGAATCGAACCGTCGGTATAAAGATGAACGAGCGCACCGGCCTGGTTGAGATGTTTCAGCGTGAAGGAAATGCCGAACTTAACCGGTGTCAGGGCCAGGCCCTTTTTCAGAACAGCGTTGTTTTCGTTGAAGAAGCGCACATCATCACGTCGTGCCCAATAGTCTGAACTCTCTTCCAGTTGGGCGATCAGGTCATGCATGACCTGAAACTCTTCCACCGGCATGCCGAAAGGCGTCAGGTTCCGTTCCCCGTCATAGAAATTCAGCTTGCGGATTTCGAGCGGGTCCTTGTCGAGACTGATCGCGATCGCATCGATCATGCGTTCGGCAGCGAGCATACCTTGCGGTCCACCGAACCCGCGGAATGCGGTGTTGGAGCAGGTGTCCGTACGCAGGCGCCGGGAGCGAATGAGCGCATCCGGGTAGAAGTAGCTCGAATCGGCATGAAACAGCGTTCGATCGTTCACACCGAGTGAAAGATCGACCGAATAACCGCAACGGGCCAGAAACTCCATGTCGACGGCGCGGATGCGACCTTCGCTATCGTGGCCGACCTGCCAGTTGACCTTAAAGTCGTGCCGCTTGCCGGTCATGATCATGTCGTCGTCGCGGTCGAGGCGGATCTTGCAGGTTCGGCCCGTGTGACTGGCAGCGACGGACGCCAGGGCAGCCCATTGGTTCGCCTGCGATTCCTTGCCACCGAAACCGCCTCCCATGCGGCGAACCTCAGCCGTAACAGCGGCATCGGGTACACCAAGCACCTTGGCAACCGTGTGCTGAATTTCGGTGGGGTGCTGGGTCGAGGAATACACCAGCATGCCGCCGTCTTCCTGTGGCTGGGCCATGGCGATCTGGCCTTCCAGGTAAAAATGCTCCTGTCCGCCTATTTTCATGCTGCCAGTGAGGATTTCCTCGGCTGCGTTCATGCCGGTTTCAGGCGAACCACGCCGGAACTGATAATCCGGAAGCACTGTGGTGTCGGCGCCGACAGCGTCCTCAGCCGTCAGGATGGGGGTGATCGGTGCAATATCGATTTTTGCCTTCAACGCTGCTTTGCGCGCCAGGTCTCTTGTTTCGCCAACGACAGCGAAGGCGACCTGCCCGTAAAACAGGATTTCATCCTCGGCGAAAACAGGATCATCGCCAAAAGCGGATGAACAGTCGTTCTTTCCCGGGACATCCTTCGCGGTCAGGACGGCAACCACACCTGGAGAAGCCTGGACTTCTTCAAGATCCATTGCCAGGATCCTGCCCCTGACAGCCTGTCGTGACCAGCCGGGCACCACGTGAAGCGTGCCAACGGGTTCGACCATGTCGTCGATATAGGTCGCCGTACCGGAAACGTGTTTTGTCGCGCTGTCATGCGGCAACGCCTTGCGGACATGCTTCAGGGGTGTTGTCAGGTCGTTGGGATCAAGCTGCGCGGTCATGGCCTGCCTCCCGCTTGGCAAGCACACGTAGTTCTTCCGGTGCGGTGCCGCTGACCTCCATAAGAGCCTTTGCGAGCAACGCCCGCGCCGTTTCCATTCGGTACTCGGCACTTGCGCGCATATCTGTCAGTGGCGTGTAATCGGACAGCAATGCCTGCATGGCCGCGCCCCAGGTGGACGGATCGTCCAGCGAAGCTCCTTTCAAGGCAGCTTCCGCACCGGTTGCCCGTTTCGGTGTTCCAGCCATGCCGCCAAAGGCGATCCGGGCATCCGTAACCACGCCGTCTCCATCCACCGTCAGGCGGAATGCCCCCATGACGGATGAGATGTCCTGATCGAAGCGCTTGGTGATCTTGTAGCAACGGAAAGCCTGATTTGCAGAAAGCCGGGGCACGAAGAGACCGGTTACGAACTCTCCCGGTCTACGATCCTGCTTGCCATAGTCGATGAAAAATTCTTCCAGCGGCAGCGCCCTCGAGCCTTCTGCGGAATGCAGTTCCAGAGTTGTCCCCAGAGCGATCAATGCAGGGGGCGTGTCGCCGATCGGCGAGCCATTGGCAATGTTTCCGCCGACTGTTCCCGAGGCGCGAACCTGCTTCGAGCCGATCCGGCGCCAGAGTTCACCCAGGTTTGATGAAATGCCGCTCATGGCTTCTTCGGTCGCGGCATAGCTAGCCGTTGCGCCGATCAGCACCCCGGACGGACTGTCTTCCACACGGTCGAGGCCCTCTATTCGGCCAAGCCAAATCATCTTTGGCAAGTCGCGCAGATGCTTCGTTATCCAAAGACCGACATCTGTCGCCCCGGCAACGAGGGTCGCATTGGGGTGCTGGCCGTAAAGTGCCGCCAGACCGTCAAGCGTTGCCGGCGAGGAAAAGAAGCAGTCGCTATCTCCGATGAAGACATCGCTGCTGTCGGAAAGTTGTCGCAACTGTTCCCGCGTTTCATGAGCCCGCCACGAAAAAGCATCGTCTGCAGCGTCAAAACAAGAGTCCAACGCGGCGTCGATAATCGGTCTGTATCCCGTGCAGCGACACAGGTTTCCGGCCAGCCATTCTGTGACGGTCTTGCGTGATTTTTCCGCCCCTGCGTCATGATAGAGCGTGAAAAGCGTCATGATGAAGCCGGGCGTACAGAACCCGCACTGTGAGCCATGCATCTCGACCATCGCGGCCTGAACCGGGTGGAGCCTCGTATCGTCGGAAAGGTCTTCGACAGTCACCAGTTCGGCGCCATCGATCATGCCGAGCAACTGGATGCAGCTGTTCACGGGCTGATAGACCAACTTGCCGTCGATCAATCGGCCAAGCGCGACGGTGCAGGCCCCGCAGTCGCCCTCGCCGCAGCCTTCCTTCGTGCCGGTTTCGCGGCGGCGGAGGCGCAGGTAATCGAGAACGGTTTCCGTTGGACCGACATTCGCAAGTTCAACGACTTCACCACCTTTAAGGAAACGGATCGTGTCACGCATGGGCCTGCTTCCCTATCTTGGCCAGCAGCTGACCGGAGACATTTGATGCGTAACAGTTTGAACATTCCGCACGCTTGAGGTGCTTTGCATCACGAGCCGCAATAAGGTGGTCATGGCGTTTCCGGTGCGAAGAATGCTGACCAGGTGCCTTACCCATGCTCCACAGCCTGCTCATCAGGCCGCTTTCGGGCCTCACCCGGGCTGTATTCAGATCGTGCGTTGGTAAACGCCCCATCAGTTTTCTCCCTCGCACGGCGCATTGCCGCAAAACTGTCACAAAAAAATGTGCCTTAAAAAAACATGGAACCAAAGCGCTCATTTGAGACCGCAATGTTGCCTATTTGGCATCAAGAGCTGAAAGTTGGTCCCTCAAAGCGAACACGGCATGGTCGAAAAACATGCCCGGCGCAAGCGCAAGTGCACGCAGAGACGACGTTACCACACAGAGCCGGTCGGCCTGAAGCGGCGTATCGGACAAAGGTTTGAAGATCAGGAATCCGTTGGCAAGATCATCTTCGCAACCGATCATCGTCTGAAAGCCAATTACCTGTTCCTCCCTGGCAAGGGCTCGCATCAGCCTGAGCGAATTGGCTTCCACATATGTGCGCGATGCACCGGGTATTCGGCTTCGTACGATGTCGAGGCGAGTGCGCAGTGACAGTCCCTCTGCGGGCAGCGCCACCGGATATTTCAGGCAGTCCTGCAGTCCAAGTGTTTTCGCGTCGGCCAACGGATGATCCGGACGCATGAGTGCGCCGATCACGAGATCATGGTGAAAGGCTGTTGTGAGCGCCGAGGTCTCCGGAGGGTCGAAGGTGAAGCCAACGTCGGCTTCAGCGGCCTCCACCTTGCGGGCGGCTTCTCTGGATGAGGAAATCGAGACATTCACGTGAATGCCGGGATAGCTCTTGCGAAACGTGCTGATGACCGCCGGGAGGAGCTTTTCGGCGACGCTTTCGACGCTTGCAATCGAAACCGTACCGCGTCGCAGTCCCTTCAAAGCGTCGAGTTCGGCGACCGTGCCCTCGAAATCGGAATAGGTGCGCCGGATATGTGCCAGCAGCAATTCTCCGGCTTGCGACAGACGCAGGCGCCGGCCGACACGGTCAAACAACTGCAGTCCGAGCGCCTCTTCCAGCCAGAGAACCTGCCGGTTGATGGCAGATGACGCCACGTTGAGCTCCCGGGACGCGGCGCGGATCGAGCCGGCCTCGGCGACGGCCAGAAAATAGCGCATCGCCGGGCTGTAAAGATTTCGAGAAAGATCCTGTGCTCGTCCGGACCGCATGAATTTTCAGCTCTTAGGGGATCAGGACCGTGGTACCTGTGGTCTTGCGGCCTTCAAGGTCCTGATGCGCCTGGACGGCATCGGCAAGCCTGTATTCCTGGTTGACGCCGATCTTGACGATGCCTTTCTGGACGACATCGAACAATTCGCCCGCGGTTGCTTCCAGTGCTTCGCGGCTGGCGATGTAGCTGAACAGCGTCGGCCGGGTTGCGAACAGAGAGCCTTTCTGGGCGAGGAGCGCCAGGTTGAAGTCGGCAATTGGCCCGGAGGACTGACCGAAAGTGACCCAAAGGCCCCTCGGTTTCAGGCAGTCGAGCGATCCGGGATAGGTGTCCTTGCCGACGCTGTCATAAACAACATCGCAGCCCTTGCCGCCTGTTATATCCTTTACCCTGTCGACAAAGTTTTCAGTCCGGTAGTTGATCACGTGCTGGTAGCCATGTGCCTTTGCAAGTTCGACCTTTGCTTCCGAACCGGCAGTACCGATGACAGTGGCGCCGAGATGTGCTGCCCATTGACCGGCAATCAGGCCGACGCCTCCGGCAGCAGCGTGAAACAACAGTGTCGTGTCCGGGCCAACGGAATAGGTCTGGCGCAGAAGGTACTGTGCCGTCATGCCCTTCAGCATCATGCCAGCAGCGGTCTTGTCGTCGATCCCGTCTGGCAGGACGACAAGACGATCTGCAGGCACGATTCTTTCCTGCGCGTAGGCACCGAGCGGGCCAACATAGGCCACACGGTCTCCGGGGCTGAGATGTGTCACACCCTCGCCGACTGTCTGTACAACCCCTGCCCCCTCGTTGCCGGGGCTGAACGGCACGCCGGCAGGGGCTGGATAGAGGCCGGAGCGGAAATAGGTGTCGATGAAATTGAGGCCAACTGCTGTGTGGCGGATGCGTGCCTCGCCCGGGCCGGGCTCACCGACTTCGATATGTTCCCAGCGCATGACATCCGGTCCACCGGTTTCGTGTACGCAGATTGCTTGAACCATGACTTTATCCCCGGGATGATGGGCCGACACCGATTTGGTCTTGCGGCAATTGAAGTTGGCAAGACCATAAATGATTTCAACGCCATCGGAAAAGGTCATTCCGAAGCATAAATGGCATCAAGCGTTCGTGACGCTTCTTTCCGGCCAGCGCCTCAAGAAAAAGTGCGGCACGACACCGGCGCCTTAGGTCGCGCCAGTGCCAAAACTGGATTTGGAATGTAGGGAAAGGGTCAGTCGACCCTGTCGAGCAATTGCTGAACAGCAGAGACCAGTAGCAGATAGAAACTGGCTGCCGTGAACGCCCATGCGAGCGGGCCGTTCAAAGCCATACCGTCCAGAATGGCGTAAGCGGCCAATCCCATCCAGAGCAATGTCACCGGCAAGGTAATCATGCGCCAGCGACGCACGCGGACAGGATGGACAAAGCGGACAGGAGCGAACGTCAATGCGCAGCACAAGAGCACGAACATGATCGTGAAGCTTTGCGATGGCGACAGAACCATGAGGCCGAAAACGACCATGTTCCATCCGGCGGGAAAACCCTTGAAGGAGCCGTCGGGTGTCTTCATGCCGTTGTCGGCAAAATAAAGAGCGCCGGTAAAGACCACGAGCCCGCCACAAATCCAGTTCCAAGGGCTTGTCAGCATCAAGCTCCAGGAAAGCGCGAAAGCTGGAAGAAACACGTAGGTGGCGTAGTCGATCACGAAATCCAGCGAGGCACCGGACCAGCGAGGCAGACGCTCTGCAATCTTGTAACGGCGCGCCAGCGGACCATCGATGCCATCGATGAAAAATGCCAGTCCAAGCCAGGCGAACATCTCCGCCCAGTTCTCGCGCGCACCTGCCAAGAGGGCAACAAGAGCGATCGGAGCACCGGAAGCCGTCAGGATATGGATCAGGAACAGAGCGGGCTCAGTCCTCTCTTTACCTGGTGTAATATCCGCCACGGGGTTCCCTCACTTTATGATCTGAACGCAGTAAACTGGTGCACTTGCGTTCTGAGATGTGTGCGGTTCACGATTGACCCGCTGGCCCATGGATCACACACTGACGCTGATACGGTCCTTTATTGCAATCGTATGACAGTGTGAACCTAAAAAACAGTCCCCGCACCAATAGCAGTGAATTTAGGTTGCCGCATTTCCCAAAAGGATGAGGGAAACGAGGATACCTGCCCAGACCAGCAGAACAGCCCCGATGGCAGGCGGGAGAATGCGGCTCGGGAACGTTTTTTCAATTGCCATCAACGCGCCGAGCAGCGCGATCCAGACAATGTTCATCAGGCCGACCGCGAACATGACTGTCATTACCGCCCAGCAGCAGCCAAGGCACACCCAGCCCTGCACCAGTCCTTCCCGCAAGCCCGACATCGCTCCCGGCCCAGCATCGTTATTGGCAAACACCCAGCGCGGATACCAGCAGCGCCGGAGACAGGCTTTCTTGGAGGGAGTGAACTGATACAAACCCGCGGCAAAGAGGACCGATGTCGTCAGAGCCATGCTTGCAGGTGCCATCATATCCGTCATGGCGCCTGCCCGGGACAAAGCCCATTGCGCCGCGGTTGCTGCGACCGCGTAGCCAAGCCAGACCGCCAGATAGCCGAACATTGCGGTGATAACGAGAAGTACCGGCGTTGCCGTGCTGCCCGGCTCTGCCGAAATCTCGGTGTAATAGGCCCGAAGCATCGGCACCGCCGTAGGCAACATCATGGCAATGGCCATCATTGCCCACATCAGAAAGATCTTCACAAGATCAACCGTCGTCATGTCCGCACCTGGCATTCCAAATGTTGCGCTGGTCGGCAGGCAAAGAACCGCAAGTGCGGCCCGCGCTTCCGCAGGCAAACCTGCGAACTGGTTGAAACTGTTGAGAATCACCATGCCGGGTCCGGCTTCGCTCATATCCATGACCGGTACCATGTCGGCAACCATTGCAATCAGATATGCCCAGCCGGCGGCGGCCAGTATCGAGACCAGCACAAGCACCAGCGGCCAGCCACGCATGTTTTGTTCCGGCTTGGCGGAACCGGCCTGATTGGAAGGTGTGCGGGTCAAACTCGTCATTTCGGCCTTAAGGTGGCGTGTTGGTCCTGGGTCTTGAGACGTCTTAGCGGATTAATCGAAGCAGGCATTTGATCTTACTCATGGTCGACCTTGAATGCCCTGCGTGTATTCGTCCCGTTGATTTTGAGCCCACAAACAGCAATTTAGATCTCAAGATCAAATCAGATGGAATTTTACCATGTCCAGCAGCCACGCGCCGGAACAGTTTGACATTGCAATCGTCGGCGGAGGGCCATCCGGGCGAATTGCTGCTCTTGCTCTGGCCCAGCAGGGGCTTTCCTGCGTCCTGATTGCCCCCTCAATGGAAATCAAGGATGGCCGGACAACCGCGCTGTGGCAGCGTTCCATCGATCTGTTGCGCGATATTGGCGTCTGGTCGGACATAGAAGGCAACGCCGCATCCTTGAAGAAGATGCGCATGATCGACAGCACGGGGCGGCTTTTTCGTGCACCTGAAGTGGTCTTCGACAGTTCTGAACTTGGCTTGGAAGAGTTTGGTTTCAATATCTTGAACAGTGAACTTAATGTAGTGCTTGAAAAATTCTGTGCTGCGCAAGCCGGGCTTGAAGAGATTTCGGAAACCGTCGAGAGTGCCGAGTTCGGAGACGAACACGCTACTCTCGTCACCCGTGGGGGTCGGACGATTTCTGCCAAATTGGCCGTAGCCGCAGATGGCCGCCGGTCAACACTGCGTGAAGCGGCAGGGATTGAAGTTAAAAGCTGGTCGTATCCGCAGGTGGCTGTTGTTCTGAATCTTGAGCACCGGCTTCCACACCAGCAGGTCTCGACCGAATTCCATACTGCGACTGGTCCGTTCACATTGGTACCTCTCCCCGGCAGACAGTCGTCACTTGTTTGCGTGGAAACTGCGGACGGTGCTGCAGATCTGTTGGCGATGACGGAGGAGGACCTGGAAGCGGAACTCGAACGGCGGGCACATTCGATACTGGGTCGTTTCAAACTGTCTACGAAACCACAAAGTTTTCCACTTTCAGGACTGACTGCCACTTCCCTGGTTGGGCCGCGTCTGGCGCTTGTGGGCGAGACCGCGCATGTCTTTCCGCCCATTGGCGCGCAGGGTCTGAACCTGTCGTTGCGTGATATCCGGGACCTCATCTCCGTCGTGGCATCGGCGGTGCGCGCGCGCGCCGACTTTGGTGGCAAGACCGTTTTGAGTGCTTATGAGAAGAAACGGTTCAGCGATATCCGGACACGGACAAACGCGGTGGACATGCTGAACAGATCACTGCTGACAGGCTTTCTGCCGGTCCAGGCTGCGCGAAGCGCGGGCATGTATCTGGCCGGCAAGATTGGTCCGTTGCGGCGCTTGCTCATGCGGGAGGGCATTGCACCGGGAACCGCGTTTCAATTGCATCGATAGACGGTTTTCCGGTTATGCTTTCAAACACGTGACCGTGCTGCTGATCGCTTGGCGCTGTGATACGTCAGAGCCATGGCGATCATCTGGCGGAGTGCATCTTCTGGCAACGGCCGACCTTGACTGAAGTGAACGCTTCTATCGCCGCCAAAGACGAGATCCGGAAACATTGTGCGCCAGTCAGACACCAGTGAAGATTGACAATTGACATAGAGAGCAACATCCCCTGCCCCGGAATTGTCCCGGTCTATCCGGATTGTCGTTCCGGTTTTCGGGCGCTTCGTCAGATAGCTGGCCTGACCCCATTTCAAGGTTTCTTCCAGTTCTCCGATATCGTCGCGCTGCGTCGCCGTCTCGGTGATCAGTGACCTGATGGTCAGCAGTCTTTCGCGGATATCCGGCGGGTAACTTTCGAATATCGCAAGGACTTCCGGATTGTCTTTCACCACAAGCCCTCTTGTTGATACCGGGATGTCTGGTTTGATCTTCTAGCCACCGGTTGGAAGGAAACCGCTCGTCAGCGCCCAGATGAAACCGGTAACGGTGACGATCGACAAGGCCGTTCCTATCAGTACGAAGCTCGACGCCCGCTGAACATACGTCCCATATTGCTGCGCGATAACAAAGACGTTTGTCGCCGGCGGCAGGCAGGACATCAGAACTGCAGTTGCGATCCAGTTGGGATCGAAGCCGCCAAGCCATGTCAGGAGCAGAAAAATCAGGATCGGGTGCAACAGCAACTTCACACCCAGCACCAGCGGCAGTTCCAGCGGTATCCGACCGATCGGACGAAGCGCAATGCTGACGCCCATGGCAAAGAGAGCGCAAGGTGCTGCCGCATTGCTGAGATAGCGCAAAAGCGTATCTATCGCTTGAGGTGGCTTGATCTCCAGCGCGGCGGCAAAGACGCCGGCAATCGTAGCCAGGATGAACGGATGGGTGAAGATCCTGACAACAATCTTCTTCAAGGTCCCAAGGATCGATTCTTCTTCGGTACCGGCCAATGCCATCATCAGCGGTGCGAGAATGAACATCAGTGCGTTGTCAAAGGCCAGAATGAGCGCGGTCGGTACGGTTGCCTGCTCACCCAGAACAGCCAGCGTCAAACCCGGCCCCATATAACCGATGTTGGAATAGGCGCCGGCAATGCCCAGGATCGTGGATTCGCCGATGTTGCCGCGTGTTGCGACCACACCTATGCAGAAGGAAATCGCGAACACGATGTAGGTCGTGAAGGTCGTGGCGGTAATGTAGGACGCATTTGCGAGCTCTTCGATCGGCGTCTCAGACAACAGACGGAAGAAGAGCGCCGGAAGGGCCAGGTAGATCACGAAGAAGTTCATCCAGCTCAGGCCTGCTTCGGGCAGGTTCTTGATCTTGCCGGCACCGAAGCCGAGAAGGATCAGTCCGAAAAACGGAAGAGCCAGTGAAATGACGTTCTGCATTCAAATACCAAAGATGAAGACGACGCGTTGTATCGCGGTTGGTTGGGTTTGAAGGCGCTTGCATCTTGCGCCTGGCTTGGATATGGACGCGTGACTTGGAGGTCACCTCGGTGATCCGCATTCCAATCAGGTCTGAGGGCGCATCGCAAGGCCCCAATCAGTCGGACAAGGTCGGAAGTGCCCTCTTTTCAGGACGGGCGGACAACATGAAAGCATTCGGTCGTAATGTCCCGCAAAAAAAAGCATCGTAAACACCCGAAGCTCACAGCTGTGCAAAACCGGGTGGAAGGCTTTGCGCTGACGTTGGCCATCTGGCTGTTCCGCCTGATCCCCGTAGACGTTGCCTCCTATGTCATGGGCGCCTTCTGGCGTCGGCTGGCACCGTTCAATCCCAGACACAAGCGTGCTCTGCGCCACTTGAAGAAGGCCTTTCCGGGCATGCGGCGCGCGGAACGAGAACTGATTGTGCGTGGGATGTGGGAGAACCTCGGCCGCGTGGCAGCCGAAACATTCCACATCGACCGGCTTCTGAAACAGGATTACCGGTTTGAAGCAGTTGCGGATGAAATCACCGGACAGGTTCTGAACGGCGAGCGTGCCTGTTTGTTCGTTTCATTCCACAGCGCAAACTGGGAATTGTGTGTTCAGCCCGCCGTCCGGCGCGGTATCGAGATAACGGGCGTCTATCAGGCTCTGCGCAATCCGGAGGCCGACAAGGCCCTGCAGGCGCTGAGGAAAGACCTCTACAAAGGCGGTCTTTTGTCGAAAAGCCACCAGACAGCTCGCAAGATCCTGGCGACCCTGAAAAGCGGCGGTATCGTCGCGATGATGGGAGATCTCAGGGAAACGCGCGGCGTGCAAGTGCCCTTTTTCGACCAGATGGCATACGCCACGCCGGTCCCGGCTTCGCTCGCCCGGTCCTGCAAGGTGCCGATTGTTCTCGGCCGGGTCGTACGCAAGAAAGGTGTGCATTTCCGGATTGAGGCCCAGGCCGTCGAAGTACCTGTAACGGTTGACAGGCAGGCGGATATCGAGGTCGCAACAGCAAGGATCCACGCAATTTTCGAAAGCTGGATCCGCGAACACCCCGAACAATGGATGTGGATCCACAAGAAGTGGGCGCCTCCAGGTAAAACGTCTGCCCAGAAGCAGGCCCGGCGCGCAGCAGCGGCTCGCCTGGAAGACGATTAAGCCTGTTCTCCTTTCGGGGTATGGTTGCAGCGCAGCATTGACGTTATAGCTATTCCTCAAACTGGTGGAGGGCAGCTGTTTCATGAAAACCCCAAGCGCATTCTACAAGCCGCTCGCAATCGGCGCGCCGGACCCGTATCGCGAACTTCCCGTCTCGCTGGAGCGCATGATCCATTTCGTCCCTCCGCATATTGAAAAGATGCGGTCCAAGGTGCCGGATCTCATCAAGAACGTCGATGTCGTACTCGGCAACCTTGAAGATGCAATCCCCGCCGATGCCAAGACGGACGCCCGGAAGGGCTTCATTCAGATGGCGCAGGATAATGACTTCGGCACCACTGGCCTGTGGACCAGGGTAAATTGCCTCAACAGTCCCTGGTTTCTCGACGACCTTCTTGAGATTGTTCCTGCGGTTGGAGAAAAACTCGACGTGGTGATGCTTCCCAAGGTGGAAGGTGCCTGGGATATTCATTATCTCGACCAATTGCTTGCGCAGCTGGAAGCCAAGGCTGGTCTTTCCAAGCCGATCATGATCCACGCCATTCTGGAAACGGCCGAAGGCGTCAAGAACGTCGAAGAGATTGCAGCAGCCAGTCCGCGGATGCATGGCATGAGCCTGGGACCGGCAGACCTTGCGGCTTCGCGCGGCATGAAAACAACACGTGTGGGCGGCGGCCATCCCGACTATGCGGTCCTTTCAGATGCTGACGGCGCAGGTGGCCGAACCGCTTATCAGCAGGATCTTTGGCATTACACGGTCGGAAAGATGGTCGATGCCTGCCTGTCTTACGGCCTGAAGCCTTTCTACGGCCCGTTTGGTGATTTTTCCGATGCGGCAGCCTGCGAAAGTCAGTTCCGCAATGCATTCCTGATGGGTTGCCTTGGCGCGTGGTCCCTGCATCCGACACAAATCCAGATCGCGAAGAAGGTTTTCTCTCCGGATCCGGGCGAAGTCGCCTTTGCCCGCAAGATCCTTGAGGCTATGCCGGATGGAACCGGTGCCGTGATGATCGACGGCAAGATGCAGGATGACGCAACCTGGAAGCAGGCAAAGGTGATCGTCGACCTTGCAAAACTGGTTGCATCCAAGGACGCGGAACGCGCGGAGGTCTACGGCCTTTAGACTTTCGCAAGGCTCGTCGTCTAAGGTTTAATGTTACAATGCTTGCACGCCGGCTGCCGACACGGTATCCCGGCAGTGCATGCAGTATGCGGACGAGTAACCATGCGAACGGCAAAATTCAGAATTGGCCAGGTCGTCCGGCACCGGATCTACCCCTTCCGTGGCGTTATTTTCGATGTCGATCCGACCTTCAGCAATACGGAAGAATGGTGGAACGCCATCCCGGAGGACGTGCGTCCTTTGCGCGACCAGCCGTTCTATCATCTCCTCGCCGAGAACGAGGAGACCGAATATGTGGCCTATGTCAGCGAACAGAACCTGGAAGCGGATATGACCGGGGAACCGGTGCGCCATCCGCAGGTTGAAGAGATTTTCGAGGAACAGACGGACGGCTCATATCTGCCGCGCAGCGTAGAGATCCACTAATCGTCCCAATTCCCGGCGGTTTTCAGTCTTGATCTTCGAATACAAAAAAGGCCGGAACTTTCAAAGTTCCGGCCTTCTTCAATTCTGGCAAAGCAGCCTGTTACTGGCTTTGCTTCTGAGCGTCGATCAGCTTCTGACGCGCTTCGTCAGCGCGCTTCTGCAATTCGCTCTGCAGTTCTTCCTGACGCTTTTGCAGCTCGGCAATGTTCATCGGCTCGCCGTCGTAAACCTTGGTGAAGCCGATCAGAGTCATCTTGAAGACGATTTCCTTGGCTTGCTGGTTATACGGAGCCACAATCACCTCACCACCCTGCTTCATGGTGTTGATGAACGAGTCATCAATCGCCAGTTCAGCGTAGCAGGCATTGGGTGCGCAGATGCTGTACTTGCCCTGTACGGGCTTGCCATCATCGATTTGAATGCGCACACCCGGCTGGATAAGAACGCCGGTCGGTACAGCGACCAGCAGTTTCTTGCGGGCTTCGCCCTCAGTTTCCTGAATAGCAATGTTACTCAGGAACTGTCCGGTATTTGTGCGCAATTCAATCGAAATAAAGCAGATTTCCTTCTGCGTGTTCGGATTGGTGTTACACGCTTTCGTCCATGGGCTTTTTTCTTCCTGGGCGATTGCGGGTGCACCTGCAAAAGAAGATAGGGCTACGAACGCACCTACTGCACATCCGAACAATCCTCTTTTCAAAACACTCGTCATCGATACGTCCTCAATCGTGCGTGTACGAAACTTTCGCGTTGTTCTGAGCCATTCCGGAACCAACCGCAAGGCCCGTAACGACATTCAAACCGTGAAACCATGGTAAGACACTTAATTTGGGCGAGAGGGTGGCCGATTTGCAACGCACCCCTGTTGGCGAATTGAAACCTGAATATCTTGCGGTTTGTTGCTTGTCCCGGGCGCGTCCGTAGGAACCCTGTGCTACTGTAATCGCTGAGAATCAACAGAATCTCCGGCGGTGGTGATGCGTAGTTCGATAGTTTCCGGTCTTCTTTTTCATGCCGGCAAGGCGATCGGTTTGGCAACCTCGTCTGCATGCCTGCTTGCCTTGGCAATCAGCCTGCCCGTCAGCGCGGACGATGAAAACGTGCCCTGGACGCATGCCATCGCCATGCACGGGACACCAGCACTTGGACCTGACGAACCATTTCCCTATGCCAACCCCGCTGCGCCCAAGGGCGGCACAATCACACTTGGTGTACAGGGAACCTTCGACAGCCTGAATTCCTTCATTGTTCAGGGCGGCTGGACCTCGGCACGTGGAATGCGCGAACGCGAATTCGGCAACAACATACTGGAAAGCCTGATGGTCCGCTCGTACGCGGAACCTTTTTCCCTTTACGGTCTTCTGGCGCAACGTGTGCGCATGCCGGACAGCCGGGAGTGGATCGAGTTCGAGCTTAATCCGGATGCAAGGTTTTCCGACGGGACACCAGTCACAGTCGATGACGTCATCTTTTCTCTGGAAGTGATCCGCGACAAGGGGCGCCCGCCCTATCGAAACTGGTATGCGGCTATCACCGAAAAGCAGGTGACCGCACCCAACCGGCTGAAGCTGGTATTCGAAAACGGTGACAATCGCGAACTGCCGCTGTTAATCGCGTTGGCTCCAATTTATTCCAAGGCAGCCACCGATGCGGAGAATTTCGACAAATCGTCGTTGAACCCGCCCATCGGCACAGGGCCGTACACCTTCAAGACGATCGAGCCAGGCAGGCTCGTCGTTTATGAGAAGAACCCGGACTATTGGGCCAAGGATCTGCCTGTCAAAGCCGGTTTCGACAACTTCGACGAGATCCGGGTGGAATATTTCCGCGACGAGACGACCTTGCAGGAATCCTTCAAGAAGGGCCTGGTCCAGGCGTTGCAGTTCCGGGATCCTGCCCGTTGGGCAACGGGGCTAGATTTTCCGGCAGTGAAAAATGGCGAGGTTCTCAAGCGGGCAATTCCGCTCGGGATTCCCGCCGCCATGCAGGGCATCGCATTCAACACCCGCAAAGACCAGTTCTCCGACCCGGCCGTGCGCAAGGCCTTGCGCATGCTGTTCGATTTTGAATGGGTGAACCGCAATCTCTATTACGGACTTTACACGCGCACGGCAGGGTACTGGGACAATTCCGAGCTTTCATCGATCGGCCGCCCGGCAAGCGACCGGGAAAAGGAATTGCTGGCTCCCTTCCCTGACGCCGTCGATCCCGAAGTGATGGACGGCACCTGGCGTCCGGCGGAAGCAGACGGTTCAGGACGTGACAGAAAAGTGCTGCGGGCAGCGCTGGAAGCCTTCGGCAAGGCCGGTTACAGGCTCAAGGACGGAAAACTCCTGCACTCCGAGAACGGCAATCAGCTTTCGTTTGAAATTCTTGCCAAGAATGAGGACGAAGAAAAGCTGGCTCTTGCCTATATCCGTACTCTTGAGTTGCTCGGCGTATCTGCAAGCGTACGCAGTGTAGATCCGTCGCAGTTCGAAGACCGCAGGACGAAACGCGAGTTTGATATGGTGTTCAACACCTGGTTCTCCTCGCTGTCTCCCGGCGCCGAGCAATATGGACGCTGGTCATCAAAAGCAGCGGAAACGGAAGGATCCTTCAACTTTGTGGGCGCACATGAACCGGCGATCGATGCGATGATCGACGAGATTGTCGGTGCAAGAAGCCGCGATGACTTCGTGGCTGCGGTTCGCGCATTCGACCGCGTTCTGATTTCGGGAGCCTACGCAGTCCCGCTTTATCATGTCGCGGACGATTGGGTGGCGCACTGGAAGCAGATCGTTCCGCCGCAAAACGAGTCGCTCTACGGCCACGAGTACGACACCTGGTGGTCGGCCACGGCGCAATAATCGGACCAATGGACGAAAAATAAAATGAAAGCCACGCCTGAAAGCCTGTCCACGGAGTATCATGAAAGCGGAGCCTGGTCCGATGTGCCGCTTGATGAAATGTTCCGCAAGACAGCCGCAGAACACCCCGACCGGCTTGCGCTGGTTGATGCTCCTGACAGGGCTACCTGGACAGGTGGTGCTCCCCGAGCGTTGAGTTATGCCGAAGCCGATCGGGAAATTGATCGTCTTGCCGCTTTCTACACGACCGTCGGACTGTCATCTGATCATGTCGTCGGTGTCCAGGCTCCCAACACGGTCGATACCGTAATCGCGATCCTGGCAGCCCTGCGAGCAGATCTGATCATTTCTCCCTTGCCATTGCACTGGCGGCAGAAGAACGTTCTGGAAGCCTTGAACTCCATAGGCGCCAAGGGATTTGTCGCGGCCGACCGGGTAGAAACACGCGAGGTTGGTGTTGCCGCACGCGATGTTGCTGCGGATCTGTTCTCGTTGCGGTTTGTTTTCGGCCTTGGCAAGGACGTTCCCGATGGATTGATTGAATTGGGGCCGATGCTTGCCGAAATGGGTGAAGATCTGAAGTTCACTCCGAGTGAGCGCCCTGATCCGGCTGACCACACAGCGACCATCTGCTGGAGCCGAAGCGGCGAGGAAAACGTTCCGGTTACCCGCTGCCATAACCATTGGGTATCGGTCGCACATATGATCGTGCAGGAAGCTCATGTGCGCGATGCCAGCGTGATGGTCCTCCCCTATTCGCTCAGTGGCTTGACCGGCCTGGGTGGAGGACTGGTTCCCTGGTTGCTGACCGGCGGCACCTTGCATCTGCACCACCCGACTTCACTTGCCAATCTCGCTGCTCATGCCAACGAGGTTCAGGCGGATATCGTCATGACACCCGGGCCGCTGGCACAGACGCTCGACCGTAAACTTGAAAACACCAAGACGACGCTACTTGCAGCCTGGAATATCGCGGCCCCGCATCCGACGACTTTCGTTGCGCGGCGCCGTCTGATCGATCTTCACATCGCTGACGAATTCGCACTCGTTGCCAAGGCGCGAGGTCCCTCGGCGAAGATGAAGGCCACCGCGCTGGGAAAGCATAGCGGGCCGATCGGGTGTGAAAGCGGGCCAGCCCTTCTTGAGATTGCGGTCACCGACGAGGTGGATACGCAAGCTCCAACGCTTCTGGTGAAGGGACCCATGGTTCCCGATGTCGGGTGGCGAACCATCAATGGTGACCAGCGGCGCGTCCGCTGGGAAGGAACCGGTTTTCTGAATACCAACATCAAGGTTGAACTGACGGATGGCGGCATTGCTGGTTTCGGTATCCCGGGCCAATATGCCCTTGGTACCGGCAACCTTGAAACGGTGGATGTTGTCTACGCAGGGTACCCGGGCGTCAAGGAAGCTGCCGCCTTCATAGTGGAAGACCCTCTCCTCGGAGCCAGGATGTACGCAGCGCTTGTACCCGAGGCCGGGAACGTTCCTGATGCGGGTGCCTTTTTCGCGTATCTGGATGCCGAAGGCGTGGACCTTGCCAAGATCCCCCATCGTGTGTTGATTTTACAGTCTCTGCCGCGGAACGAGGATGGAACCATCAGCCGTGAACGGCTGACCATGCGGACACAGCGATTGCCTGCTGCCGTGGCGTAGGTGGGGATAAGGAATGGATGTTGAAACCTCGCTTTCCTGGCGCGGCCCGTATTGGTATGCGGGACGTCGGCCAAGGCGGAGCAGCAATGGTGATGCGCCAGAAGATTTAGACGTGTCGCTTATCAGCATGTTCGACCGTCGCAGCAAGCTGCCCATGGCGCTGCCTGCAGCGATCGTGGTTGATATAAGCATCCTGGAAGACGACCGCAGAGACGAATTCTTTTCCTGGCTGCTTCCGCAAATCAGACGCCTTCCAAGTGAAGTCCCTTTCTACATCCTCACCGGAAGCGACGATATTCTGCCCCCCGGTCTGCAACCGACTGCAATTATCGACAAGGTCGTTCCCGATGAAGTCCTGCTGATGTTGATATGCATTCATCAGCGCGCATTGCTTCGGTCAGAGGAAGCACAACTTCGCAGACGTATTTTTGGCAGGATTCCGGGTTTCGGGAGCGCGCCGCATCATTCAGGAACCAGCAGCCTGCTTGTCGTTGGCCTGAGCGGTCGGTTCCTGGAATGGCAGGACGCCAGTGAAGAAAAGGTCGAGGTTGTCGGTGCATTCGACGGCAGCATGGCGGTTGAATTCATGTCCAAGCGTGCATTTGACGCCGTGGTCATTGATGCCCCCTTCGAAGATGCCGTCGACTATATGCAGCAGATCCGCCGGGATGCCCGTTTCGCGGGGTTGCCGGTTCTGGCTGTCTGTGAGCGGGAGGAAGATCTCGTTCAACTGTTCCGAAACGGAGCTTCGGACGTGCTGGTTGGAGAAAACCGCAAGGAAACCCTCGCCCGCCGGCTAAACTCCGCCACCCGCTTCGGCAAGAGGCGCCGTCTTGCAGACCGGGTGCTCGCGGAAAGCCACATGTGGTTGCGTCAGCAGATCCACCAGGGCGGACTTGGCGTGGATGATTATACGAACTATCTCGAAGCCTGCAGCAATGGCCTTGCGGCGCGTGGCCTCGATCTTTGGGAAATGAGGCTTCAGCCGGAAAACTTCGGCATTGCCGTCACTTCCGCTGAAGAACTGGAAGACATCAACACGACATTGCTGTCCATCGCGGACGCCACCAGCCGTGACGAGGACCTTGTCTGCCTGGTCAAGGACTTCGGGCCGGTTGCCGTCTTGAAGAACGAGGCTGGCACGACAAGGCTGCAGAAGCGGATCAGCTCGATCCTCACACACACTGTTCTGTGAACAGACGCTGGTCTGTATGCGTCTTTCGTCGATTGCCTTAACACTGCCGCGAATTTGGGGTTGGCATATTTGTCAGAGTCTTTAGCCTGACAAAAATATCTCCAACGTTCTGGATGTCCGATGACCCTATCATCCGCCCTTACCGTCGATGTCGTATCCGATGTGATGTGCCCCTGGTGTTTCATTGGAAAAAGACGCCTTGAAGCGGCGTTGAAGTCGGTTCCGCAGCTCGATGTGCTGGTTCGTTGGCACCCCTTTCAGCTTGACGCCACCTTGCCGAAGACTGGCAAGGACAGAAAACAGTATCTGAGCGACAAGTTCGGTGGTCTGGAGCGGGCGGATACGTTCTACAAACAAATCCGTGCAGCGGGACAGGAGGAAGGCATCAACTTTGCCTTCGACGATATCACCTTGTCGCCGAATACCCTTGATTGCCACAGACTGATCCTTTGGTCACGTGACGACGATCTTCAGGACGAAGTCGTGGAGCTTTTGTTCAAGGCCTATTTCCTGAACGGAGAAGATCTGACACGCCCCGAGGTTCTTGTGCGAATTGCCGAGGAAGCGGGGATGCAGTCCGATCTGGTGGAGCATCTATTGGGAACCGAAACCGATCTCGACAAGGTCGAGGCCCAGATTGCCAACGCTCAAAAGTCCGGGATCACGGGTGTGCCATGTTTCATTATCGATGGCAGGTTTGTTCTGGCAGGAGCTGAAAAACCGGAAACAATAGCCGCAGCGCTTCTGCATGCCGACGAAACACGGACCGATCCGCAGGCAGCAGTTTCCAATTAAAAGCAGCTTGAGTTGCCGAAACAAAAAAAGCCCCGCACGAATGCGGGGCTTTTCTGATTTTGATGACCTGAAAAGATCAGCCGCGCAGAATGGAACGACCTGCATAAACCGCCTGTGCGCCCAGTTCTTCCTCGATACGGATGAGCTGGTTGTACTTTGCGAGCCGGTCGGACCGTGCAAGTGAACCGGTTTTGATCTGGCCGCAGTTGGTGGCAACCGCGAGGTCAGCAATGGTGCTGTCCTCGGTCTCGCCGGAGCGGTGGGACATAACAGCGGTGTAGGCAGCCTTGTGTGCGGTCTCGACGGCGTCCAGCGTTTCGGACAGCGTACCGATCTGGTTGACCTTGATCAGGATCGAGTTGGCAACGTCGAGGTCGATACCCTTGCGCAGACGCTCGGAATTGGTGACGAAGAGGTCGTCGCCGACCAGTTGGCATTTATTGCCGATAAGGTCGGTCGTCGCTTTCCAACCGTCCCAATCGTCTTCTGCCAGACCGTCTTCGATCGAGATGATCGGGTAGCGGGAAACGAGGTCGGCGAGATATTTTGCCATTTCCTCAGGAGCCAGCGTCTTGCCTTCACCTTCCAGCACATATTTGCCGTCCTTGAAGAACTCGGTCGATGCCGCGTCCAGTGCCAGGAAGACATCTTCACCTGGCTTGTATCCAGCAGTTTCGATCGCCTTCATGACGAAGCCGATAGCTGCGTCGGTCGATTCCAGATTGGGAGCAAAGCCGCCTTCGTCGCCAACATTGGTGTTGTGGCCGGCTGCGTTCAGTGCCTTTTTCAAGGTGTGGAAAATTTCAGAACCCATGCGCACGGCATCGCCAAGGGACTCGGCGCCAACCGGCATGATCATGAATTCCTGGAAATCGATCGGATTGTCGGCATGCGCGCCGCCATTGATGATGTTCATCATGGGAACCGGAAGCGTGCGCGCAGACGTGCCGCCGACATAGCGGTAGAGCGGCAGACCGGACGCCTGGGCAGCGGCGCGGGCTACAGCAAGCGATACGCCCAAAGTGGAGTTGGCACCAAGACGCGACTTGTTGTGTGTACCGTCGAGATCGATCATGGCCTGGTCGATCTGAAGCTGATCTTCAGCGTCCAGACCGCCAACTGTCTCGAAAATTTCTCCGTTCACGGCATCAACTGCATTCTGGACACCCTTGCCCATGAAGCGGTCGCCGCCATCGCGCAGTTCGACAGCTTCGTGTGCACCGGTGGAAGCTCCGGACGGAACGGCTGCCCGGCCGAAGGAACCGTCCTCCAGGAAAACGTCGACTTCTACGGTCGGGTTACCACGGCTGTCAAAGATCTGACGGCCGATAACATCGATAATGGCGGTCATGGAAAGAACTCCCTTGTCGCATGCACCTGAATTGACGGTCTGCCGGAGAAATTCCGGCCGTTTGGAAGCCGGAGCACCGGCGTTTTTCCGGAGCTCTTGCCCCACAAAGGAAAGCCGCACACGAGGCGCGGCTGAAATTGACTATTCTGCAGCGGCTGCCGGTGCCTTGACGACGTTGTCGAGTGCCTTCAACTGGGCCAGCAACGCTTCGAGTTGATCGAGCGGCACCATGTTCGGTCCATCGGACGGAGCGTTGTCCGGATCAGGGTGCGTTTCGATGAAGAGACCAGCTACACCCACGGCCACTGCAGCACGCGCAAGAACGGGTACCATTGTCCGGTCGCCGCCGGTGGAAGCGCCCTGCCCGCCCGGTTGCTGCACGGAATGTGTTGCATCAAAAATAACCGGCGCGCCGGTCTGAGCCATGATCGGCAGCGAGCGCATATCGGTAACAAGCGTATTGTAGCCGAAGCTGGCGCCGCGTTCGGTCAACATGACATTGGTATTGCCCGAACCTGTCACTTTCCCCAGAACATTTTTCATGTCCCAGGGCGCCAGGAACTGGCCTTTCTTGATGTTGACCACGCGGCCGGTCTTTGCGGCAGCCACAAGCAAGTCCGTCTGACGGCAGAGGAATGCCGGGATCTGCAGGACATCGACAACTTCCGCAACCGGCGCGCATTGCTCGGGGCTGTGCACATCGGTCAAGACCGGCATGCCGAATTTTTCCTTCACTTCCGCAAAGATCGGCATGGCTTCTTCCATGCCAACACCCCGTTTTCCTGCAAGAGATGTCCGGTTGGCCTTGTCGTATGAGGTCTTGTAAATGACGCCGATTCCGAGACGATCCGTAATTTCCTTGATCGCGGCTGCGCATTCCAGCGCGTGCTCGCGGCTTTCAAGCTGGCAAGGGCCGGCAATGAGGCTGAAAGGCGCATCATTGCTGAAGGTTACATTGCCAACGGAAACTACGCGGTTTGCCTCGGTCATTTTCCACCTTATGCCATGCGGTTGCCGCTTGAGCGCAGCAACTCGTTCAGGAAACAAGTCCGATCTCGGAACTTGCGGAGTTCCATAGCGCTCTTTTCGCCTGCCCGCAACATCGCTCTGGCGGAAAGCAGGTAGCTCTTAAATCGATTTAAAAGTGCGTAGTCTCACCCCGACATAAAATGATCACTTTGTCGAAGTTATTGCGTTAGTATTGCAGTGCACAAGCTTGCAACCGGCCATAGACCTGAGGGTCCGGCTGATTGCCACTTGGGCTAACTGCAACGTCGCGCCCGCGGACGATCTGAGTTTAGAACGTGTATTCGACGGCTCATGTGATTATTAGTGGGTAAAAGAAGATTGAGTTCGTATTTGTAGACCATCGGAAGGCCTGACATGAACAAGCCCATTCGCAAAGCGATCCTGCCCGTGGCAGGTCTTGGCACTCGGTTTCTGCCCGCGACCAAGGCAGTGCCGAAGGAAATGCTGACGATCGTTGACCGTCCGATCATCCAATATGTGGTGGATGAAGCACGGGCCGCAGGCATCGAACATATCGTTTTCGTCACCGGGCGAAACAAACAGGTTATCGAAGACCATTTCGATATGGCCTATGAGCTGGAAGATACCCTCAAGGCAAGAAACAAGACTGCTGCTCTGGAACTACTTGAAAAACACCGCCCGGTTCCGGGTGCCACTTCCTTCACCCGTCAGCAGGCCCCGCTAGGCCTCGGCCATGCTATCTGGTGCGCCCGCGATATTATCGGCAACGAACCCTTTGCCATTCTGTTGCCGGACGTGATCATCAAGTCTCAGGTCAGCTGCCTCAAGCAGATGGTAGACCTCTATCAAAATACGGGTGGCAACATCATCGCCGTGGAAGAAGTTCCCGAAGACCAGACAGATCAGTACGGCATTGTGGAACTCGACGGAGAACTCGGTGCAAATGCGCACAAGATCTCAAACATGGTCGAAAAGCCCGCGCCCGGTACGGCGCCTTCCAATTTGATGATCACCGGCCGCTACATTCTACAGCCGGAAATCTTCGATCTTCTGTCCAACCAGGGCAAAGGCGCAGGTGGTGAGATCCAGTTGACCGACAGCATGCTCGCCTTGATGAAGGAACAGCACTTCGCGTCGCTCAAGTTCGAGGGTCGGAGCTACGACTGCGGTAACAAGGCCGGCTTCCTGAGCGCCAATATCGCATTCGGCATGGACGATCCGAAACTTGCTCGGGAACTGGTTCCGTTCATGGAAGAGATCATTCGCAAACCCTTGGCCGCCGAATAATCTGCGATCGTTTTCACTGCGGGCTTGAAAAGGCTCGCCAGAAGCCTTTAGGAGTGGGCCGGGTCTTGCGAAAGACCCGGCCCTTTCCGTTTGCTCCAATCCCGGATGCCTCATGCACGACACTTCCATTCACTCCACCAAGATCGCGGTTATCGGTCTGGGTTATGTCGGCCTGCCCGTGGCGGTGGCCTTCGCTGCGAAGGGTTTTGACGTTCTCGGGTTCGATATCAACGAAAGCCGGTTGAACGAGTTGCGCAGCGGTCAGGACAGCACGTCGTCCGTTGATGACGCGGATTTGCAGCAGGAAACGCTCGTTTTTTCCAGCAACGAAAAGGATCTGAGCGATAGGGATGTCTTGATCGTGGCGGTGCCGACACCGGTCGATCATGCCAAACGACCTGACCTGTCGCCTTTCAGAAACGCAGCAGCAACCGTCGGCCGCAATCTGAAACCGGGGGCCATCGTTGTCTTTGAATCAACCGTGTATCCAGGGGCAACCGAAGAGATCGCTGTTCCCGTCCTCGAGAAGGAATCGGGGCTGCTCTTCAACAGGGATTTTGCCGTTGGTTACTCGCCAGAGCGCATAAATCCCGGCGATACCGAGCGAGGGTTTGCGGACATCACCAAAATTGTTTCGGGTTCCAGCCCGGAAACAGCCGAAACGCTCAACACGCTCTATGGAGCCGTTGTCACGGCCGGCATTCATCTTGCCCCGTCGATCCGCGTAGCGGAAGCGGCAAAGGTGATTGAGAACACACAACGCGATCTCAATATCGCTCTCATGAACGAACTGGCGATGCTCTTCCACCAGATGGGCATCGATACCCGGGACGTGTTGAAGGGGGCTTCGACCAAATGGAACTTCCTGCCGTTCCAGCCGGGGCTGGTCGGTGGGCACTGCATCGGTGTCGATCCCTATTACCTGACTCACAAGGCACACGAGATCGGCATGACACCTCAGGTTATTCTGGCGGGTCGCGGTACCAACGAGGCAATGCCGGCATTTATCGCAGGCAAGATCATCCAGGAAAGCGTGAAGCTTGGCATGCCCATGCCTCCGAAAGTTGTCGTCCTCGGCATCACCTACAAGGCGAATGTGCCAGATACCCGTAATTCCAAGGTCGTCGATCTCATCAGGGAGCTGGAAAAGTTTGGGGCACGTGTTCAGGTCTGTGATCCACTTGCACATCCCGATGAGGTTGTCGCCGAATATGGAATCACCCTCACCCGGGAAGAAGACCTTGATGCTGCGGATGTTGCCGTGCTTGCGGTCCCGCATCGGCATTTTTTCCAAGATGAAACCGGCTGGCAGGTCCTGAAGGACGTTCTGAAAGATCAACGCGGCCTGGTCGCTGACATACCGGCGCTTTTGGATCGCTCCACTTGTCCGGACGGGATCCAGCTCTGGCGCCTTTGATTTTACAGGACTATTTGCCGGCTTTGGCGTGAGTCGGTATGCGTCACGAGAATTCGCAGTTCAAGGTCTGCCGAAAAACAGATCAAACTGCCAGGAATTGCCGCAAGGATTTGCTTGTATTTTAGCAATCTGAAAAGGGTTTCGAGCCGTATACTGATCGGGTTTCAGGAAAGGAGACACCGAACATGGCTCATGCTCGTTTCTGGAAGATGGTGGCGGTGGCCGGCGTCAGCGCGTTGCTGGCTACAGGGTCTGTCCGCGCCGAAGAAGGGCTCGACAGCAGTGCCTTTCACAAGATCATCAAAAATCAGATGAGTGCCTTTGCGACAGGTAATGCCCAGGCAGCCTTCTCGTTCGCAACCAGTTCCTTGCAACAGCGGTTTCAGACACCAGAGTTCTTCATGGAAATGGTGCGGCAAGGCTACCAACCTGTTTACAAGCCTCAAAGCGTAACGTTCGGCCGGTCGAAAATGACCAAGCTCGGGCCAACGCAGGAAGTCTATGTAACCGGCCCAAATGGCCAAAACTGGCTGGCTCTCTACAGTTTCGAGCAACAGGATGACGGCAGTTGGAAGATTTCCGGCTGCTATCTGACGAAAGCGGACGGATTTTCCGCCTAGTCAGTTTCAGCCTGAGCTTGGATTGAGAGTGCCGGGTTACAGCGCGGCAATATCGCCGCGCGCCCAGTCTTCCTTGGTCTTTGAGTAGAAGTCTTCGAAAGACCCGGCCTCGATCGCGTCGCGCATGCCCTGCATCAGGAACTGATAGTAGGCGATGTTGTTCCAGGTGAGCAGCATGCCCGCCAGTCCTTCGCCAGCCCGCACCAGATGGTGCAGATAGGCTCTGCTGTAGACACTAGACGCGGGACAGGTGCTCGCCTCGTCCAGCGGGCGTGGGTCGTCTTGATGACGGGCATTCTTGAGGTTGACCTTGCCATAGCGCGTATAGGCCAGACCGTGACGACCTGCCCGGGTCGGCATCACGCAATCGAACTGGTCAATGCCGCGCTTCACGCTTTCCAGAAGATCGTCCGGTGTCCCAACGCCCATCAGGTAACGCGGCTTGTCCACTGGCATCACAGGCGTCGTGATGTCTAGCATGCTCAGCATCACGTCCTGAGGTTCACCAACCGCCAGACCACCAACCGAATAGCCTTCAAACGGCATTTTGCCGAGTTCTTCTGCCGAGCGAATACGAAGATCGGGTTGATCACCCCCCTGAACGATGCCGTAAAGCCCCTGCCCTTTTCCTGGTCCACCCATGGTTTCGAACTGGTTGCGAGAGCGTTCTGCCCATCTGAGAGACAGCTCCATTGCTCTTTGGACTTCTTCACGGGGGCTCGGCAACTTGATGCATTCGTCCAGCTGCATCTGGATATCTGATCCGAGAAGTCCCTGTATCTCGACAGAACGTTCCGGTGTGAGATGGTACTTCTGACCGTCAATGTGGCTTTGGAAACGCACACCGTCTTCATCCAGCTTCCGCAGCTGGGCCAGCGACATCACCTGGAATCCACCGCTGTCGGTCAGGATCGTGTGAGGCCAGTTCATGAAGGTGTGCAGTCCGCCAAGTCTGGCGACCCGTTCGGCAGTTGGGCGAAGCATCAGGTGATAGGTATTGCCGAGCACCACGTCTGCACCGGTTTCCCTCACCTGTTCCGGGTACATCGCCTTCACGGTTGCCTGAGTGCCCACCGGCATGAAAGCGGGTGTACGCACGACACCGTGGGGCGTCGTGATTTCGCCTCGCCGCGCAGCGCCGTCCGTGGTGATCAGCTTGAAGCTGAAGGTCTTGCCGGTTTTTTCGGTCATGATTGGTCCTCAGACAGCGCCTTCCTGCGGGAAAAGCAGGGAAGCGTCGCCATAGCTGTAAAAACGGTATTCCTGCGAAATAGCGTGTGCATAGGCACGCCGCATCGTGTCCAGGCCCGAAAGAGCCGACACCAGCATGAACAATGTAGAACGCGGAAGATGGAAGTTGGTCATCAACGCGTCGATCGCCTTGAAGCGGTAGCCGGGCGTTATGAAGATCGAGGTTTCACCCGCAAAGGCGGCAATGGCGCCACTTGCCTGGGCGGAGCTTTCAAGGATCCGCAGGGATGTCGTGCCGACGCTGACAACCTTGTTTCCCCTTGCCTTGACGGCCAGAAGTGCGGCGGCGGTCTCTTCGGAGATTTCGCCCCATTCTGCGTGCATCTTGTGATCTGCCGTGTCTTCCGCCTTTACCGGCAGAAAGGTGCCAGCTCCGACATGCAGTGTTACGCGGTGCTGTTCGATACCGCGCTCGCTCAATGCCTCCAGCAGGTCAGGCGTAAAATGAAGACCCGCAGTCGGTGCGGCAACGGCACCGTCCTTTTCGGCGAATATCGTCTGATAGTCCTTGCGATCCTGGTCGTCTTCGCCACGCTTTTGCGCAATATACGGTGGCAAGGGTATGTGTCCAACGGATGCGATTGCAATGTCCAGATCAGGTCCGGACCGGTCGAAAGTCAGCAATACTTCACCGCTGTCGCCCTTTTCGGTCACTTCCGCCGTTAGCCGTGTGCCGACCCCTTCGAAAAGCACGGTATCGCCAACTTGCAACTTCTTTGCCGGCCGGACGAAGGCCTTCCAGCGGTCCGGCCCGGTGCGCATGTGCAGCGTCGCCCCGATGCCAGCGGTAATATCTCCTCGCAGGCGTGTTCCTTCAAGCTGTGCGGGTATCACCTTGGTATCGTTGAAAACCAGCGCATCACCGGGCTCCAGCAACAGCGGCAATTCGCGAACACCCGTGTCGGACAGTTCAGGTTCAGCACCTGGTTTAACGACAAGCATGCGAGCGGAATCACGTGGCCGAGCCGGGCGCAAGGCGATCCGTTCGTTGGGAAGAACAAAGTCGAATTGGTCGACGCGCATGGTAATTTGCTACTGACGGATCTCTGGAAGGTTTCGGGGTGCGGCGCCATTCCATCCAGAGCGGCAACCGGACTTTCAGTCAGCGGCTCTTACTGGCGACGGCGGAGCAGGTCAACCGTCTGAGGGTACATCCAAAACAAAACAGCGCGGATGACTGATCCGCGCTGCATCGTTAAAGCCACTTTCAGGTGGTTCAGGCCGCGTCGGCCGCCACTTTCAAGGAGACGATATTGTCCGGATTGGAAACCGGTTCGCCACGCTTGATCTTGTCGACATTGTCCATGCCTTCGATCACTTCTCCCCAGACGGTGTACTGACCGTCGAGCCAGGGTGCATCGGTAAAGCAGATGAAGAACTGGCTGTCACCGGAGTTCGGGTCCATTGCGCGAGCCATGGAGCAGGTGCCGCGCACGTGCTTCTCGTTGCTGAATTCCGCTTTCAGTTTCTTGCCGGAACCGCCAGTGCCAGTCCCCTGCGGGCAGCCGGTCTGTGCCATGAAGCCGTCGATTACGCGGTGAAAGACGATGCCGTCGTAAAAACCTTCGCGGACCAGTTCCTTGATGCGTGCGACATGCGTCGGCGCGAGGTCCGGCTTCAGTTCGATAACAACCGGTCCCTGGCTGGTTTCCATGAGAAGTGTGTTTTCGGCGTCTTTGATTTCAGCCATCGAGTATCTCCTTGGGTATTTTCGAAATTGTAGTCGCTTGAACGTTATTGTGCGTCCGAGGCGACCTGCATCTTGATGATCTTGTCCGGATTTGCCGGCGGTTCGCCGCGGGTGATGTTGTCGACGAATTCCATACCGTCGACGACTTCACCGAATACGGTGTACTGGCCATTCAGCCAGTCGCCATCGCCGAACATGATGAAAAACTGGGAATTGGCGCTGTCCGGGCTTGCGGAACGTGCCATGCCGAGCGTGCCACGCTTGAACGGTGCGTTGGAAAACTCAGCCTTCAGGTTAGGTTCGCTGGAACGGCCCGTGCCGGTGCCCGTCGGGTCACCGGTCTGGGCCATGAAGCCGTCGATGACGCGATGGAAGACGATACCGTCGTAAAAACCTTCGCGGGAAAGCTTCTTGATCCGCTCAACGTGAGCCGGAGCAAGGTCCGGACGAAGCTGTATGACGACGCGCCCGTCCTTCAAATCGAGATAAATTGTGTTTTCCGGATCGGTGCCTTGGGCATTGGCGGCCGAAGGCAGGATCAGAATTGAAGCCAGAACGGCAAAAATTGCAAGAAAGCGCGACACTGGAGACTCCTAAGGTTCAGGTCTAGAGCTTGGCTTTGAATTACGCGCCGGGTTTCGCGCGCGATCTCAATGGTTCGGCAACCGGTTCCGGCACAAAAGCGGAGATTTCTCCGCCCATCTTCGCGATTTGACGTACCAAGGTGGCCGTGATGTGGCGCACGTTCGGGGAAGCCGGAAGAAATACCGTACGAATGTCCGGTTCCAGCGTGCCGTTCATGCCGGCCATCTGCATCTCGTAGTCAAGATCCGTGCCGTCCCGCAGACCGCGCACCAGGTAAGCGGCGTTTTGCTGGCGTGCCGTTTCGATGACCAGATTGTCGAAGGCGATGACATCAATCCGTTCAGCTTCCTCCGGGGTGAATTCCGAACGAGCCGAAGCATGGATCAATTCAACCCGTTCCTCGAAGGAAAACAGGGGGGACTTGCCGGGGTGAATTCCGATGGCAACCACCACCTTGTCCGCCAGCGCAAGCGACTGACGCAATATATCCATGTGGCCATTGGTGACGGGATCGAAGGATCCAGGATAAAGCGCAATACGATTCATGGCACCTTCCTTACTCTGCCTGCACCTGCCTAACAAGTAGAACGCAGGCATGAACGCGTCTTTTGCCAGTAACTGACATTGTGTGACGACCGTCACAACTCTCTTTGCAAACCTGGGTCAAAGTGGCTCCATCGAAATCAATTGGCGTGAGCAGGAGCCAGCATCATGAGGAGCACTACTACAATCGACCGGACCGCAACGGCTATCGCGGTGCGTCCTTTCGCCTTTCAGGCAAAGGCAATCGATCCGGCCGGACAATTCAAGATGGCCGCTATTTTCGTTCTTGCGTTGTTGACGATGATTGCCGCTGGCATGATGAGCATGCACCCGAGCAAAGCATCGCAGGCAGAAGGTCTGACCAGCCTGGCAACTCAGGGACTTGCTTCCACCAAGTCCGACCGCGCTGTGCAAATTCCGGCATCAAAGGCTTGTGAAACACAGGCTTGGGGCGCTTGGAGCGAAGACTGTGCAGCTGCACTGACCGGTGCGAACCGTGTACGCAACGTTTCCTTCGTCACCGTCGAGAAAACTGCACCAACCGTAAATGAAACAATTCTGGCCCGTTACCCCGTGGCCAACTGAGCTTCGTCTCAGACCTCCCTCCCCGTAACGGCAAACAGCGGCTCAGGTTCCACCCTGGCCGCTGTTGTCGATTTCAGGCCTAGCCAATCAGAGATCAGGCTTCAGGAGGCGTTTCATCGCCTTCGGCGGAATCGTTCCCGGCGTCATTCTCACCCGGTTCAGCTGAACCCTCAGCCTCTCCTTCCAGGGCGTCTTCGAGTACATCGTCTTCATCGACTTCGGAAATCCCTTCGACCGCAACGACCTTTTCATCGGCTGCCGTCTTGAAGACGATCACGCCCTGGGTCGCACGTCCGGCGATGCGGATACCGTCCACCGGACAGCGGATCAACTGGCCACCATCCGTCACCAGCATGATCTGGTGGCTGTCTTCGACAGGGAAAGACGAGACCAGACCGCCATTCCGGCTGTTGACGGCCATGGCCGTGATGCCTTTGCCGCCTCGGCCGGTAACCCGGTACTCGAAGGAAGACGTCCGCTTGCCGTAGCCGTTTTCAGAGATGGTCAGGATGATCTGCTCGGCTGCACTCATCTGAGCGTAACGCTCCTGAGGCAGATCGCCGGCAACTACGCCCTCTTCGTCTGCGCCGTTACCGTTCTCATCTGCTTCACCACGCATTGCGCGGGAAAGCTTCAGGTAGGCGGCGCGCTCTTCTGCCGTCACATCGATGTGGTGCAGGATCTGCATGGAGATCACACGATCCTCATCGGCCAGACGAATTCCGCGGACCCCGACGGAATTACGACCGGCGAAGACACGTACATCCGTCACGGGGAAGCGGATACACTGACCGAAGTTGGTCGTCAGCATCACATCGTCATGTTCAGAACAGGTGTCGACGCCGACAATCCCGTCACCGTCTTCCAGCTTCATGGCAATCTTGCCGTTCCGGTTGATGTTGACGAAATCGGACAATTTGTTGCGTCGGATGGTGCCACGTATGGTCGCGAACATCACATCCAGATTTGCCCAGCTGTCCTCGTCTTCCGGCAATGGCAGGATCGAGGTGATCTGTTCGCCCTGTTCGAGAGGTAGCAGGTTGATCAATGCCTTTCCGCGCGAGGTCGGCCCGCCGAGTGGAAGACGCCACACCTTCATCTTGTAACAGATGCCGCGCGAGGAGAAGAACAGAACCGGCGTGTGGGTATTGGCGACGAACAGCCTGGTGACGAAATCCTCGTCCTTGGTCGCCATGCCGGACCGGCCCTTGCCTCCGCGTCGTTGTGCACGGTAGGTCGCCAGCGGCACGCGCTTGATGTAGCCACCGTGAGACACCGTCACGACCATGTCTTCGCGCTGGATCAGGTCTTCTTCGTCGAAATCTGCCCCGCCTTCGATTATTTCGGTTCGGCGCGGAGTTGCAAATTCTTCCTTGATCTCAAGCATTTCGTTGCGGACGATCTCCTGGATCCTGGCCCGTGAGCGCAAGATGTCGAGATAGTCGGAAATTTCCGCACCGATCTTGTTGAGTTCTTCCTCGATTTCATCGCGGCCCATCGCCGTCAGGCGCTGCAGACGCAGATCGAGAATGGCTCGTGCCTGTTCTTCAGACAGTTTATAGGTGCCATCGTCCTGCACCATGTGGCGCGGATCGTCGATCAGAAGAATGAGCGATTCAACATCCTTTGCCGGCCAGTTGCGCTCCATCAGCTGCGCTCTCGCCGTTGCCGGGTCCGGTGCGCTGCGGATGAGCTTGATGACTTCATCAATGTTGGCAACTGCGATGCCCAGGCCCACCAAGATGTGGGCACGGTCACGGGCTTTCTTCAGCAGGTAGCGTGTGCGGCGCTGGATCACCTCCTCACGGAAGGAGACGAAGGCGCGCAGCATGTCGGAGAGGTTCATCTGCTCCGGCTTGCCGCCGTTCAGAGCAACGATGTTGGCACCGAACGATGTCTGCAACTGGCTGAAACGGTAGAGCTGGTTCAGGATCACGTCCGGAACCGCATCGCGCTTCAGCTCGATCACGACCCGCATGCCCGAGCGGTCGCTTTCGTCACGGATGTCCGAGATGCCCTCGATACGCTTGTCGCGCACCAGTTCGGCAATCTTCTCGATCATCGTCGATTTGTTGACCTGATACGGGATTTCCGTGACGATCAGCGCCGTCCGGTCCTTGCGTACTTCCTCGACGTCGACTTTCGCCCGCATGACGATCGAACCGCGGGCCGTTTCATAGGCACTACGGATACCCGACCGACCGAGGATCATGCCACCCGTTGGGAAATCCGGGCCTGGAACGATCTGCATCAGTTCTTCGAGGGACATCGCCGGATTTTCCATCACGGCAATGGCGGCATCGATCACTTCGCCCAGGTTGTGCGGCGGAATGTTGGTTGCCATGCCGACTGCGATACCGCCGGCCCCGTTGACGAGGAGGTTCGGGAACTTGGCAGGAAGGACGACGGGCTCGCTCTCGGAGTTATCGTAGTTTTCCTGAAAGTCGACCGTCTCCTTGTCGATATCGTCCAGCAGTTTGTGGGCGACTTTTTCGAGACGGCACTCGGTGTAGCGCATGGCCGCTGCTGGATCGCCGTCGATGGAGCCGAAGTTGCCCTGCCCGTCAATCAGCGGTAGCCGCAGCGAGAAATTCTGCGCCATGCGCACCAGCGCATCGTAAATCGCGCTGTCGCCATGCGGGTGATACTTACCCATGACGTCACCGACCACGCGGGCCGACTTGCGATAGGGCTTGTTCCACTCGTAGCCGTTTTCGTGCATCGAGTAGAGAATGCGCCGGTGAACCGGTTTGAGGCCGTCGCGGACGTCAGGCAGCGCACGCGACACGATCACGCTCATCGCGTAATCGAGATAGCTGCGCTTCATTTCATCGACGATGGAGACCGGTTTGATATCGGACGGAAGACCGTCAGTGGGCGTGCTGTTGTCCTGGTCAGCCAAGGAAGACACTCATTTCATTGTTATTGCTTGCTCTTTTATATCCGATTCAAGACGCCGCTCCAAATTCTCGGCGCTTTTCCACCTAAGTAATAAGGGTTTAATTTCAATGCTTTACGAGGAGTATACACAGGGGGCAAAAATCATTTGGCTTGAGAACATGCCAGCACCTCGCAAAGCACTATAGTAAGGCGACAAAAGCGCCTGAAAAACCGGTCCGGGAATCGCCATGCTCGACTACTACATCAACGCCTTCGCGACCTTATTTGTCACCATTGATCCGGTCGGTCTGGCCCCGATGTTTCTTGCAATTACGGCTGGCATGAGCAAGCACGACAGGCGCAAGGTCGCCATTCGGGCGACCATCACGGCGGCGGCCATCCTCCTTGTATTTTATGCCTCCGGACAGACGGTTCTGAATGTACTTGGCATCTCCGTTTCCGCATTCAGGGTCGCCGGAGGCATCCTGTTGTTCCTGATCGCGATCGAGATGATTTTCGGCAAGCGCCAGGCGCGTAAAACCGAAACCGCCGAAAAGGCGATGGAATCAGAAGCGCATCATGGAACGATCAATGAACTCGCCATCTTTCCTTTGGCGATACCGCTTATTTCGGGACCTGCGGCAATCTCCGCGATCATCCTGTTGTCCAGTCAGGCTCCGGATACCCTTGCCTATGCAGGCCTCGGCGGCGTCATCGCGATCATCCTGCTGAGTTGCATGGGTGCCTTTCTCTTGGCTGACAAGATAGAAAGGCTCCTGGGAGAAACCGCGCAATTGGTGATCACCCGTCTTCTTGGCGTGCTGCTGGCAGCTCTATCCGTACAATTCGTTGCGGACGGCATTTTGGCCTTTATCCGCACCTGACTGAGGCAACGCTTAACGGTCCAGGTCCAACTTGTATTCTTGTGGTGAAACACCATGCACCGTGTCTCGGGCCCGGATGATGACCTGTGACACGCCCTCTGGAATCGTGATGCCCGATTGGGATCGCGTGAAGGGTTGTTCGTCGACATGGGGGTGAAGGAGCACTCTCTCGCCTAACAATTCTCCGTCTGGCGTAAAGATCTGCCAGAGGTCGGCGTAGTGATCCCAACCCGTGTCGTCATGCCTGAGCGTTACCGCGAAGGTCCACGAGCCTGCAGATCCGGTTGCTTTTGCCGAGACAATCTCGACCTCACCTGCCCGTGCTGAGCACGCTCCGAACACCGAGGACAGGAACAACACCGCAAGCACTGTCGAACATCTTAGGTTCATGACGCATTTCTCCCCTGGATTTCGCGGGAGCATCCTCGCAACGGGCTGAGAATTGACAAAGTCACGAATGCGTCAGGGAGGCTCAACGGTTTGCGAACGACAAACGAAACCCATCAGCCTGAAAGTTCGTCAGCCTGCCTGCTGAAGGTGGCTGTCCCGTTTAAACCCTTTTGGCCAGAGCGTCTTGTTTTCGTTCCCCCAGCGTGCAAGGGCCTTCACCACTGGTTCCAGCGAGACGCCTAGGTCGGTCAGTTGATATTCAACCTTCGGTGGAACAACGGGATAGACGGTCCTCACAATCAATCCGTCAGCTTCCATACTACGGAGTTGAGCGGTCAAGATCCGTTGTGTGATGTCCGGAAGCGCTTTCTGGAATTCGTTGAAGCGCATGACATCTTTTTCCATCAGCAGGAACAGAATGACGCCTTTCCACTTGCCGTCGATCAAACTGAGCGCTGCTTCGACAGCACAGCCCGGATGGCAGCCATAAACGTCCTTGACCAGTTTGGGTCCTGATTTCCTAACGGTATCCATATTGTGCCTAAGGTTCTTTTTTGTGAGTTACGGCTAGAATTGTGCATTCTTGCGCCAAACGATTTTATGTTCAATTTGATTGGTACGCAAATCAGGAGAACACAGCATGCGTGCCATCGGATTTTTTGAACCGCTTCTTATTGATGACCCGAAGTCGTTGACTGATCTCGACCTTCCAAGGCCGGTGCCTTCCGGAAAGGATCTTCTCGTTGAGGTCAAGGCTGTTGCGGTCAACCCAGTCGACACCAAGGTGCGGCAATCCCGAACTTCGCAAAACGGCGTGCCCGTCGTCCTTGGATACGACGCAGCCGGGCTCGTCACCGAAGTGGGACCTGACGTTACCAGCTACAAGGTGGGCGACGAGGTCTATTATGCCGGCGACATCACCCGGGACGGAACCAACTCGGAGTACCATCTCATTGATGAACGCATTGTGGGCCGCAAACCCACGAGCCTGAGCTTTGCGGAGTCAGCTGCCATGCCCTTGACGGCGATCACCGCCTGGGAAGCCCTGTTCGACCGGCTGAAGGTGAATGACCCGGTTCCTGCTGGCTCGAACACTCTCCTGATCATTGGCGGATCGGGTGGCGTCGGTTCCATAGCAGTTCAACTCGCTCGTCAATTGACGAACATGACAATTATCGCAACTGCTTCAAGACCGGAGAGCCGTTCCTGGGTGAGCGAGCTTGGTGCGCATCATGTTCTCGATCATTCAAAACCGATGGCGCCTCAGATCGAAGCCCTGGGACTGGAAGCCCCCGGCTATATTTTTTCGACAACGCACACAGAGCAACACGTGAACGATATTGCAGAATTGATCGCGCCACAGGGGCGTTTTCTGCTCATCGACGATCCCGACAACGTCAGCATTGGGCCCTTCAAACTGAAGGCGATATCGATCCACTGGGAGATGATGTTTACCCGTTCCATGTACCAGACGACCGATATGGATGAGCAACGCAAGCTTTTGAACAACGTCGCTGACCTTGTTGATGCTGGAAAGATCAAGACCACGTTGACGGAAGTGATTGAACCCATCAACGCAGATAATCTGCGCCTGGCGCATCAGAAGATTGAAAGCAATAAAACCATTGGGAAGATCGTTCTAGCCGGGTTTTAGGATCAAGGGATGCCGTTTAACCGGTGACACCTGCCCCTTGCACATTCAGGCCGCCATCTTCATGCTTTCGTTGGAGGCTTGGAGATGGCGGAACACAACGTTGAAGACATTCGGATCAAGCTTTTGTCGCTCAAGACCGAACTTGAAACATTGAGCGAGCTGTCCGGGGAAGCCCGTGCCACGGTGGAGCTAGATCAGCAATCTGTCGGTCGATTGTCGCGTATGGACGCGCTCCAAGGGCAAGCGATGGCACAGGCATCCGAGCGGCAGCGCCGGGCGACTATCCAGAAAATCGAGGCAGCCTTATCAAGGTTGGAAGCTGGCGAATACGGCGACTGTGTGGAGTGCGGTGAAGAGATTTCCGAGAAGCGGCTACAGGTAGATCCTGCCGCAGCATTCTGTATCAAATGCGCAAGATAGTGAGACAAACTTCTTAGTCAGGCCTATCGCACGAAATGTCGACGCAAGCCTGTCAGGAAATCCGACACTTTTCGTGAAATCTCAACCAGCGGGAACGCCCTCAACCGAGCTTCCGTCCAGTCCATCTGCGGAGCAAGCTGCATCTGCAGGTCGATTAGGGCTTGTCGTTCCCCAATACCAAGTGGAAGTTTTTCAGCCGCTGCCAGGAGCAGCAGTTTCTCATGAATTTGCCGCAGGACGGAAAGCGCCTCTCCCATCCGTTCCGTAAGTCCGGGATCATCCCGCCATGTGTGCCCGTGAAACACTTCCTGCGTCACACGTTGTCCTGCACCGTGACAATCATAGCTAATGCATCCACTGAAACCGAGACGCGACCTGTCATCGAAGATGGCACAACGTCCGCAGCTATCCAGGTTCGGGCAAACCTCGCCTGCTGCCTTGTCGATACCAAAGGACTCTGATCGGTCAAATGCAAAGACAACACAGCAAAGGGCTGCACAAGAAGCACAGTCTGGTGTCAGATCCGGTAGCCGTGGTGTATTCATTCACGCTCAAATCTCAACAAGGCGCTAGGTCACCAAATTCGAGAGCTCATGTTGCGATCTTTCGAAAGCCTGTTCGGTATTCAAATCTATTAAGTTGAGCAATCCAGTCTCTTTTCAAGAAGCGACTTCTTCACTGTCAGCTCTGACTGCCATGAAGGACTTGGTCAAAAACAGGAATTTTTCCTGCTTGACCAGTGCATCATCGAAAAGCGCCTTGAACATGGACTTGCTCAGCAGGCGCGCACTTTCGACGATTTCGACAGCCTCATCGGTATTGGCCCCCTTTGCCCAGTGCCCCAAGGAAAAATGAGCAACAAGCCAGACCCTTATAGGCTTCGGCAGCCAATGGAAAAAGAGCGTCATGCAATGCGGCTCAATGGGGAACCAGAAATTTGGTGTCTGGACAAAATAACCGCCGTGGAAATCCCGGATGTTTGACGCAAACCGCTTCATTTGCGCCCAGTCGCCAACATGCTCGATTACCGAATTTGAATGGATCAGGTCATAGTCCTGCGGGTCCAGGTAACTCCAGATGTCTTCTGTGGCGTTACCTGTCAAAAAATCAAATCTCCCGTCCGCCTCAAAGACTTGAGATCCCGGAAGATTCAGAAGGGTAATCTGTACGTTGTTGCGATCAAGAAAATCTTTGTCGAGGATGTTCCAATATTGAACTGTCCCGCCAATATCTAGTATTTTTACACGGCCTTTCTCAGAAAAATTATTCTCTATCAAATCACAAAAATACTTAATTCTCTTTTTTCTAGCTGCTTTACCGAGACTGAAGCCATCATTTTCATATCCAGAAATAATTTTAGTTAATTTACTCACTTCAATCATTCCTATCTTTAGTTGGTAAAGCAACTGATCGAGCAACAGTTCAAGCACCATTTATATGAGCGCGCGCAAATATTCAGTTAATCGAAACGAATTGCAGTTCGCTCACACCATCGAGGTGCAATAAACAAAAGCAAATGCACGAGCACAATCACTGACCTTTCGCCAATGCATGCAGCCTCGACAATCGTTCGTGCAATCACATTCCAGCGTTCGCAGAGTTACCTGCGATATTTCGGTCCGCACACGTCAAGACCCGCCAAGCGACGTCGGGTCCAAGTGATCCAAAGCCTTGCTTATTCCCACTCAATAGTGCCGGGAGGTTTGGACGTAATGTCATAGGTTACGCGGTTGATGCCCTGTACCTCATTAATGATACGGGTTGCCGTCTCACCCAGGAAATCATGCGTGAAGGGGAAATAGTCGGCAGTCATGCCGTCAACTGACGTCACGGCTCTCAACGCGCAGGCGTAGTCGTATGTCCGGCCATCGCCCATGACACCCACGGTACGCACAGGCAGTATCGCTACAAAAGCCTGCCAGATGTCGTCGTAAAGATCGTGCTTGCGGATCTGGTCGATATAGACCGCATCTGCCTTTCGCAGGATTTCCAGTTTTTCGCGGGTGATTTCACCCGGACACCGAATGGCAAGTCCAGGTCCCGGGAAGGGGTGGCGGCCGATGAACTTCTCGGGAAGTCCGAGTTCACGGCCAAGCGCCCTCACCTCGTCCTTGAAGAGTTCACGCAGCGGCTCGACCAGCTTCAGTCCCATCTTTTCCGGCAACCCGCCGACATTATGATGCGACTTGATGGTGACCGACGGACCTCCGGAGAAGCTGACGCTCTCAATCACGTCCGGATAGAGCGTACCTTGAGCGAGAAACTCAGCGCCCTCAATCTCATTTGCATGTTTCTGGAAAACGTCGATGAACAGTTTTCCGATGATCTTGCGTTTGGTTTCCGGGTCGGAAACACCGTCCAGCTCTCCCAGGAACAGTTCGCTCTCATCCGCATGGATCAAGGGAATGTTGTAGTTATCCCTGAACATGGACACCACTTCTTCCGCCTCGTTCAGGCGCAACAAGCCGTGGTCCACGAAGACACATGTGAGCTGATCCCCGATCGCCTCATGGATCAACACAGCAGCAACGGAGCTGTCGACACCACCGGACAGACCACAAATGACCTTCTTGTCACCGACCTGCTCGCGGATGCGCGCAATGGCATCGTCCTTGTAGGCTCCCATTGTCCAGTCACCGGTAAAGCCGGCAAGTCGGACGAAATTCTCATATAGCTTCTTGCCGTTCGGCGTGTGGTGCACTTCCGGGTGAAACTGTACGGCGTAGAAGTTTCTCTCCTTGTCCGCGGTAATCGCGTAGGGAGCGTTTGGCGATGTGCCGAATACCTCAAAGCCTGGTGCGATCCGGCTGACATGGTCGCCATGGCTCATCCAGACCTGTTCTTTCCCGTCGGCAAACCATCCATCCAGGATCGACAGTTTGTTCTCGACAGGTGTCACGAATGCTCTGCCAAACTCGGCCGTGCCGCCACCGCCGGAAATCTTGCCACCGTCAACCTGTCCGCCCAGCTGCTGCATCATCACCTGTTGGCCGTAACAGATCCCCAGGATCGGAACGCCCATTGTGTAGACACTTTCCGGCGGACGCGGTGAACCGTCTCGCGTAACCGAATCCGGCCCACCTGAGAAAATTACCGCTTTGGGCGAAAACTCGCTCAAAAAGGCGTCGGTAACATTCTGATATGGATGGATTTCACAGTAGACATTTAACTCGCGCAGGCGCCGCGCGATGAGCTGCGTGACCTGGGAGCCGAAGTCGATGATAAGAAGGCGCTGATGCTGGGTCATGGCCAGCTTCTAACCGGTCTTTTGAGTAAAATGAACCCGAATTTCACAGCCGATGCTGTCCCGCACAAGATTTTGCTGCCAACTCCGGTTCCGCGGCTTTCTTGTGTCGTAACTTTGGCAAGCAAATGTTTCCGGCGGACAAGCTGTGTACGGCTGAATTTCGCTTTTGACCGGCGCGCGCCTGCTCCTTAGGTTAACCATAAGCCCCCGTGCTTCGTCTCCGGTGAGACAAGCTGCTGGCAGGTGCTTTTAGGATAACCGACCCAGATGACCGCAGCTGCCCGTAAAGCGTTTGAAGAAGCCGTAGCCCTTGAAAATGCGGGCAATCTTGACAGGGCGCTGGTGTCTTATCTGAAAGCCCAGGAACTGTCGCCGGACGACACGGAAATTGCCTACAGAACGGCATCCGCGTTGCTCCAGACCGGGTATCTGGACGAGGCGCAATCGCAGTTACGCCGCATCGTGTTTGCCGAACCGGACCACCTGAACGCTCGCGCGAGCCTCGGGAACTGTCAGCTTCTGCTCGGTGACATGGCAAACGCCCGGCAAAATTTTGCTGATGTGCTCTCCCAAGCACCGGATAATCGAAACGCCCTATACGGTCTTGCCAGTGTTTTGCTGAAAGAAGACAAACCCGAAGAAGCTTCCGTTCCGGCCCGACGCCTGGTCGAGCTATTGCCGGACACTCCAGCTGTCTTGTCTCTTTTCGCAGACACGCAAGCGCGTGTTGATCAAAAGGCAGCAGCGATCGCTGCTTATCGGAAAGCGCTGAAGGCCGATCCGGACTACGGACCCGCGCTCATTGGCCTGTCGCAGACATTGCTGCTGCGTAAACGCTTTGACGAAGTGATCGAACTGACGATCCGGGCAAGTGAGCGAGCGCCGGCAGACCCGCTCCCTCTGGACCTGTTGTCCGATGCACTCGCCGGGAAAGGCGCCCTGGAAGATGCTCGTGAAGCGGCGCTTGCCGCGTTGAAGCTATCTCCGAGATCAATACAGACCCACGTTCGGCTGAGCAGTATTGCGCGTAAGTTTGGAGATCATGGTGCAGCTCTGAAACACGCCCTGGCCGCGCACGATCTCGACAAATCTGCAAAAGAACCTCTGAATGCACTTGGAGCCGCCCTCGCCGCACTCAAATATTCCAACCAGGCCAGATCCGTCCTGACAGCCATGTCTCGAGGCGACGGTCTGGAGCCGGCCATTCGAGAACTCGTCGAAGGCCTGGTTGTCGCCGAAAGGAAATCAACGGAAGCAGGTCCTGTGAGTTCCACTGCAACTTCAACTAGGGAAGAACCCTCGTCAGATAGTCCTGACGCTGCTGCAAAAATCGCTCAAGAAGCAGAAACCAAACAGGAAATTCAACACCAGGAAACCCTGGAGCCCGTGACTTCGAAGAAGATGCTAGCAACAGACGGCGATCAATTGCCGAACGTTCTCGGGCTGCGCCGTCAGGACAGATCCTGACGGCAAAAACTGTCTGAACTCACTGCACCCGCTGGAACAGCGCAATGAAGAAACCGTCCGTTTGGGTAGACCCGGGCGTCAGCAGAATGTCGCCACGGTCGGAAACGTATTTCGGGAACCGTGCATCCGGCAGAGTTGTTTTCCAGATATCCAGCGCTGAAACAGACTGGAACGACGGAAATTGCTCCAGGAACCAGTCCGCCTGGGCCTGGTTTTCCTCACGCAGGACGGAACAGGTCGCGTAGGCAAGACGTCCCCCCGGCTTGACGTATCTGCTCGCACTTTCCAGTACACGGCGCTGGTCTTCGATACGATCCTGCAAGGCCTTTTCTGCCAGCTTCCACTTGGAGTCCGGTCGGCGACGCCACACGCCGGTCCCCGTGCAAGGGGCGTCAATAAAAACCAGGTCCATCTGATCGACAAGATCGTCGAGGCTTGAAGTTGCCGGATCCTTCACCTGAATGTTTCGTACACCGGCCCGCTGCAGTCTTTCGTGGATTGGAGCAAGCCTGAGACGGTCGGCGTCATAGGCGTATAGCTGACCCTTGTTCTGCATGGAGGCAGCAAGAGCCAATGTCTTGCCACCACCGCCAGCGCAAAAGTCCAGCACTTGTTCACCAGGTTTGGCTTGCGCAAGATGAGCCGCCAGTTGGCTGGCCTCGTCCTGCAATTCAAACCAACCCTTTCGGTAGCCTTCCTCAGCCTGAACATGCGGCATGCGGCCAAGATCAGGCTTGGCCTCGATGCGCGCACCAACTGGTGACAGCGGTGTTGCATTTGCCCCGGTATGAGCCAGCCGCTTGAGAACCTTGTCCCGATCAGATTTGAGCGTATTGGTTCTCATGTCGACCGGGGCGCGTGTTGCCAGCGCCTGGCCTTCTTCAATGGCTCTTTCGCCGAAGACGGTCTCAAAATGCGGCCAAAGCCATTCCGGAATATCTGCCTGTTCAAAAGGCGACGGCGTGCTGTCAGGCTCCTGCGACAGGCAAGCGATTTCATCAGCTGACAATGCAGCCGGAGCATGATGGTCCTGCTCAAGAATGTCGCTTAACGCCTGCAGGCCTTTGCCCCAACCCAGGCAATAGGTCGCAAGAACGACGGCTCTTGCCGAACCGTCTTTCATTCTTGCACCAAGTGAAGCCTTGTTCCGAAGTGCGTCAAACACGAGATTGCCGATGACCGTCCGGTCACCGGAACCTGCAAACCGGTGCGCGGAACCCCAGTCTTTCAGGGCTAGCTGCACAGGCCTGTGCCGCGTTTCCACTTCAGTCAGGACTTCAATTGCCGCCGCCAGGCGTCCGCCATCTTTCATGCTGATCCTTTGCGGGGCGCCTGTAGCAAAGCGCCCCGATACCGAGTGGTTTAAACGTTGGACGGGTAATTTGGGCTTTCCCGTGTAATCGTCACATCATGGGCGTGGCTTTCCCGCAGGCCTGCACCAGAGATCCGCACAAAACGCGCCTTTTCCTGAAAATCAGGAATGTTGCGGCCGCCAACATAGCCCATGGCAGCCCTCAAGCCACCTGCAAGCTGATGCAGAACGCTGCCAAGCGCACCTTTGTAAGGCACCTGCCCTTCAATGCCTTCCGGTACAAGTTTGAGACTGTCGCGTACTTCCGCCTGGAAATAGCGATCGGCCGACCCCCGCGCCATGGCGCCGACGGACCCCATGCCCCGATAGGATTTGTAGGATCGTCCCTGGTGCAAATAGACCTCGCCCGGACTTTCTTCGGTGCCTGCCAGAAGGGAGCCGACCATGACGGACGCCGCCCCGGCGGCAATCGCCTTGGCAAGGTCGCCGGAAAATTTGATGCCGCCATCAGCGACCACCGGCACGCCTTGCTTGTCCGCTTCGTTCACTGAATCCATGATTGCCGTTAGCTGCGGAACGCCGACACCAGCGACAATTCTGGTGGTGCAAATGGAACCCGGGCCAATACCGACTTTTACCGCATCTGCACCGGCATCGATCAAAGCCTTGGTTGCGTCACTGGTCGCCACGTTGCCTGCCAGTACCTGCACGGAATTGGAAAGGCTTTTTACCCGGCCGACCATGTCGAGAACCTTCTGGGAATGGCCATGGGCCGTGTCGACCACAAGAAGGTCCACGCCTGCGTCAATCAGACGTTCTGCACGGGCAAACCCCTCTTCCCCGACGCTGGTTGCCGCTGCAACGCGCAACCGGCCCTGATCGTCCTTGGACGCATTCGGATTGAGCTGCGCCTTTTCCATGTCCTTGACGGTGATGAGACCGATACAGTTCCGGTTGTCATCCACGACCAGAAGCTTTTCGATGCGGTTCTGATGAAGGAGCCGCTTGGCGTCATCCTGGCTGACGTTCTCGTTGACAGTAACGAGACCGTCCTTCGTCATCAGTTCATGGATTTTCTGGTCGGGATTGGACGCGAACCGCACGTCCCTGTTTGTCAGGATGCCAACCAGCTTGCCAGTGGCCTGACCGCCTGCTCCGCCGTTTTGAACGACCGGAACGCCGGAAATGCCATACCGTTTCATCAGGTCAAGAGCGTCCTGCAGGGTCGCGTCCGGCCCGATGACCAGCGGATTGACCACCATCCCGGATTCGAACTTCTTGACCATCCGGACCTCTTCGGCCTGCTGGTCGAGAGAGAGGTTGCGGTGAATGACACCAATGCCACCTGCCTGAGCCATAGCGATTGCCAGACGGCCTTCGGTAACTGTGTCCATTGCCGACGAGATGATCGGAATATTGAGTTCAAGTTCCCGTGTGACCCGGGTGCGCAGGTCAACTTCACCCGGCATGACTTCCGAGTGGCCAGGGATCAGCAAGACATCGTCGAACGTCAGGGCTTGCTGTCCAGTGGTAGGGACATAGAAGGATGCCATTGCCAATTCCCCTTTGTAAAAAAATAGCTGAGACGCACGCTTTGATCAAAAGCCTGCATCTTTCGAGTCGCTTCGGCTGTGCCGGAGAAGTTGGCGCGGGTCAATAACACGCAGGTGACAGAAAGAAAAGGGGGTGACGCCCGCTATGAGGCGTTCCCCCTGTCAGTCTCGGCAAACCGGCTTCCCTGTCGACTTGAAAACGGTTCAGTCCGGATCAAGATCACTTCCACGAAAGCCCTTCGCGATCACATAAAGTTCCGGGCTTTCCTTGCGACTCGCCGGCGGTTTCAGATGGGCGACCGATTTGAATTCGCGTTTCAGGTCGTTAAGCAGTGCATTTTCCGTCCCGCCCCGAAAAACCTTCGCCAGGAACGAGCCTCCCGGAACGAGGTTGCGTCTCGCGAAATCGATTGCGATCTCGAATAGATGCGTCGTGCGCAAATGGTCGGTCTGCTTGTGGCCGGTCGTCGGTGCCGCCATGTCGGACAGAACGACATCGGGCTTGTGGCCACCGAGCGCTTCCAGCAAGGCGGCTGGAGCATCGTCGTCCAGAAAATCCTTTTGCAGGAATGTCGTTCCTCGCACGTGGTCCATTTCCAGATAGTCGATCCCGACCACCTTGGGCGCTTCCACGGAAGACTGCACCCTTTCCACCGCAACCTGACACCAGCCACCCGGTGCGCAACCAAGATCGACCACCCGGTAACCGGGTTTCAGCAATTTGTGCTTGTCGTCGATCTCTATCAGCTTGTAGGCAGCTCGCGACCTGTAACCGTCCATCTTCGCGCGGCGCACGTAAGGATCGTTCAATTGCCTCTGCAGCCAACGCGTGGAGGATTCGCGCCGACCAGCGGACGTCTTCACCTTGACGTGGAGACCTCGGTCGCCTGTTCCCTTTTTGCCCTGACTCATGTTCTGTTCCCTTGGCGCCCGCGATTATGCCGAGAGCCGTTTTTGCGGTGCGACCAGACACCATCGGCCGCCATCAATTCTGTAAGAATGCCTTCGCGCAGTCCTCTGTCCGCGACGCGCAGACGCGAGCAACTCCAACGGCGGCGGATAGCTTCCAGGATGGCACAACCTGCCAGAACAAGATCAGCCCTATCCGCACCAATGCATGGATTATCCACGCGCGCCTCATAAGGCATGTCGCGCAGCTGATCAATCATTCTGGAGACGTCCCCATCTTCCAGCCAGGTTCCGTCGACCCTGCGCCTGTCATAACGTTTCAGGCCCAGGTGCACACCTGCCAGTGTGGTGACCGTACCAGATGTTCCGAGCATATGGACCCTACCCGACGCGATTGCTTCGGTCAGGTTATTAGCAAGATTGAACGCTGCCAGATGTTCGGCGGCATCTTCAATCATCGCCTCGAAGATATCCGGTGTCACGTGAACACCGCCATGCCGCTCTGCAAGGTTGACGACGCCGACCGGCAACGAGATCCAGGACCGGATGAAGCGGGTCAATGCATAGCCTCGCGCACCACATCGGTTGCGCAGGTCCAGCCAGACGATCTCCGAGGACCCTCCGCCGATATCGAACAGAATCACGCCATCGGCGTCGTGATCCACAAGCGAAGCGCATCCGGCGACTGCCAGGCGGGCCTCTGTCTCGCGGTTGACGACTTCGAGCGCCAAACCTGTCTCCGCTTTCACCCTTTCGATGAAGTCAGCGCCATTTTCAGCTGCCCGGCAGGCCTCCGTCGCGATAAGCCTGGAGCGAGCAACCCCTCTGTCGGCAAGTTTCCGGTGGCATTGGGCAAGAGCGTCGATTGCCCGTTCCATGGCCGCATCGCTCAACATTCTGTTCGAGCCGACACCTTCTCCCAGGCGCACTATTCGGGAATAGGCGTCGACCACACGAAATCCGCGATCTTCAGGTCGGGCGATCAAAAGCCGGCAATTGTTGGTCCCAAGATCAAGCGCAGCATAAAGCGGAGAGTTGTTCCTGCCCGCAGACCGATCATATGGTGCCGGATTACGAGAACCGTCGACCTGTTCCTTCCGGCTTGCTGACGGGCGATTTTCACCATCCCGACGCACGCGCAAATCAGGATTACGGTGGGAGGGTGTACCGGTACTCTTTTCGAGTGTCTTTGAGCTGACAACGATGTCGCCATCGTTTGTCCTTGCAACAGGTGCTGCTTCCGCTCCGTTGGCGGACTGTTTGCGCCGCCGGCCGCGTCTGCGGGCTGCCTTCTTTCCCTTCAGGCTCGTCGTGGTGTCAGTTTGTCGTTCCGCACCATCCTGGTTCAGCCCGCCTGCCTGGACGTTTTGCACGCCCTCACCAGTGGCTGCCCGTCCGCGCTTCCGTTTTTTGCGACGCTTCTGGGAAGTGGACGCACCATCACCCCTTCGCGCAGGCTGTTCCTGCGCGGCGAGTGCTTGATCGACGGGTCCGGTTACAGCACTGGACGGAATTTGCCCGTCCGTTTCAGGCACTCCGTTGACGACACCGTTTGCCTGTGTCGCAGAGTTGCCTTTGGGGCGCTTGCCAGACTTGCGCTTTCGGCGCCGTCTGGATGTTCCCCCGGGCTCCCTGGGAGCCCCGCTGGTTCCGGACACATCAGGGGTACGACGCCCTTTCTCGGGCGGTTCCTGACCTGACTGAGTCACGTTTTTGCCTTTCAGATCTCCAGTGCTGCCGCCGTTTTTCAAGGGGCGCTGCTGGGGACTGCGTCTTTCGTTGACAAAACTGTAACAGGTTGCCCCTCGCCGGAAAAGCTTTCCTTGAAACGAATGCATACAGTCTTTCGCGAGACTTTCCACAGGCATGCAATTTCACAAAAAAGTCGTCGACGGGTCTTGCAATCGTGAATGTGATGGATGTATATGCGGCACACCAATCGAGAGCGACCCATCATTTCGCCCTTTACCGACGATTGGCAGCTCGCCATATGAGCATTGTTGGGGAATAGGTTAACGGTAGACCCACGGACTCTGACTCCGTTAGTCCTGGTTCGAATCCAGGTTCCCCAGCCAACTCTCTTTCAAGTCATCGATATTATTGAGATAATCGGACTGACAAATCCGTACTCTCAGTAGATTCGACCGACTGATGCCCAAAACTGGTCCCCGGAACTGGTGCCCAAAAGCGCCTTCCGGCTCAAGGATATCGGGCTATGGCTCGTCGACACGACATTTAGAGTCACATACGACGCGGAAACATCTGGTGCCGGCGCCCTCACCTTCCAGTCCCTCTTTCTCAATCAGACCTTAGCCGGAAGCTGTCATTCAGCCTGAGACAATCGGATCACCACAGGGCTCGGTTCATGGCGCGGCGCCTGAACTCCAATGCATCGCTCAGATTTACTTGGCGAGACCAGATCGTCGGATCGGGGCGGTGATAATAGATTTCTTCCAGATAGGTGATGCGCGGAAAGTCGTCCTCGTCATGGCGATGGCTTGGATAGGACGACCGGTGGCCGGCACGCGTGAAAACCTCCGTCACCCACAGGCTGTCGCAATGGGCCTCGTTTTACATGTCGAAGTTGTTGATATAGTTGGTGTTGATGCCCTTGTCCCGCTCCCTGAGGCTGATGGCGTTCGGGCCGATGCGGCATGCTTCCTGCCCGCCTTTGCCGGGTGCCGAATAGACTGTGATCACGCAACCGGTCTCCACCGTCGCGCGCCAGTCCGTGCCGTTGGAAAGGTAGAAACAGTGTCGCGGCAGATGATCGGGTTTAGTTAGCGCCCCAAACGGATTCATCACATATTCGAACCTCATCCTGAGGAGGACCTTCAGGTCCGTCTCGAAGGATGGGCGGCACGCTCAGGATCAAGCGGCCCATCCTTCGAGACAGCGCTTACGCGCTTCCTCAGGATGAGGTCTTGAGAGAGGAGATCGGTGTGCTGCGGTGCCTCTCCCTCAATCGACCAGGTTCTGGTGCTTCAGCGCGTCGACATAGCCCTCACGGGCCTTGTTGACTTCGGTCCGTTCGGAGACCTCCGGCACGGCGACGTCCCACCAGTGACCGCCACCGTTCTCGCCCGGCCCGTGCATCGGGTCCGTGTCGATGACGATCACCGTCGGAATGGCCCGGTCCTTCGAGACGAGGATCTGCGCTTCCAGATCGGCGATGTTCTTCGCCTTTACCGCGTGGGCGCCCATGGCGGCCGCGTGGGCGACGAAGTCGATGTCCGGCTGCGCCTCGACATTGCAGTTTTGATAGAGGTTGTTGAACTGGTTGCCGCCGGTGCCCATCTGCAGCCGGTTGATGCAGCCGTAGCCGCGGTTGTCGGTGAGCACCACCGTGAACGGCACCCGCCGCATGACGGCAGTCGCCAGTTCCGAGTTTGCCATCATGTAGGATCCGTCACCGACGAAGCAGACGACATCCCGCTCCGGCTGCGCCAGCTTGATGCCCATGGCACCGGCAATCTCGTAGCCCATGCAGGAATAGCCGTATTCCATGTGATAGCCGCCCTGCGGCGCCTGCCACAGAAGCTTCAGGGCGCCCGGCATGGTGCCGGCCGCGCACATGGCGATGGTTTTTTCCGAAGACGTCCGCTGCACCGCGCCGATAACCTCGGCGTCGAGCGGCAGGTAGCCTTCGGGCACATCGGTCCGTGCACTGCAGTGGGCATCGACCTTGGCCAGCCAGTCGACACGGGACTGCGGATTGAAAGCCGATTTTGTTTCTGCACCGAGTGCAGCTGAGATCTTCTCCAGAGACACCTTCGCATCGCCGATGACACCGACGGCGCCATGCTTCAGGGCGTCGTAGCCCTGAACGTTGATGGAGACGAGCTTGCGGCCCGGTTCCTTGAAGAGCGCCCAGGAGCCGGTGGTGAAGTCCTGGAAACGGGTGCCGATGCCGATGACGAGGTCCGCGCTTTCGGCAATCTCGTTGGCGCAGGCCGAGCCGTCGACCCCGGCAGTGCCGAAGTTCATCGGATGAGACTGGGCCAGCGCCGACTTGCCCGCCTGGGTCTCGATCACCGGAATGCCGTGCCTGGTCGCAAACGCGCCAAGAGTTTCTTCAGCCTGCGAATAGATAACGCCGCCGCCGCAGACCAGAACCGGGTTCTTCGCGGATTTGATGAGGGCGACAACATCGGCGATGTCCCGGTTGTCAGGTTCCGGGCGTCGGATGCGCCAGACCTTCGGCTCGAAGAAGCTTGCCGGATAATCGAAGGCTTCTGCCTGCGTGTCCTGGCAGAAGGCCAGGGTCACCGGGCCGCAGTTGACCGGGTCGGTCATCACGCGGAAGGCGCGCGGCAGGGCCGTCAGCAGGTGTTCCGGGCGGCTGATGCGGTCGAAGTAGCGCGATACCGGGCGGAAGCAGTCATTGGCCGAAACCGTGCCGTCGTCGAAATCCTCCACCTGCTGCAGCACCGGGTCGGGTGCCCGATTGGCAAAGACATCGCCGGGGATCAGCAACACCGGCAGGCGATTGACATGGGCAAGGGCTGCGGCGGTCACCATGTTGGTGGCGCCGGGGCCGATGGATGAGGTGACGGCCATCGCCCGTGTGCGCTTCTTGGCCTTGGCATAGGCGATGGCCGTATGGGCCATCGTCTGTTCGTTCTGGCCGCGCCAGGTCGGCAGGGCATTGCCGGCCTGCTCAAGCGCTTCGCCCAGACCGGCAACATTGCCATGGCCGAAGATCGCCCAGATGCCGTCGATGAAACGCTCGCCGTCCTCGGTCATCTGTGCGGAGATATACCGCACCATGGCCTGCGCGGCAGTAAGGCGGATTGTGCCGGTCATGCAACTTTCTCCTGACATTGAGCCCTGGCGCCATCCCAGATCCGGCAGAGGCGGGCATACTTGTCCTTCATGCACGCAATAGCGGTCGCATCATCGGCCTTGCCTGCCAGCCAGTCCCGCGCTGCGTCCGCGAAAATAGTCCGGCCGACGGCAAAACCCTTCACCAGCGGGAAACGGGCGGCCCGTTCGAAAGACGCCGCCAAGTCAGCTTCAGGCGCCTCGAGACCGAGAACCACGATGCCCCGCGTACGCGGATCGTTGCGCTCGATGGCCTCGACAGACTTTGACCAGGCTGCATCGGTCTTGAAAGGTTCGAGTTTCCACCAATCGGGATAGACGCCAATGTCGTAAAAGCGCTGGATCACACGTGCCGTGGTATCATCGTCAATGGGTGCGACCTTGGAGGGGATGACTTCCAGAAGGAATTCCAGCCCGTTGCGGCGCGCGGCCGAGAAAAGCCGCAACACCGTCTGTTCCTGGTCAGCCCAGGTGGTCGCATCGTCGTCCGGATGGGCAAAGCACAGGCACTTGACGACATGGTCGAGCGGCCATTCGGAAAGGCCCCCATAGTCAGGTCCAAGCTCCGGTTCGAGGGTCAAAGGACGGGAACCGGGCCATTCCACCGGACGACCGATCCAGAGCCCGGTCCCTGCGGCCTTGTAAAGCGCGTCGCGTCCGAGGCGGCCATCGCAGAGAATGCCGTAGCCCGCCTGCCCGCTCGCAACTTCCCCCGCAGCCTGAAGGCAGAGTTCCTTGAAGCGGCCGATCTTTTGCTTCGTGGCACCCTCCATCTGCTCAAGCTGCATGCGGTGATCAAAGGCAAAGACCCGCATTTCCGGCCAGACGCCGTTACGATTTGTCGCCCAATGCACCTGTTCCAGCTTGACGTCGTTGCGCAGGTCAGGCTGCCTGATGCCACGAGAGAAGAAGAATTGTAGCTCTTCCCAGCTCGGATACGCGGGCGTGCAGCCATGGCGGGACACAGCGAAGGCGCCGCACGCGTTGGCGTATTTGAGCGCCACCGGCCAGTCCTCGCCATCGAGCCAGCCTTTCAGGAGACCGGACATGAAACCGTCCCCTGCGCCAAGCACGTTGAAGACCTCGATCGGGAAGCCTGGTCCGGAAATGCCGTCGTCAAGATCGTCCGGGATCTTGCCGGTGAAGGCGACTGCGCCTTTTGCACCACGCTTGCAGACAAGGGCGGCGTTGGAGACCTTGCGCACCGCCCGAAGGGCTTCCACCGTATCGGTCGAGCCACCCGCGATGTGGAATTCTTCTTCCGTGCCGACGATCAGGTCGAAGAGATGTAGCGTCGACTGCAGCTTGGCGGTGACGGCGGCGCTTTCGACAAAGCGGCTTTCGCCGTCGCCATGCCCCGCGACACCCCAGAGGTTCGGCCGGTAGTCGATGTCCAGAGCGGTCTGCAGACCATGTTCACGGGCAAGACTGAGAGCCTTCAGGACAGCGGCTTCCGTACGCGGGTGACTGAGATGGGTACCTGTTGCCACGACCGAACGGGCATCGCGAATGAGGTCCGGATCGATATCGTCTTCCGTCAGTCCCATGTCGGCGCAATTCTCGCGGTAGAATATCAACGGAAACTGTTCCTGATCGCGGATACCGAGCAGCACGAGTGCGGTCAATCTGTCCGGATCAGTCTTGACCCCGCGCGTATCGACGCCTTCCCGCTCCAGCTCTTCACGAATGAACCGCCCCATATGCTCGTCACCGACGGCGGTGATCAGGCCGGACTTCAGGCCAAGCCGCGCCGTGCCGCACGCAATGTTGGTGGGCGAGCCGCCGATATACTTGTTGAAACTGCCCATGTCCTCAAGACGCCCGCCAATCTGGGCGCCATAGAGATCGACGCTGGATCGTCCAATGGTAATGACATCGAGTTTCTTCTGGGTCATGGGGCAATCCTCTCGCGTTTTAAAACGCGTTCTCTTGTTCTTGGGCCATCGTCAGCCCATGCGTTCGGAAGCAAAGGAACCGGGCGACGGAGGGAAGACGACGGTCTTGTCTCCGTTCAGAAACACACGGCCGTGGATGTGGGCATGGATCGCTCTGGCAAGAACCTGTGCCTCGACATCGCGACCAAGCGAGACATAGTCGTCCGGCGACTGGGCATGGGTAACCTTGATCGTGTCCTGCTCGATAATCGGACCCTCGTCGAGATCCGCCGTGACGTAGTGAGAAGTCGCACCGATGTTTTTCACGCCCCTATCAAACGCCTGCTTGTAGGGATTGGCACCCTTGAAGGACGGCAGGAAGGAATGGTGAATGTTGATAATCCGCCCGGACATCTTGCGGCACATGTCGTCCGAAAGGATCTGCATGTAACGGGCAAGAACCACCAGTTCGGCACCGGTTTCTTCCACCACATCCATGATGCGCGCCTCCGCTTCGGGCTTGTTCTGCTTGGTCACCTTGATGCAGTGGAAGGGAATGTCGTGGTTCACGACCACCTTCTGGTAATCCATGTGGTTGGAAATCACGCCGACGATGTCGATCGGAAGTGCGCCGATGCGCCAGCGATACAAAAGATCGTTCAGGCAGTGACCGAAGCGCGAGACCATGATGATGACCTTGCGCTTGACGTCCTCGTCGAAGAATTCTGCCTCCATGCCCATCTTGCCGGCGATGGCGGCAAAGCCCTGGCGGAGTTCATCGAGGCTGCGTCCCTCTTCCGAACGGAAGCTGACACGCATGAAAAAATTGCCGGTATGGACGTCGTCGAACTGGGCGCTGTCGGTGATGTTGCACCCCTCCCCGGCGAGAAAGGTCGAAATGGCAGACACGATCCCGCGGGTCGAGCGGCACTGAACGCGAAGGGCGAAACGGGTCATCTTCTTACATGAACTCCTGGCGGGACTATGGGCAGCCGGAGCTGCCCGCCCCTTATTACGGGTAGACGCTGTCGAGGCTGACGGGTGTGCCCTGGCGGGCGGAGAGCGTTGCCGCTTCCGCCATGGCAAGCGCGGCAACGCCGTCCTGCAACGTCACGGGCAAGGGTTTGCCGCCGGTCACGGCTTCCACGAAGGCAGCCCACTCGGCTTTGTAGGCAGGCATGTAACGTTCGAGGAAAAAGTAGGTCGGCTTGGCACTGGAGACCCCGGCAGCCGTGGACTTAACTACCGTGTTTTCCAGCATGTTCTCCGCTTGCAGCAGGCCGTCCGATCCCAGCAATTCGACACGCTGGTCGTAGCCGTAGACAGCACGGCGAGAATTGCGGATGACGGCGAGACGACCGTCGGCATAGGTCATGGTGACGATGGCCGTGTCGACATCGCCGGCGGCACCGATCTCGGGGTCGACGATCGACGTCCCGACTGCCGAGATCGTCACCGGCAACGCGCCCATGATGAAATTGGCCATGTCGAAATCGTGGATCATCATGTCCCGGAAAAGACCGCCGGAGACTTTCACGTAGGCAACAGGCGGGGGAGCGGGATCGAAGGAGGTGACGGCCAGCATTTCCCCCTTGCCAATGTCACCAGCCTCGAAAGACGCTTTCAACGTTGCAAAATTCGGATCGAAACGGCGGTTGAAGCCGATCATCACGGGCTTGCCACTCGCCGTCGCGGCCTCAAGACACGCCTGGGCTCGTGCCAGACTGAGATCGACCGGCTTCTCGCACAGGACCGCCTTGCCAGCGGCGGTTGCTGCCTCGATAAGGTCCGAATGCGTGTCCGTCGAGGTGGCGACCAGAACGGCGTCGATGCTGCTGTCGGCAATGATGTCTTCCGAGCTGCAGGCATTGGCACCGTATCTCTCGGCAAGGCTTTCGGCTGCCGGCATGTTCACATCGGATATAGCGGCCAGCGCACTGCCCGGATGCCCGGCAATGGCGGCAGCGTGCACCTGACCGATGCGTCCCGCCCCGAGAAGACCAACTTTCAGCATTTTCATGGGTCCTTTCAACGACCTGTGCGCCTGATACGGCGACTAAAGAGAGATCGACCGGCCTTCTGCGGCGCTTTGTCTTGCGGCATCGAGCACTGCGAGCGTTCTGGTGCCCTCTTCGGCTGTGACAGGCGGCAGACCACCGCCGAGAACAGCGTGGGCAAAGGCTTCGTAATAATCGTGGTAGCGGCCCTGCTCGGATTTCACCGGAGAAACACCCTTTGCGGTGCGCAAGGCCCCCCAGTTGGCCGGAGGCTCGAAGCCCCAGTCCTTCAGATTGTTGACTGGTCGCTTGCCGGCAAAGATCGACTGGGCCTGTATGTCCATACTTTGCGCGACGTAGCCGCCCGCATCGCCATAGGCGCGCAGTTCGCGCGTGTTGAGGTGATTGAGCTTGCTTGCGGAGATATGCGAGTGCGTACCACTCTCGTGCCGGAGCGTGATCGTGAAGCCGGCGTCTGTCCTGCCTTGAGGCAGGTCGACAAAGTCGAGCTGGGCATCGACGGTAACCGCAGGCCCCAGCAGCCACAGCATCTGGTCGACCAGGTGGCTGCCGAGGTCGCGCAGCAATCCCCCGGCAGGTCCCGCTTCCAGTGTCGCCGGATCGTCGAAATCCATGCGCGAGTGGATCCGCCAGATCTTGCCGAGGCTGCCGTCACGAATGACCTTTGCCAGCGTCTGTATATCTGAATCCCAGCGCCTGTTCTGGAAAACACCCAGGACAACGCCTTTTGCTTTCGCGGCGGCATCCAGTTCCCGCGCCCCTACCGCAGAAGGCGCGAAGGGCTTGTCGGCGATGACATGAAGATCGGCTTCAATTGCCTCCAGTACCAGATCTCGCCTTGTCTGTGGCGGTGTGGTGATCGTTACCGCGTCGATGCCACCGGCCGCGATCATGTCGGAGAGGCTTGCAAAGACCGGAAGATCCGGAAAGTCTTCCCGGACCGACTGGATGGTCGCGGGAGCCCGCGCAACGATGCCGGTCAGTTCCACACCCTCGGCGGCCATCATGAAAGGTGCATGAAAGTGCTTGCCGCCGGTGCCATATCCGACCAGACCGATGCGCATCGGACGGTCCACTCTTGTTTCCGCTTCCAGCATGAGATCAGCTCCTGACCGTCTTGAGAAACGTGTCATATTCCGCATCGGCCATCGCGACAGTGTGCTCGGATGCCGGATAGGCGCCGGAATGAACATCGCCGATGAATTCCTTGAAGGCGGCGACACGCTCCTTCTGCAGACGTTCAAATTCGACCGCGAAGTTGCGATAGGTCTTGGCATGACGCGGTTTGTGACCTGCGGTATGACCGAGAACGTCTTCCGTGAAGAGATACTGGGCATCTGCGCCGGGGCCGGCTCCCATGCCCAGCATGATCATCGAGGTGTTTGCGGATATCCATGCCCCGACCCGGTCGGGAACGACTTCCAGTTCGGCTCCGAAACAGCCGATGGATTCCAGCTTTTGGACCTGCTGCCAGACAGACGCGGCTTCTCCGGCTGTCTTGCCGACGGCCCGGAAACCGGTCCAGGTGATGTAGGACGGGATCAGCCCGACATGGGCGACGATAGGAATATGGTTGTCGCAAAGTACTTTCTGGACATCGAAGGAAGCCGCGCAATAGAAGCAGTCTCCCCCCATCGACGTGAAGTGATAAGCTGCCTGGAGATAGTCTTCCGCAGTTGCCAGGTGGCGGCCGTCGAACGTGCCCCAGCCGCCATAAGGTAGGCCGACCTGGACAAAGCAGCGGCCGGCTGCCTTGCGCATCTCGGGTGAAAAATACTTGCCCTCGATCGACAGCATGTCGATACCGGCTTCATCGGCCGCCGCCGCCTCTTCCAGCGTTGTGACGTAGAGCATGGAGAGCTTTTTGCCCGCGGCCTTTTTCGCGCGGATATCGGCAACTGTGGTTCTGTTGCGGTCCATGACGGGAATTCCCCTTTTTCTTGGGCTATGTGCTCAGGCGGCCCTAAGCAGGCTCTTGAGATTGACGGTGGGATCGGAAAAGGCGCTTTCATCGAGCAAAGCGCCCCGGTCGATAAGCTTTTCCGCAAGCTTGATATCCTTGGCGATCGCGTTGCCGCTGCCGATACCGGCGACAGCTATCAGGCGGCCTGAGGCATCGGCCTGGAACAGCACGAAGGCGTTGTCGCTGATGTTCCGGCGCACCGAGGCGGAAGAACTATCGAAAAGACCGGCAACCTGGAGGGAAAGATCGTATTGGTCCGACCAGAACCAGGGAATGCGTGCGTAGTCCGATGTCTCACCCAGCATCGCTGCGGCGGCATGTGCACCCTGTTCCTGGGCCGCCTGCCAGCTTTCCAGGCGTACATTTGCTCCTGCCCAAGGGAAATTGCAGCAGTCACCAGCGGCGAAAACGTCATTGGCTGATGTCCTGAAACAGGCATCGACCCGAATACCGTTGTCGACTTCAAGACCTGCCGCTTCTGCCAGTGCAGTGTTGGGCAAGGCGCCGGTTCCAGCGATCACGAGGTCAAAATGAATTTTGGTGCCGTCCTTGAGCGTGATCGACCCGGTATCCGCAGAAGCGACCTGTGCCCCTGTGCGCAAATCGACACCTTCGCTCAGGTGCCGCCCATGCACGACCTCGGCGATCGCCTCAGGAACGGCCCGGCCCATGAGCCGGGGCGCCGCCTCTAGCACCATGACATCTGCCCCGGCCTGCCGGGCGGTCGCTGCCAGTTCCAAACCAATGAAGCCACCGCCAATGATCCCGACCCGCTTGCCCGGCTCAAACCGGGAAAGGATAGTGCGGGCATCGTCCATAGTGCGCAGCGTCAGGCAATTCTCCATGCCCGGAAAAACCCGGGGTCGGGCCCCGGTCGCGATCAGCAGTTTGTCGTAGCCGAGTATTTCACCACCAGTGAGGCTCACTGTTTTGGAATTTGTATCGATCACCTCGACCTGCTCACCAAGTCGAAGATCGATGGCCTTGTCCGTATAGGCCTCTTGGCTTCTGATCAGCTTGGGCTCGAGCAACCGATCCTTTGAAAGCGGCGGCCGCTCATAGGGAAGCACCGCTTCGGCACTGATCAATGTGACCAAGCCTTCATAGCCCTTGCCTCGCAGCTCGAAGGCTGCCCGTACACCACATTCGCCTGCGCCAATGATGACGATACCGCTCATGACTTACACCGTGAATGCTGACCGGAAGGCATGAAGCGCCTTCTCCGGGTCGCCGGCGGCAAAGGCTTCCAGACCGACCGGACCTCGATAGCCCATGTCGTTCAACGCCTTGGCAACGCCGGCATAATTGATTTCGCCCGTGCCCGGTTCGCACCGGCCCGGATTGTCTGCTACCTGCACTTCTCCGATCCACGGCAGGCACTTCTCGCACCAGCGGATCAGGTCCCCTTCCCCGAGCTGCGTGTGATAGAGGTCGAGATTGATGCGGAGTTGTGGACGGTCGACGGCAGAAACCAGCGCGAGCACGTCTTCAGTCGTGCCGAATGGGCAGCCCGGATGATCGAGCAGGTTGAGGTTTTCCAGCGTGAAAACCACCCCCTCCTCTTCAGCAAGGTCGCAGATACGGTTGAGCGTGTCCCTGGCCTTCAGCCACATCGCCCCAGTCACAACATCCGTTTGCGCGATCGGTATGCCACCGTCCCCCAGGCCCGTTCCGTGAAGGTTGAGCCGGTGCACGCCGAGCCGCTTGCCGATTGCAGCCGTTTCTCGCGCCGAGCGCAGCAGCGTGTCGGCACCTTCATTGTCCGCAAGACGCCCCTCGAGATAGCCGTTCATGATGGTGAACGTGGCACCGGATCTCTCCAGCGCATCCAGGTCGTGGTCCGGCCAGTTCCACAGGCCGACACCAAAGCCGAGTTCGGTGAGGTGTCTGCAGCGCCATTCCATAGGTTTGTCGCGCCAGATCATTTCCGCACAGGCGGCCAGTGTGAAGGGTTGTTTCATCGAACTAGATCTCGATCAATACCCGGCCATCTTCGACCTTGACCGGGTAGGTATGGAGGTTTTCACAGGCAGGTGGGGTTTCGACCTCGCCTGTGGTGAAATCGAAAATGCTGGAATGCTTGGGACACTCGATGGTGTTTTCCATCACCAGACCGTCCGCCAGGTGTACGTCCTCATGAGTGCACAAGCCGTCGGTGCAGTAGTATTCGTCCTTGTCATTGCGATAGATCGCGAAGGTCCGGCCTGCGTGATCGAACCGGATGGCTTCCTCTGCGTCGATGTCATCGGCGGAGCAGGCATCAATCCATTGGCTCATGGTGTCATCCCTCGTGTTTTTTCAAGCTGCGGAAACGGTCGCAGGCGGGTGGTCTTGATAAGGTGCGGCGGAGCCTGGCAGAGGACGCCGAATGTGAAAGTCCGGGTTGGTGCGCTGGCGCAGCAGCGCCGGCCACATTTCGCGGAACCCTGCGGCAATCGACCGACAGGGTTTGGGGAGATCGAACGCTATCTCCTCGTGAAGTTCGGGAAGGCGGAAGTAGGGAACGAGCGGAAACATGTGATGTTCCACGTGGTAGTTCATATTCCAGTAGATGAAGCGGCTGACCGGGTTCATCAGGACCGTTCGGCTATTGAGGCGATGATCCGTGACGTTGTCTGCCAGCCCGCCATGCTGCAGCCAGCCGCACATCACCATGTGCCAGCAACCGAAAAGCCTGGGCAGACCGATAAGCATGAGCGGCAGGATCGACCCCATCGCGATTGCGCTGGCAAGTGTGGCGGCGTAGATCGACACCCAGATCCGAGCGGTCATGATGACCGATCTGTAGGAGCTTTCCGGCATGTAGGTCGCTTCATCCGGCAGGATCCGCCCCGATGCGTGGACGCACATCCGCTTCAGGCCGTCCCAGACGTCGGTCAGGCCAACCAGATTGGCGACGATCTTCAAGATGTCCGTCGGTCGCATGATCGCGATTTCCGGATCCCGGCCAACGATGATCGTGTCGGAATGATGCCGGGCATGACTGAACTTCCAGCAATGGGGATCGCGTATCATGCAGAAACAGGCGATCTGGTAGACCAGCCTGTTCATCCAACGGGTGCGGAAAGCGGTGCCATGACCACATTCGTGCCAACGGCTGTCCATGGCAGAGCCATAGAGCACACCATAGGCAAGCCAGAACGGGATCGACCACAAGCTTGGCCAAAGAGCGATCCCGCCAGCAGCGAAGCCAATCATCAGCGCAAAAAGCAGAACCGTGTCCCGGATTGCGGGCTGGTCGGCGCGCTGCATCAACGCCTTCATGCGCTTCTTGGGCACCGGGGTCCGGTACCAGTTCATCGTGACCAGGCCTTCCGCTACGGCGCGGTCGGCGTCCGGTCCCACGAGGCTGTAGTCACGGGTCCGCATCGTTCTCAGATCTCCTGCGGCTTGAAGTCGGACGGAGAAACCGGCATCACGCCTTTCAGAAGCACGACCGATTTCTCAAGCCCTTCCAGAGAGTTGAGGAGAACATCCTCGTGCTCGATGGAGAGCCAACCGTCGTAGCCGGCCATCTTCAGTCGGTAACAGAACTGCCGCCACCATTCCTCGCCATGGCCGAAGCCGAGCGTGATGTAGGACCAGCTACGTGCCGGAATATCCATCAGGCTGCCGTTTTCCAGCAGCGAGGTGACAGCCTGAACCGGTGCGTTCAGCAGCGTGTCCTTGGCATGGACGTGATAGATCGCGTCGCCGAGGGCTTCAGCTGCGACAAGCGGATCCGCGCCCATCCAGAAAAGATGGGACGGATCGAGGTTCGCCCCGATGACCGGACCGATTGCATCGCGCAGCTTCAGAAGCGACGGCACGTTGTAGACGCACTGGTTGCCGTGAAGCTCCAGGGCAATGCGCTCAACACCGTGCTCCTTCGCCAAAGCTGCAATCTCGGTCCAGAAAGGCAGCAACACGTCTTCCCACTGGTAACGCAGGATGGTCTGTGTTTCCGGAGGCCAGGACGACACAACCCAGTTCGGCATCCTGTCCGCAGCGCTGCCCGCCGGCAGGCCGGACATGGTGCAGACGGTCTTGATGCCCATGGCGCCCGCGATACGGATTGTGTCCTTCAGGCACTGTCCCTGTTCCGGCTGGGTCGGATGCAGCGGATTGCCGTTGGCGTTGAGGCTGATGATCTCCAGACCTGTGTCGGCAAAAGCCTTCAGGAAGCTCTTCTGCTTCTCAGCGTCCTTCATGGCAGCAAGGTCAAAGTGCGGTGCCGTTGACCATCCACCGGTATTCACCTCGATACCGGAGACCTCCATTCTGGACGCGTTGGCGAGCAGATCCTCGAAGGACATGCCGCCCAGACTGTCGGAAACGAACCCAAGTTTCATGCGTAGAACTCCGGCTTGGCAATCATCTGAACGGGCGCTCTTTGGCCTGCCTTCAGCGCGGCCACGCCCGCTGTGGCAACAACCGCTGCGGCGTAGCCGTCCCAGCAGCTCGATGCGATTTCGGGGAACCGGCCCGTTTCGACGAATTTCAGGAAATCCCGGTTCTGGCGGCGGTAGGCCTCGCCGTAGCGCGGACGCCAGTCCGGGGCGTAATGAGTGCGGGACGTCAGGGCGATGTCGAGCCGGGAATGCACCGGATCGGCGAGAGAAATGGCAGCCTTTTCACCCACCAGCTCCGCGCGCACGTCATAGCCGTAAGACGCGTTGTTGTTGATCTCGATGTTGACGAGCTGACCGGCCGTGGTTTCGACCACCATGAAGACCGGTCCGACCTTTCCGCCGGCTCCCTTGGGCGCGAAGGTGGATATGCCGACATACTCGGTGCCCAGCACAAAACGGGCGACATCGAATTCATGCGGGGCGGAATTGGTGATCGCCATATCCGCCGTGAAATCCGCTGCAGGGGTTTCCACGTTGCGGTGGAAGTTGTGCATCATGATCGCCTGGCCAAGCGTTCCGGTCGACAGCGCCTGCTTCATTTCGGCATAGGACTGGTCGTAGCGGCGCATGAAGCCGAGCTGCACGAATTTTTCGCCGGCTGCCTGTTCAGCTTCCATGACCTGAAGACACTCGGCGGAAGACTGAGACAGAGGCTTTTCGCACAGCACCTTCTTGCCCGCCCTGATGCAGGCGAGACTGAGCGGTGCGTGGGTGAAGTCCGGGCTCGCAACGATTACGGCATCGACATCACTGCGGGCAATCACGCTTTCCGGGTCGGTGGCGACATCTGCGGCACCGAGGCTTTCGGCAACCTTTCGTGCGCGTCCTTCGTCCATATCGCAAACAACCTGGAGCGTTGCTCCAGTGAGATCTTCAGCCACAATTCTGGCATGGTCGGCACCCATGAGGCCCGCCCCGATAACGGCAATTCGCGTTGTCATCTTGGTTCTGCTTTTAGCGTTGAGGTCTACCGGCGGCCTGCGGGATAGACAGGCCGCCGGCGGGAGGAGAAAGAAGGCCAGACAAACCTTCTTTCACATGATTTCATTCTGCCGCCGGTGGCGGTGGGTGGCCTTCGTGAGACTCCATGTAGCCTTCGATGCTGGCCTCGAGGTCTGCCATGGACTCACCGCCTGCCATCAGGTCCGCGATCTGTTCGCGGGTCTTCTCACCCTTGCGGAAATCAGCGGCAACAGCACCGCGAATGAGAACCGCGAAGTGATCGCCGACCGCCATGGCATGCATCACCTGGTGGGTGATAAAGATGACCGCGAGGCCACGTTTCTTGGCTTCGTTGACAATGCGCAGGACGTGTGCGGCCTGCTTGACGCCAAGTGCTGCCGTCGGCTCGTCCAGTATGAGGACTCGTGCCCCGAAATAGACAGCCCGTGCGATGGCGAGCGACTGGCGTTCGCCGCCCGACAGACCACCGACCAGACGGTCGCCATCCGTAATCCGGGTGATGCCGAAATCCTGCACCGACTTGACCGCCACCTCATTGGCCTTCTTCCGGTCGAACACCTTGAACGGGCCCCAGCCCTTGGTTGGCTCGACACCGGCAAAGAAGTTCCGCCCAATCGACATCAGCGGATAGGTCCCGCCGAACTGGTGAACGGTCGCGATCCCCATTTCCTGGGCATCTTTCGGCCGCGCGAAGTGGACCGGTTTTCCGTCCATCAGCATTTCGCCACGGGATGGCTGGTGCACGCCCGAGAGCGTCTTGATGAGTGTCGACTTGCCGGCACCATTGTCGCCGAGAAGGCAGAGGACTTCTCCTTCGTGCACTTTCAGGGAAATTTCGTGCAGGACGTCGATCGGGCCGAAGGACTTGTCGACGTTACGCATTTCCAGAACGGGTGTTTTGTCTGACATGGCTAGGTCCTCACTTTTTCTTTGTGGTCGACGCGCTCGTCGCCATGTTTCGGAACGTGTCGTTCATCAGGACTGCGATCAGAAGCATCACCCCGATGATGAGGTTCGACAGGTTTCGGTCAAAGGTCGTAAAGTTGATGCCCTGCTGGACGATCGCGAGCGTCGCGGTGCCGAAGGCAATGCCCAGGACGTTGCCGAAGCCACCGGTGAGAAGCACGCCGCCGACGACGACCGCGATGATCGTGTTGAAGATCATGGTGAATTGCGTCGTGGTGCTGGCGGAGTTCGACAGAATGGTTTCACTGATGCCGACAAGGGAGGCAGCCATTGCGGTCAGCATGAACAGGCCGATCTTGAGCTTGTCGATCGGGATACCGGCATTGCGCGCGCTGTCCTGGTCGCCGCCGAGCGCGAACACCCAGTTGCCCCAGGGCGAGACATGCAGGAAATAGTAGCAGGCGACGATCATCAGCAGCCAGATGAAGACCGAGCTTTGCACCCCTTGCCATAGCGTGATCGCGTTGTCGGCACCGCCAATCCGGAACGTGTGATAGGTGCCGAAGACAAATTCCGAGAGCCCATCGGTGTTGCTGTCTGGCAGGCCGAGCTGCGTGGTGTCCGTCAGCAGGATCGACAGGAACAGGGTCAAGCCGCCAACAGCGAAGAGCGTCGCAAGCGTGACGATCAGCGATGGCACTTTGGTCCGCGTTACCAGCATGCCGTTGATCCATCCGATGCCCCCTGCAATGAGCAAGGTAACCAGGATCCCGACCCAGATGTTCAGCCCATAGAACCCCACGGCAATTGCAAGTGAGATCTTGGCCGCCGGCACCATCGCACCGACGGAGATATCAAGCTCTCCCGCGATCATCAGAAAGCCGATCGGTATGGCGATGATGCCCACCGTCGATGCAAAGTTCAGCCAGCTGGCGGCTCCGAGAGGGCTGAGAAAATTACGATCCCAGCCGAAATAGCTGAAGAACAGGAAGATGATCAGCAGCCCGGCGAATGCACCGACTTCAGGACGGCGAAACAGTCCGAGAAGGTCGAAGCCGTCGAGGCTCGGCACCGAATTGTTGTTTTGTGTGGCGTCGGTCATTGTGTGTGTCCCTGCAGTGCTGCGGTGGACTGCCCGGCAAGCCGTGCATGAGTGTTCAGGCTTGCCCCGGCCGCTTGGTCCGGCCGGGGCTGTTCGAGTGTCAGCGTGCGCCGAGCTTGACGCCTTCCAGCGCGCTTTCGATGTTCGAAGCATCGACGATGGCCGGACCGGTGAGAACCGGATCGGTCGCGATTTCGGTACCGAACTTCAGATGCGCGAACAGCATCGAGGTGGCCAGGAAGCCCTGCAGGTAAGGCTGCTGATCGATGGCCATGGTCTGCTGGCCTTCAGCAATCCGCTCCAGAACGGCTGGGCTCATGTCGAACGTTCCGATCATCTGCTTGCCGCCGATCTGGCCGACAGCGTTTGCGGAAGCGTCAGATGCCCAGGCTGCGAGGTTGATGACGGCGTCGATGGACTGATCACCGATGAGTTCGGCCTTGATCGATTCCGCGGTACCGGTCACGTCACCGTCGAGATTGGCCGGAACGCGCAGGGTTGTTACCTTGGCACCTGCTTCGGACGCTCCGTCAGTCACGCCCTTGCAACGTGTTTCAAGGTTGACGGCACCAGGCACCTGAATGTGGCAGAGGATGTGTTTTGCGCCTTTTTCGGCCAGATACTTGCCGCCCGCGACACCCGCGACGTATTCGTCAGAGCCGAAATAGTTGATCGCACCGAGGTCGTCCTTGACGTCCTGACCGGCGTTGTACTGCATGATCACGATGCCCTGCTCGGCAGCGGCCTTCAGGGCCGGCACCTGTGCATCCGGTACCCAGACCGGAATGGCGATACCGTCAACGCCCTGCGCGACAGCCTGGTTGATCAGGGTTACAAGATCCGGGCCGAAATTGTCGTAGTTCGGGGTGCGCAGATAGTTGACCGTACCGCCGTTTGCCTCAACCATCAGCGTCGCATCGTCAACGCCCTTCTTGATCAGGTTGAAGAAGCCGTCTTCGATCGAACCTGCGATCACGGCGATGTTCTGCGCCATGGCGCTGGTTGACATCATGACGGCAACCGTTGCCGCTACAATTGTCTTTCCGAATTTCATTTTACTTCCTCCCATAGACCGTCGACTGACGGGGTCTTCTCCAGTGTTGGGTCGATATGGGCACCACCAGTTCCTCCCAGATGATGCCCGTTCCTTGCCTGTCCTTGCGTCCGGTTCGGCTGAGTTATTTGCGAACCCGTCAGTCGGTGCCAGGCAAATTCTTGGTCTTGTCACATCGCGTGTGCCCTGATCTTGTCCTCACACTTCAATCAGGCTTCCTTGACGATAGGTTTTGGCGCTTTTTCGCGTTTCTTCGCTCCGGGCGCATACGAGAGCGCAGCGCGCCGAAAAATCTCGTTCAGGGCAACCGCGAAAAGCAACATCAGGCCGACGATAAGGTTCGACCAGTTCCGGTCGATATCGGTGAAGTCGATGCCCTTGGTGACAATCGCGAAGGTGATCGTGCCAACGAAAACACCCGCGACCGAGCCGTACCCGCCGGTCAGAAGCACGCCGCCGACAACCACACTGACGATGATGTTGAAGATGTCGTTCATGCCACCCGAGACCTGTGCGGAGTTGAACAGGATTGCGTGGCACATCCCGACGAATGAGGCAGAGGTGGCGGTCAGAATGAACAGCAGAATGGTGATACCGTCGACCGGGATCCCGGCATTGCGTGCGCTTTGCCTGTCGCCGCCTATTGCGAAGATCCAGTTGCCGTATTTGGTCTTGTGCATCACGAACCAGAAGACGGCCGCGATAATCACCCACCAGACAATAACCACCTGATGACTGCCGCCGAACATCAGATGACCAAAGACTGTCTTGGCCCAGTCGGGGGCATTCAGCGGTACAGAAGCGCTGCCTGTGAGAAGTTTTGAGCCAGCCAGGACAATGCCTTGCATGGCCACCAGTGTAGCCAGGGTGATGATCAGCGTGGGCACAGTCGTGCGCACAGCGAGGACGCCGTTGATCGTTCCGACAATCACGCCGATGGCGAGCGCGCCAAGCACCGCGAAGATCATCGGCAGTTCGTAGTATCCGGAGATAATCGCCGTCGTCATCGCGCCGGCGGGGATCATGGCTCCGATGGAAATGTCGATCTCGCCGGAAATCATCAGCAGACCAACCGGGATCGCGACGATGCCGATACGCGCAGCGTAGTTCACCCAGCTCGCAGCGTTGAAGAGCTGTCCGAGATCGACACCGCCGATCACCACGTAGAAGGCGATCACACCGATCAGGCTCAGGATGGCGGCGGTGGCGGGTTTACGGAATAGGCTTGCGATCATGTCCATTGCTCAGCCCTCACTTCTTCTTCGCCGCCGCGCTCGTGGCGAGCGCTCGGAAGGTATCGTTGGACAGGACCGCCGCCAGCAGGAGGGCGCCGATGATGATCGAACCGATGTTCGGGTCGAGCGAGGCGAAGAAGATGCCCTGGTTGACGACTGCGAAGGTCATGGTGCCGAGCACGATACCGACAATCGAACCCGAGCCACCGGTGAGCAATACGCCACCAATCACCACGCACATGATCGAGTTGAAGATGAAGGCCTGTCCACCAGCGACCTGGGCAGTCTGATAGGTCATGACCTGCACGACACCGACAAAGGCAGCCGCAAATCCGGAAGTCATGAAGAGACCGATGGTGACCTTGCTGGTCGGTATTCCGGCATTGCGCGCACTCTCGCGGTCTCCGCCGATCGCAAACGCCCAGTTCCCAAGTGGGGAAACATGCAGGAAATAGAAAAAGACAGCGACGAAACCCAGCCACCAGAGGATTGCAACGTTGAACATGCCATTGATGAACTGGCCGAGCAGTGCCTTGGTCAGCGGGTCCGGGACGTAGGAAACGCTGGTAGAGCCACGGATCAGAACCGCGAAGCCGAGCGTCAGTCCCATGACCGCAAACATCACACCGATGGTGACAATCAGCGAGGGGATCGGCGTGCGGGTGACGAGAACGCCGTTCACGAAGCCGACCAGCAATCCGACGCCGAGGCCACCTGCGATCCCGACGAAAGCCGGCAGATCGTAGTGGCCAGACAGCATCGCCGTCATCATGGCCGACGCCGGCACGACGGATCCGACCGAGATATCGAATTCCCCGGCAATCATCAAAAGACCTACGGGAAGCGCGATGATGCCGACTTCTGCTGCAATGTTCAGCCAGCTGGACCAGCCGGGAGCACCCAGAAAGACGGGTCCGCCGAGAATGGCAAAGAAGGTGTAGACGACGACGAAACCGATCAGGGACCCGGTTTCGGGACGACGGACCAGCTGGCCTGGCGAAAACCCCTTTCCACGAGTTTGCGTTTGCGTCGACATCTTGAGCGTTTCCTGTCTGCGCCTGTTGTGCGATGGGGCCTGGCGCTGTTTGTTTTTTGATTTTTGTTGGGTCGCCCTGAAAGCGGGCGACCCGATCGTTCCTGAGATTCCTAGCGGGCGCCGGCTTCGACACCTGCAATGACCAGGTCAACGTTGCTGCTGTCGATGACGCCCGGACCGGTGAGAATTTCACGGGTCGGAATGGTCGTGCCGTACATGACGTGGTTGTTCAGGATCGACACTGCGAAGAAACCCTGCTGGTAACCTTGCTGGTCAATTGCGCAGGCTTGGGTGCCTTGCTGGATGTTGGCCAGGATAGAGTCGTTGAAGTTCATGCCGCAGACATGAACCTGTCCCTGCTTGCCAGCCTGCTGGATACCCGAGACAGTCGCGTTGGTATCGCCGTCGCCGATCGCGAACATCGCGTCGATGTCCGGGTTCTGCAACAGGTGCGCCCGCACGGCCTGGGCAACGGCAGTCGCATCGCCAAAGGCAGTCGCCGGCAGCTGCAGGACTGAACCGGTGCCACCGGCGGCGGCAAGGCCATCGTTGAAGCCGCTGCAGAACGCTTCGATATTGGCAGCCCCCGGCAGCGTGTTGACGCATGCGCCGTTCTTGTGGCCGGCCTTGCCGAGGTATTCCCCACCAGCATAACCGGATTTGTAATCAACGGCCCCGACATAGTTCATTGCACCCAGACGGTCGGCCGCCTCGATACCGCCCGCGTTGTAGATCACGAGCGGAATGCCGGCATCGACAACAGCCTTGAAAGCCGGATCCATGGCTTCAGGAACCCAGTCCGGACCAACAATCGCATCCGCCCCCTGATCGATCGCCTGGCGGATCAACTCAGCTGCATCCGGGCCAAGGTTGTCGTAGTTCTGCGGGCCAAGCCAGGTAACGGATCCGCCCTGGGCTTCAGCAACCTTGCCGGCGTCTTCCGCACCCTTTTTCACCCGTGACCAGAACGGATCGTCCGGCTTGCCACCAATGACGAAGATGTCCGCTGCGATTGCATTGGTGGCGATGATCGCGGTAGCGGCCGCCACCACAAAGGTCTTGATCAGTTTCACTTCAGTCTCCTCCCTAAAGCCTTTGGCGAACAGGTCTCCTCAGAGCTTGGTACATTTGGGCGACACCCTTGTTCCTCCCGGATGCGAGCCCTCTCAACTTGCTTCGATCACCTTCCGATCCATCGCTCGCGTCGCGAAACAACTGGCAGGTGCCAAGCAATTCCGTCTCGGCTATTCCGCCGGCACTTCCGTGTTGCGCTGTCTTGTCCGCGCTTTCTTCTGGCGAAAACGTTCCTTCATGCGCTCGTCGGCTTCCTTCGTACCGTCGTGCCAGGTACCGAACCATCGGTCCCAGGGCAGAACGCCGTCGTCGCAATAGTTCACCTCGAAGTACTTGTGGTGCAGGTAGTGCGCGTAGGCGTGGCTGTTGACGGCCGTTTCCTCGGTGACTTCCAGCTTGTCGAAGCCGATGTGTCCCACCACCGCGCCATAGGCTGCCAGGTTCCACTGCCAGACAACGACGAACGGGTTCGACCAGAGCACCAGGTGATAGAAGAGCGTTGCGAAATAGAGCAGACCTTCAACCTTATGCATCGACATGGACGACCACGGGCTCGGATTGATCGAGTTGTGGTGGACCGAATGAATCCAGCGGTAGAGCGGGCCCCAGTGAATGGCGCGGTGAATGAAGAAAAAGTGGGCTTCATGCAGAAGCGGCGACACCAGGATCATTGCAACGAACCAAACCGGGTTGCCGTCCAGGCTCACCATCGGCACCGCTCCGGAGGCAAACAGCCAGAGCACCAGAACCTCCACGGCTGTGCCGATCGGAACCGTCACGAGGATCGTGCGCAGGAAGTTGTCGAGGTTCTGGCTCTTGAACCAGAAAACGTCCGAGGGCTGTTCCGCCGGAAAGTTGCCGTTGTACTTGAAGCGTCTGGCCTGCTTGCGCTGAACGTAGTAGCGCAGTTCAAACGCACCATAGAAAAAGAAGATGCCGCCCATGTTCACGGCAAGAAGCGTCATCGTCCAGCCCCAGGAGAGGACCGACATCGCTTCTTGCGACGGCAGAACCAGGAACCAGTAGGCCAGCGAGATGGCGAAGAAGGTCAGGTTCCAGCCGCTCAGGTAATCCTTGAAGAACCGCAGCGCTGCCCTGAGGGTTACCCTACCGCTCCAGGGAAGCTTGAGGGCATCGTTCGGGCGCCAGTTGCCACGTTTGTCACGGGTGCCGAAATGAAGATCGTCCATGGTCTCGCCCTCACCCTGCAACCCGAGACCGGGAAGCCTTGGCATTGACGCGTTCCTTCTTCTTGCGGAAGCGCTCCTTCATCTGTTCTTCGGCTTCTTTCGAGCCGTCGTGCCAATAGCCAAACCACTTGTCGAGCGGGATCAGGCCATCTGCGCCGTAGTTCACCTCAAAGTATTTGTGGTGCAGGTAATGGACATAGGCATGGCTGCCGAGAGCCTTCTCGTCGGTCAATTCGAGCTTGTCGAAACCGATGTGTCCGTTGATCGCGCCGAAGCCGGTGCCATGCAGCTGAAACAGCATCACGATCGGGTTTGACGGGATGATCAGGTGCCAGAAGATTTCGGCAAAATAGAGCGCCGATTCCACCGGATGCATCGACAGCGACGACCAGGGGCTCGGGTTGATGGAGTTGTGATGCACGGAATGGACGTGTTTATAGAGGAACGGCGTATGGATCAGCCGATGAATGCAGAAGAAATGCACTTCGTGGATCGCCGGAACCAGCAACACGAGCAGGCTCAGCCATAGCCAGTTGTCTTCCCAGTTCAGCCAGGTTGCCCAACCGTTTGCAAACACCCAGAGCGCGACAACTTCACAAAGCGTCCATAGTGGGATGGACACCAGATAGGTGCGCAGGAAATTGTCCAGGTTCTGGCTCTTGAACCAGAAAACGTCGGATGGATGTTCCGACGGGAACTTGGCATTGTACTTGAACCGAGTGCCCTGCTTGCGCTTTACGTAGTAGAAGAGCTCGACCGCGCCGTACATGACGAAGATGCAGACTGCATTTACCGCGAACAGCCACAGCGCCCATCCCCAGGACAGTGTCTTCAGAGTTGCGACGTCGGGGATGACAAAGAACCAGTAAAGCAAGGCCGTCGCCATGTGGAAGGCATTCCACGGCCACAGATACTCCAGGAACCAATGGCCGATCTCCTTGAAATTGCCCCTCCAGAACGGTGCAATCTGCGCCAAGGCGTTTGGCGACCAGTTACCGCGCTTGTCGCGGGTCCCGTATTTGAGATCGTCCATTTTTCCTCCCGACCGATGTCTGAGACGCCGCTGGAGCGCCGCACCGGATTGACAGGAGGATGCCTGAATGACACAAAAATAATCAATACGCATCAGAATGGAATATTTATTTCATACCAAATTGTTTCAATGATATAGAATAATGAGACAAAATGAGATAACCAAACATCATGACACGACCAACGATCAAGGATCTGGCGGACGCCGCGGGTGTTTCCGTCTCGACTGTGAACCGGGTGTTGAGCGATGCCTCTTCGGTACGCAAGCCAACAAGAGAACGCGTTCGGCATGCCGCAGAGCGCATCGGCTTCTATGGTCTCGGCACCATCGACTACTCAATCCGCGAGAGTGCCGAAGTCCATCGCCTCGGCATCCTGCTGCAACAGGGCAACCGGTCCTTCTATCGCGATCTCGGCGCTGTGCTTACCGAGGCAGCAGAAGACTACCAGGACGGCCGGGTGGAGCTGGTTGTGGAGTTTCTCGACGACCTGTCCCCGAACAACGTCGCCGACCGGCTTCTGGCGATCTCCGGCGATTGCGACGCTATTGCCCTGGTGGCGGCGGAGCACCCGCTGGTTTCAGAGGCGATCGATACGGTGCTGCGCGCGGGTACACCGGTCTGTGGGCTTGTCGCGCCGCTCTCCGCCCGCGGCAATGTCGGCTATATCGGCCTCGATCACTGGAAGGTCGGACGGACCGCGGCCTGGGCCTTTGACAGGATGTGCCGTGAACGTGGCAAGATCGGCATCCTTGTCGGCAACCACCGTTACAGAAACCAGGACCTCAACGAAAGTGGCTTCCGCTCATATCTGCGCGAACACAATTCCGGCTTCACCTTGCTGGAACCACGCTCAACCTTTGAATCCGCAGCCGTGGCGCGCGAAATGACCGAGGAGCTCTTTCAGGAGCACCCGGACATGTGCGGCTTGTTCATCTCCGGCGGCGGTATCACCGGCGCTGTCGCTGCCCTGCGCGACATCAATCCGGGCAGGGATTTCGTCAGCGTAGGTTATGAACTGATAGACGTGACCCGAACCGCCCTGATCGACGGCGTCCTGACCATGGCCATCTGCCACCCGATGAAGGAAGTAGCCCGCGAAACGATCACAGCCCTCGTAAAGGCCAAACGCACGGGCTCGGATGTCGGCGCGCAGAGCGTCACTCTGGGGTTCGAGGTATACACGTCGGAGAACGTTTAGGGGGCTCAACTTCGTTGGTTCAGGGTCGAATCCAGTATCCCAAGCCAACTTCTTCTTCTGAAAAAACCTAGCCAGATGCTGAAGACGCACCTGTCCGTGTCGGTTTACATCTAGGTCCGTTCGATCAAGTTGCTTGCCGTCTGATTACCTTACTGGCACAGCGCAGTGCGCCGTTTGCGTGGGCAAGGCTTTCCCAGCCGAAGACCAGCTTGGGATCGAAGCCGAGACCCTTCCAGATCCTGGCGTTCTCCACATCGAATTCCGTAAACCTGCGGTCTTCACCGAAGCATGGCAACCACATGATTGGTTTGCCATTTTCCCCTCGCACCGCATTTTCCAGAAGAACGTTGTTGTAGAGCCGCGGTCTGACGGCGTTCTTTACGTCGACCCCAAAGGGAACTGGATTGCGGATGATTTCGAAACCCTGGTCCCTCAACCAGTGTTCCGATGCATCGAGAAGTCTCTTTTCCCGCTTTGCCTTGCTGATGGCTTCTGGAGCCACGCCAACCGGGTCTGCCAGCAATAGCAGGTGCTTGCCGTTGTGGCGCAAACCTGTTGGAGAAACATATCTGTCGACATGGCTTTCGCACCGCTCAATGGTCGTAACCAGATCCGGCCGTAAATGAGAAAATGGAAGGTCAACGAGCAGATCATTCGCTGTTTGCCGGTCCAGTTCTCCCTCACGGTTCGAAACTGCAGTGTTCTTGCCGGCCCTGCTTTCTTGAGAGTCGCCGGAGGGCTTTTCGAACAGGTCTTGTCTTCGGTATCCCCAATAGCAGACAGGCCTGTTATCGAGTTCACCGATACGCCGATCTGCGGCAAGCAAAGTGCTGTCACCGCCATACTTGCCGGAGGCTGATCTCAACCGGCTTGTGTGACCGATGAGGCGAAAGCCCTCCCCAACGATCTGGTCCCCACCCGGCAAAAAGAGTGGCAGATCGTGGCAGGCGACAGAGAGGTGTTCGGCCAGTAACCCCGGCAGGATACCCCTGGGCCAGTCGCATGCTGGAGCGGCAATCCGCAGGTCGTTGCCTCGCATTTGTACCAGGATGGAATCCTGTGCCCAGATATCTGCACTTTCAAGCGGCATAGCGCCTGCCAGGACAATGTCATAGCGACATTCGGTCTGTTTTTCGATCCAGCTTCTTGCAGCCGTCTCGTTAAATGCATCGGCAAATACCAGGATTGAAACGCTCGAAGGCATGGCCTTGAGCAAATTTCCGATGGCAGCGAGTATCTTTTCGGCGTGAGGATTGCCGGGATCAAAGACCTTTTGAGGTAGTGAGATCGCTATCGTTTCAATCAGACCGCCACAATCCGGCACGATCGACCATGTGGTCCTGGCTTTCACAATCTCCATTTTCATTAGCTGTCACCTGCCGAGAATTTCTTTTTCAAGTGACTTGAGAAAAAGAGTGTTCTGTATTTTCCAACTGTCCTGACCATCATGCGTCTCAATCTCGATGTTCTCTTTCAGATTGGTCAGGAGCTTTTGAGCGTCTTGCCGTTTCAAGCTCTGCTCGAACTCGGGCAGGCACTTCAGAAAGTGAGCCCCTTCAGCTTCGGAAAGTCCTGTTTCGCTCAGCACTCGCACCCAGGTGCGCGTGGAAAAATGCAAACCGGTTGCAGCTTTCAGCATTGCATCATGTGCGCTTTCTGCAATGAACCCGCCTTGCAAAGCTGCAGACAGCGTCGCCTCCGCATCCACCAGCGCCAGTGTGAGCGGGCAATAGCCCAGTTCTGCCGGAGCGTGCGAAACAGCAACATCCGCATCCGATTGACGCCTTCCCGCTTGATAGTCTGCAAAAATTGCCCCGACACCAACCATCCCGAAAGCGAAACACTCTGCAGCCCGTAATGCGCCCATGCTGGCCGCGCCGTACACCCTGCAGCCCTCCTTTAGGGCGACCAGGATTTCCTTGTGCCAGACAGAAGGGGTGGAGTTGAAGTAGCCATCAATCAATCCGATTACGCGGCGCCCCTGCCCCACGGCTCGCAGAATGTCTCCGCGTGCGGCAGGTGGGAACACGTCCAGGTCGTCAAAAAGATCGCCGGCCAAGCCGTGAACGCTCGGTCCTGCAAAAACGACGGGTTTCAACATGCAGTGCTCAGCACTTCCGTCGTCAACAGTATCGAGTTCATGGACATTTCGGAGAAGCTGCCGGAATGGGCGTCAAGGCCTGTGACGATCGTCCTCACCACGTGAACGTCCGACACCGGCGATTTGAGCGGGAACATGTAGGCATCTTCAATGCCGGCCGCCCGCATCAGCTTCAGGACGTCCTGCCACCCCATGGACGACTGCCTTGCAGGGCGAAACTCAGCCTCAAGTTTGGCAAGAGGAATGAGTGGTGGCTGGTTCCTGGCTACGCCATCCTTGGACTGCTGGAAACGATCCATCGCAAGGTCGTCGCGCGCACCGGCAATGTCCGTCAGACGTGACTGCACCGCTTCCAGCAGGGCTGCGAGTATCGCCTCGGCAACATTCGTCCGGCAGGCAATTCCGGCAGGAGCACGCGAAATGACGCCAGATGGCCCATTCACCTGCCGCGAAATGACAGCGGCAATGACCGGAAGTTTCACGCGTCCCGGAAGGGCGTAGATGTGAAGATCAAGCCCGGCTTTTGAAACCTTCTCCAGAATGGCGTCGAGATCGGCGTTCGCGCCCTCGTAGTCGGTGACCTCCCGGATATTGTTGACGAACAAACCAAAGGTATCGATCACACTGGACGCGTCATGTTCCACGAGTTCAAGCAGGGCGTGTTCGATGGCCTTGTCGATCGAGAAATGCGCCGCCAACCCCTGGGATGTCATACGGAAGGCATGACGGTCCCATGGCATGTCGCTACGCATGTCCATCCCGACCAACTCGTAGGGCGCAAAGCGTTGCTCGCCGGATATCAGGGACGTTCCGGGAACCCAGGCACGCTGGCGGGTCGGGTCGAGCTGATGCGGGTTGACCCTTGCAAGATCAAAGAACGGAATGACGCTCCTTTGCTGGCGCGCCATGTCTTCGATCGTCGCGAACTCCGTGACGTGCTGCCGCGGTTGTTCGGCGACAGCACATTCCACGGCTTCCATGATCGCTGAAATCTTCGCCTGATCGTCGGTCACACCTTTTCCCTGGGAAACGGAAAGAGACCTGGAATTCGGCCTGGTTGCGAACCAGACCGGTATCCCGATCGTGTCCAGCCCGGTGATCTCACCCAATCTGGTTATGCCGAAGCTGCGCAGGAATTGCGGAGAGAAAGGATCGGATTGCACAGCGAATACCTCCTGTAGCGGTGCGATTTTGTCAGTCAGGCCGCCTTCCGGATCAATCGTCCGAAAGCACGGCGTCCTGAAGCGTGTCGGGATTACCGGAATCAGAACCGGAGCCGGTCTTGGAAACCGGATCCTGGATCGGTGCCCAGCTCAGCCTGTTGAGGTCCCAATCGCTGTCATCGACATCAGTAAGGAAGGCAAAATCGACATCCGAGATCGTGCTGCCCTGCTTGATTGCCTGGTAGATACCTTCCGACTCGACCTGGCTGAGGCTTGTTTCAGGATTGCCGTCGCTTTCGGCGAACAGAACCCGGGCAGCAGCGGCGATGCGTGCATAGCCGTCGACACCGGCATTTTGCGCTTCGTAAGCCAGAATTGTCTGATGCGACACACGAGACACGCGCAGCGGATCCATCCGCAAAAAAACAACACCGTGACCACGTTTTCCGATCACGTAAAATGACGAATTAGGCATAATTTTCTCCTGTAAATGGGTTTACCTAGTCGAAGCCGGCGAGTTTCAGACCTTCCAGAAAGATCTTGTTGTTCTCTGGATTCTTGTCTGGTTGGAAACGAACGATTTCCTGTGCGGTCATCCCCGGATAAACATCCATGAGACGCCGCGCATATTGTCTTGCGCTCTCAATTTGCCCGTCGAGAGCGAGGCTTGCCGTCAGGACGCGCAATGCGGGTTCCTCGTCGTCCATCTGCTTGCACAGCCGGACGGCCTCTGCGTAGTCGGCCAGCTTGAAGGCGATGCTCGCACCCGCCCACCAGTAGATGTCCGGTGCAAGTGGATTGAGATCGATCGCGTGCTTGAAACGCTTCCAGGCGTCCTTGGGCTTGCCGAAATGCGCAAGCGCATCTGCGTGCTGTATGAGCAGATCCGAAGAGTTGGGGCTCAAGGTTTCGGCTTCCTGGAACTTGGCTTCCGAGGTCGTGTAATCACGTTGATAAAGCGCGATGACCGCAGCCATCCAGTAGCCGATACCGGCCGTCGAATCGATCTCGATGGCTGCGTCCGCTTCCGCCTTGGCGCGGTGAAGAAGGTGCGGATCAGTTCCCCCGAGAAGCAACCATTCCAGTTGCATCGTCTGCGCTATGCGAGCGCGGGCGATGGACAAGTCCTTGTCGTACGTGAGGCCTTGCCGGAATTCCTTTCGAGCCCGGCGGATCATGCTCAGATTACAGGTCTTGATGAGGTTCTGCCCGCGCAGGACGTGCAGATAGCTCTGGGCATTGATCGACCGGCCGGAGTCGAGCATCTGTCGTTCGATCTGCTGAGCGAGATTGGCTGCCACGGTTTTTGCGAGAAGCCGGAAGGTATAGTGAAGGTCTTCCGGCTCCATCGAATACTCCGCAGACCAGATGATCTCCCCGGTGCCGTCATCGATAACGGTAAAGGAAATCTGTTGGCTGCCCGGGAGCAGAAAACTCTGCACGGAGTAGTTGGACCGAATTTTTTCCCAATTGCTGATATTGCCGCCGCGAAAGTCACGCATCGTACTGAATGGCGAGACCACGACAAATGTCTTGAACCTGGAGAAACTGTTCGCGACGTCCTCGACGAATGCCTCGGCAAGCTGCGCATTCGGATGTTGATCGATGTGGCGGGGCGAGGAAAAGGCAACTCGCGGAACCGGTGGTTTGGGAGTTGCCGGACGCTCCTCAACCGGTTTGACGCCCGTCGGCGCGACCCAGACAGTTCCCGAAGGCTTGCCGCTTGTATTGCCAGGCAAACGAGGCAAAGCGGGATTGAGAACCGAATTCATCAACCGGTCGATACGATCGACGCCATCCTGATCACCACACCTGCCATAAGCTTTTGAAATGATACGATAGCATTCGGGGCTGTCAGGTTCGAAAGCCAGAAGCCGATCAGCGATCTTGCCGATGTTGCCGCCACGATCCGCTCCGAAGCGTGTCGTTTCCTCAAGGGCTGCTGCTGCTCTGTTAAACAGTTTCTCCCTCAGGCTCGCGCGCTCGGTCAGCAGCCAGAGGTTCAGCTGTTCACCTTCGAACTCCATGCCATCGAGCAGTTCACCGGTGAACTGCTCTATCCCGGACATCATGCCTTCAAGGTCGGTTGCCTTGCAGGACTGGAGAAAAGCGGCCAGATCGGAACTCTGCGCTCCGGGCCCAAGACTGATTCTGGTCTGGGTTGTTTCAATGAGCGGTCCGGCTTCGGGTTGCCTGCTTTGCACCCTCACAAGCAATTGCCTGAGGTTTGCCATGGCCCTGGTTTGGGCGACATCCTCCCAAAGCAGGGCAGCCGCCTTTTGACGAGCAAGCTCGTTGCCCGGAACAAGCAACAATACTGCAAGCAACGCGTATCCCTTTGCAGGAAACGGGGTATTCCGCGAGTAATACACTGACGGAACGCCAAGTAGTCGAATATTAGTGCCTGAACTACTTTTATTCATCACGTTGCCCCCTGGTAATTTTTTCTAACACAGTTCCCCTCACAGAAGAACACCACTGCCGTGACGGAGTCACGCCTGTGTGACGGCGCTATTGGGAATGTAGCTTTGCCGAAGGGACGAAGAGTGATCACGCTTCGCGGCCAATAGCAAAAACTACGTATTATCAGATAGTAAGGAAACCATTCATGTCTGGTAAGATCTCCTTCAGGAGGACCTATGCAGGGTACGGAGACAATGTACGACCATTTGAGAGGGCTAATGACATAGGGTCCGTTATTACGGAATTTCTTTGGTACGAAGGTTCCCCATTTTATCCTCTTGGCGATTTGATCTCCGCAAATATCAGTTCCGTCTGGCTTGGTGCGGGAGAGCCGACGAAAGACGACGAAGACAATCTGGATCTCGTTTTCAAAATGCCTGAAAGCGACGGGGGCAATTTTTTCGAAATCGTCCTCAGGTCGAACGGTGGCACTTCGTATGGTGGCTGGGCCTGGGGTCAGGATCTGGAAGTAACCGACACGGTGGTTTCCGGTCACAGAGTGCTTGTCGCACATGCAAACGAACTTAGTGTATTTCTCGAATATTCTCTCGAAAAAGGAAAATACGTTCAGAGAAACGTAGAATCCGATTGCAAGATCACGACTTCTACAGTCAGAAAACTGACGAAAATGGCAAAGAGACACTGAATTTTTTAGGAATAACTGGGCACACCGAGCGTATTTGAGGTGAAAACGCCGCTTTTGTTTGAGGTCATTGAAAGGATTACCCGTTCAAAGAAGTTCGTTCATCTTCTTTGAAAGCCCGGGCCGCTCCCGGAAGCAACTGATTGTATCCCACCACAATCGCTTCCGGGGGCGGTCTTATTCGTTCAACCAACCCCGGAAGTTCCAAGAAGCCCTTGGCTAACCGGCCATCCGGTCGGTGCTTTGTCGTGTAGCGGTTTTCAGTCGGTTGAACCCCATGGAGAGATGTGCTCGCCTAATCAAGGCTGCGGCCTGGAAGTCTCCAAGTCGCACAGCATTCGAAATTTCCGCGATTTCGCCGCAGAAGATGGCGACCTCTGTTGGCAGGTCCTTCTCATCTATCAAAGTCAGCCAGATGCGACAGGTCTTGTAGAACAGCTTTTCAGAAACTTCGCGCAGCGGCATGTTCAGTGTGAGCTGCAAGAAGGCCTGAAAGAAATCGATATTGAGTCGGGCAAAAACCGCACGATCCGGTGTTGAGCTCAATCGCTCCGCCCGAATTTTGAGACTGTTGAATGTGGCTTCCAGTTCCGAGTCGAGAGAACGCGGGCCCAACCTGCCGGTCAATTCATTCAGCTCAAGCCTGAGTTCATAGACCTGCGCCAGCTCTTCCAGATCCACTTCAGTCACCAGTGTGCCTACGCCTTGCTGCGACAACAACAACCCGTCTGCTTCGAGTATCTGCAGCGCCTTGCGCAATGGCGAGCGACTGACACCGAATTCAGATGCCAACGCCTCTTCACTCAGTTGCGTTCCAGGCGGATAGACAAGCATGCAGATCCGGTCTCTCAAAACGGAATACATGATCTGAAACCGTTCCTGAGCGCTTGCAGCCTGGCTCAACAGTTCTGCAACGTCGGCCGTCGCTGTTATGTCCTGATCGGTCATGAGGCCTGTAACAAGGTCCTTTCCAGTCCCGTGAGCATGTCGAGACATTTTTCGAGCTGGTCAACCGCCAGATATTCATCAGGCTTGTGCGCCTGTGCGATGGAGCCCGGGCCACAAACCACAACGGAAAGCCCCAGGGCCTGAAACAACCCGGCCTCAGTGCCAAATGAAACGACATCACACAGGTTCGCGCCGGTGAGCGATGTAACGATGTCCCGTGCTTCGTTTTCCGGCATCACGGCCAGTCCGGCGACTTCTCCTATAATTTCCGTGACAATCTCAGCATCGGGATAGACGGACGTCATTTGAGGCAACAGCACGTCCTGGCAATAGGCTTCCAGGGCAGACTTTATCTCAAGTGCGTCCTGCATCCGAACCGGGCGCATTTCCCACTCCACCGCGCAATGCCGAGCAATGACATTGCGTGCAGAGCCGCCGTCTATCCGGCCCACCTGAAGTGTCGTCCACGGCGGTGAGTAGCGCTCGCTGTCCGGACCTGACTTGTCCTTCATGGTTTCGGCCAGTTCCATCATCCTGGAGATGAAAGCGGCGGCGACGTGGATAGCGTTGACACCCTTGTCCGGTTCGGAGGCATGCCCATCGGTGCCGTGGAACGCTGTCGTATATTCGTAACACCCCTTATGCCCCTCAATGACCCGCATTTCCGTCGGCTCACCGATAATCGCTACGGAAGGACGAATATCACTACGCTTCAGTTCCTCAACCAGATGCCTGGCGCCAAAGCAGCCGACTTCCTCATCATAGGTCAAGGCGACATGCAGCGGACGTTTCAGGTCGAGTAGCGCATAGTCCTGCGATTTCGCGAGGACCGCAGCAATATAGCCTTTCATGTCGCAACTGCCTCGTCCGTACAGCAAGCCGCCTTCTTCGCGCATCTGATACGGGTTGCATGTCCACTCTACGGGATCTGCCGGGACGACGTCCGTGTGCCCTGACAAGACAATTCCGCCGGAGACATTTGGGCCAATTGTTGCGAACAGGTTGGCTTTCTTGCCGGTCGCATCCTTGGAAACCGTCACTTGAGCACCAGCTTCACGAAGCAAGGTCGCGGCGAAGCTGATCAATTCAAGATTGCTGTCTGCCGAAACCGTCGGAAAACCGATCAGGCGATCCAGTATGGAAATCGTCCGGGTCAACAAGTCCGAGCGCATATGCACCTCAGGACTTCACGAACAATCTGCGCGGCCTGTTGCACAGGCATTCTGCAGGTCCGTTTTCCTTGATGAGGATGCTTTCGGTGATTTCCAGTCCCCAGCCATCCATCCAAAGCCCCGGCATGAAGTGAAAGGTCATGCCGGGCTTCAGAACAGTGTTGTCTTCTTCGCGAATGGAAATCGTGCGTTCGCCCCAATCAGGTGGATAGGAAATGCCGATCGGGTACCCTGCCCGCGCGCCGCGCTCGATCCCCGCGGCCTCAAGAGGCTTCGCCAATGCACGTGCGATGTCACCCGCGGTATTGCCGGCCCTTGCGGTGTCCAGGCCGGCTTCGAGCCCCTCGACCAACGCCTTTTCGGCATCAAGCAGGTACTGTTCCGGCTTGCCAAGAAAAACGGTGCGGCACAACGGAGCATGATAGCGGCGGAAACAGCCGGAGAGTTCGAAAAATGTCGCCTCGCCTTCCTGCATGAAACGTCCATCCCAGGTCAGGTGTGGAGCGGACGCATCCGCGCCACTGGGAAGCAGCGGTACGATAGCCGGGTAGTCCCCCCACGCATCATCTAGTCCACGGATGGCGTCGGCGTAGATCTCTGCAACAAGGTCGGCCTTGCGCATACCCGGCACAACACGCTCCAAGACACCGTCCATGATTTTCTCGGAAATCCTGGCTGCCTTGCGCATGAACACGAGTTCTTCGTCGGATTTGACCGCCCTCAACCAGTTGACCATGCTTGTGGCGTCGATGAAATCAGCGTTCGGCAACTCGTTCTGCAGCGTCAGGAACGCCTTGGCCGAGAAGTAGTAGTTCTCAAGTTCAACACCAATCTTCTTGTTCCCATACCCCCTCAATTCCAGCAGCCTGGCAAGGTCCTGCATGGGATGGCGTTCAGACGACTGAATGAAGTGATCAGCGTAGGAAGCGACGCGTGCATCGTCCATCCAGACGGTTCGACGGGCACCATTGGCGTCCTGCCTGCGTCCCCACCAGATCGGCTCTTCGTCCAGAAAGACAACGACACCCTGGTGCACATAGAACGACCACCCGTCATAGCCGGTGGTCCAGGCCATATTGGAGGGGTCCTCGAGAAACAGGACATCTATTCCCCGTTTTGACATGTCGCTACGGACAAGATCGAGACGGCGTTGATACTCGGCACTGCTGAAAGGAAGGTCGTGACCTGGCATGGTTGGGCCTCGTCGTTTATTTGTACACAAATAAGAACTCAGCCATTTTAAAAATCAAGAAAAATAAACACACCAGAACATCGTCTCTTGCACTTTCTGGGTCATTTGTACACAAATGAGAATGTTCCCCCTTGCAGGATCTTCATGATGACCACGAGCGATACCGGTAACAGTCCATGCAATTGACGCTCACGGATATTTTCGAAGCGCGAAAAGCCATCGCCGAGCGAGTGGTCAGGACACCCCTCCTGCCCTCACGATTCATGACCGAACAAACCGGACAGCCATTTTTCCTGAAGATGGAGACGATGCAGCCAACAGGCGCGTTCAAGTTGCGCGGTGCGACGAACGCGGCCCGTAATGCGCCCGAAGGCACCACGACGCTCACATGCTGCTCGACCGGAAATCATGGCCGCGGTGTTGCCTATGCGGCACGGGAACTTGGATTGAAGGCCGTGATCTGCATGTCTTCCCTGGTTCCGCAGACCAAGCTGGATGGCATCAGAGCCCTTGGGGCTGAAACTCGTATCGTCGGCAACAGCCAGGACGATGCTCTTGCCGAGTGCCGTAAGCTGGGTCAGGCAACCGGCGTCTTTGAAATCTCACCGTTCGACGATCCATACGTGATCGCGGGGCAAGGCACTATCGGGCTTGAGATTCTGGAAGATGTTCCAAACCTCGACACCCTTTTGGTTCCTCTGTCGGGAGGCGGGCTTGCCGCGGGTGTCGCGCTTGCCGCAAAATCCATCAATCCACAGGTCCGGGTTGTCGGATTGACCATGGACAGAGGCGCGGCGATGAAAACATCGATCGACGCCGGCCGGCCAGTGGAAGTGCCAGAGGTGGCAAGTCTCGCGGATTCGCTTGGAGGCGGCATTGGCCTCGACAACCGGCTTTCCTTCGCAATGTGCCGGGACCTTCTGGACGAGATCATTCTGGTGACTGAAGGCGAAATCTACCGGGCCATGCAGGCTCTTTATTACGAGGATAGTCATGTCGCGGAAGGCGCTTGCGTGGTTGGCATTGCAGCAATCCTGGCCGGAAAGCTGACCGCGCCAGAAGGTCCGGTCGCAACGATCATTACGGGTCGAAATGTCGACATGGTTCAATTCACAAAGGTCATGACCGGTCAGGACGTTATGCTTGGGGACTATCTGTTGGAGGGAAAACGCTATGGCGCATGAAATCAGGCTGGTGAACGAGGCCGATCTGCGCCGGGCTGTTCATCTTGATCTTGAAGTCATTGACTGCATTGAAAAAGCATTTGCAAAGCTGGCAACCGGAACAGTCGTGATGCCTCCCGTACTGTCCATGGCCCTGCCGGAGGTGAATGCGGAAGTCGATGTGAAAACCGCCTACGTTCCAGGTCTCGACGGTTTCGCGATCAAGGTATCTCCCGGCTTTTTCAACAACCCTGCTCTCGGGCTTTCAAGTCTCAACGGGTTGATGGTGCTTTTTTCGGCGCAAACCGGTCTGGTACAGGCTGTCTATCTGGACAATGGTTATCTGACCGACATCCGCACGGCTGCAGCCGGAGCGGTGGCGGCGCGCCACCTTGCACCTGCAGACGTTTCAACGATCGGCATTCTGGGAACCGGCGTTCAGGCCAGGTTGCAGCTGATTGCGGCAGCAAAGGTGCGGCCTGCGGAAAGAGCGCTGGTCTGGGGACGAGACCGTGACAAGGCCAGAGCCCTGGCCAAGGATATGTCTGCAGCGCTCGGGATTGACGTGGTCGCAACTGAAGACCGGCAGCAACTGGTTGCCGACAGCCAACTTGTCGTCACCACGACCCCAGCTAAGGAGGCTATCCTGGGCGCGGATTGTCTTCATCCCGGCTTGCATATCACTGCAATGGGATCTGACCAGGAGGACAAGAATGAACTTGCCCCGGAAATACTGGCTAAAGCCGATGTCCTTGTCTGTGATCGGATAAGCCAGTGCGAAAAACTCGGAGAGCTGCGTTCCGCCCTTGAGAACCGCACCTTGCTGGATGTGAACCGTGTACGTGAACTCGGTGAAATTGTTTCAGGCAAGGCGCAAGGCAGGACTGGTGATGCCGATATCACAGTCTGCGATTTGACCGGCACCGGCGTTCAGGATACGGCCATTGCCACGCTTTCTCTTGGCAAGGTCAAGAAGGCAAATGCGGGCACGATGCTCGTTTCCTGAACCGGCAAGAGACATTGATGCTGAAACTGGACAACCGAGACCTGGAAATCCTGAAGGTGCTTGCCGAGGAAGGACGCATTTCCAAAGCGGATCTCGCTAAGCGCATAAATCTTAGCCCGAGCCCGTGCTGGAAACGCCTTGAGAGGCTTGAGGCTGCTGGAATCATCGAGGGATATGGCGCGCGATTCTCGCTCAAGAATATCGCGCCTCATGTCACCGTCTTCGTGACGCTCGAACTGGAACATCACCGCGCAGAATATTTTCAGGCCTTTGAGCGGGCAATCCGCAATTGCGATGAAGTCGTTGCCTGCTGGGCGATCGGTGGCGGGCTCGACTATCTGATGCAGACCGTCACGCGTGACATCGACAGTTATCAGCGGTTCATGGATGCCCTGCTCGACCGCGGCCTCGGTGTCGTTCGCTACTTCACTTACGTGGTGACAAAACCGGTGAAACAGAGCGCTGCTCCAGCACTCGATAAGTTGCTGGCCGGCATGCTTGGAACAGATACGACTGCCGAAAACTCCGAATAAGAACGAAACAGCTGCCAAACTTGTCGAGAAAAGGCGTTTCGTTCCCGGGGGCCGTTCTAGGCTCTGCTCACCACTTTGGAGAGCAACGCCATGCAGTCCCGAATCCTTGCCGAGACATCCCTTGAAAGCTCGCTTTTTCACCGGATCGACAACCGTCACCTGGTAAAGCACTTCGCCTATGTCGGTGGACGTTGGGCAGCGGCACGTGATGGTGCCGTGTTTCAGGTAACCGATCCGGCGGACGGAAGCCTTCTCGGGGAAGTGACATCTCTTTCCGGCGCAGAATCCGCCGAAGCAGTCGATGCCGCCGATGACGCCTTTTCGAGTTGGTCCACCTTGCTGCCTCAGGAAAGAGCATCCTTTCTGTTGGCCTGGCACGACTTGATCTTGGAAAACAAGGAAGATCTGGCACGTCTGATGACGCGTGAGCAGGGAAAACCGCTTTCGGAATCCCGCGGCGAGATCGATTATGCAGCCTCCTTCGTATCGTTTTACGCCGAAGAGGCAAAACGACCGAATATCGAGAGCATCACTTCCCACTTGCCTGATGCAGAGATGGAAGTCTGGCGGGAACCTGTTGGCGTTGCCGCATTGATCACACCGTGGAACTTTCCCTGCGCAATGATCACGCGAAAAGCAGCTGCCGCACTCGCAGCCGGCTGTACCGTTGTTGTGCACCCTTCGCAGGAAACGCCGTATTCCGCACTCGCCCTAGCTGAACTTGCTGACCAGGCAGGGCTTCCGGCAGGTGTTTTCAACGTGCTTCCCGGGAACGCGGAAGACATCGTGAAACCGTGGATGTCAGACCCGCGCGTCAGAGCGGTTTCCTTCACCGGATCGACTGGTATCGGGCGGCTTCTTTATTCGCAGGGTGCTCAGACTGTAAAACGACTTGTGCTGGAGCTCGGCGGTCACGCCCCCTTCCTCGTGTTTGCAGATGCTGATCTTGACCATGCCGTTGATCAGGCAATCGCGGCAAAATTCGCAACATCCGGTCAGGATTGCCTCGCGGCAAATCGCATTCTGATTGAAAGACCGGTCTACCAGGCGTTTTGCGAGGCCTTCACCAACCGTGTTGAAGCCTTGTCTGTCGGACCAGGGCTTGAAGATCCTGACATCGGACCGCTAATGCATGAGCGGGCGATTGCCAAGCAGGAGGACCATGTTCGTGATGCGCTCGCAAGAGGTGCGCGCCTCCTCACCGGTGGCTACAGTCACACGGCCGGCCCATTGTTTTTTCAGCCGACCGTTCTGGCGGACGTTCCCGCCGATGCATCGATCTTCCGGGAAGAAACATTTGGTCCGGTGGCAGCCCTGGCATCCTTCGATACGGAGGAGGACGCCCTTGCACGGGCAAACGACACCGAATATGGCCTTATCGCCTATCTCCACACGCAGGACCCGCGCCGCATCTACCGTGCAAGCCGCGCGCTTCAATACGGCATGGTTGCCGTCAACCGCACAAAAGTGACCGGCTACCCGATCCCCTTTGGAGGCGTGAAACAATCCGGCCTTGGCCGCGAAGGTGCCCGCTACGGACTGGAGGCCTTTACCGAAATCAAATACGTCTGCCGGGACTGGAGCTGACCTGGCCCAACCAACACTAGAAGGACTTGAATATGCTCAAGAACGACCAACTGGATGCCTGGGACAGAGAGAACTTCTTCCATCCCTCGACCCATCTTGCCCAACATGCGCGCGGAGAGAGCCCTAACCGGATCGTCACCGGTGGCAGCGGCGTCTATATCGAAGACCGTGACGGCACCAAACTACTGGATGCATTCGCCGGTCTTTATTGCGTCAACGTCGGCTATGGCCGTTCCGAAATTGCTGACGCCATTGCAGAGCAGGCTCGTGAACTGGCCTATTACCACGCATACGTCGGCCACGGCACCGAAGCCTCCATCACGCTTGCACAGATGGTGATGGAGCGAGCACCCGACCACATGTCCAAGGTCTATTTCGGACTGGGTGGATCGGATGCGAATGAAACCAACATCAAGCTGGTCTGGTACTACAACAACATTCTCGGCCGCCCGGAAAAGAAGAAGATCATTTCGCGCTGGCGCGGCTATCACGGTTCTGGCCTGATGACCGGTTCTCTGACGGGCCTCGAGTTGTTTCACAAGAAGTTCGACCTGCCGCTTTCACAGGTTCTGCACACGGTCGCACCCGACTATTTCCGCAGGGAAGACCTTTCCCAGTCCGAAGCCGAATTTGTTGCCTATTGTGTTGCTGAACTGGAAACCCTGATCGAACGTGAAGGCGCTGACACCATTGCAGCCTTCATTGGCGAACCGGCCCTTGGTACGGGCGGGATCGTACCGCCCCCAGCAGGGTACTGGGAGGCCATTCAGGCCGTGCTCAAGAAACACGACATTCTGCTGATCGCAGATGAAGTTGTTTCGGGCTTTGGCCGTCTCGGCACGATGTTCGGATCAGACCACTACGGTATCCAGCCGGATTTCATCACCATCGCAAAAGGCCTGACATCGGCATACGCTCCCCTGTCCGGCTCCATCGTTTCCGACAAGGTCTGGAAGGTGCTGGAGGACGGTACCGACGAATTTGGCCCGATCGGCCATGGGTGGACCTATTCCGCACACCCGATCGGTGCCGCAGCCGGCGTTGCGAACCTCAAGCTTATTGACAGTCTCGGCCTGGTGGCGAACGCCAGCTCCGCAGGTGCCTACTTCAAAAGTGCACTTACGAATGCACTCGCAGATCATGCCAACGTTGGCGACATCCGCGGTGACGGCCTGCTTTGCGCGATCGAATTTGTATCGGACAAGGCCAGCAGAACCTATCTCGATCCGGCAAGCAAAACCGGCCCACAGGTTGCAGCTGCCCTGTTGAAGGAAGGCGTCATCGGCCGAGCGATGCCGCAGGGGGATATTCTGGGGTTCGCCCCTCCCCTGTGCATCACTGAAGCTGAAATCGACAAGGTTGTTGATGCAACCGTGAAAGCAGTGAAATCCGTCTTCTAAGAAACGACACCTACAAAAGACAAAGCCCGTCGGAGCAGTCCGGCGGGCTTTTTGGTATCTTCGGTGGGAAAGCTGCCTATCCGGCTTTCGCGGTCTGTCCCATGAGTGCTGGTACAACTTGTTCCGGTGGCCCCATCATCGCAATCTGGCCACCTCTGAGCACGACCACCCGGTTGGCCATCTTCATGTGGCTAGGCCGCTGGGTGTTGATGAGGATGGTCGCCTTGCCCTTGAGTTCCTCGATCATCGCCATGAATTTCTTGTCGCCCTCGAAATCGAGATGTGTTCCCGGATTGTCGAACAGATAGAGCGGTGCCGCCTTCACGAAGGCGCGGGCCAAAACAATGCGCTGCTTCATGTTGTCCGGGATCTGCTTCAGAACCTCGCCATTGAGGCGCGTTTCAAGTCCGTTGAAGTTCTCCTCCAGGTAGGACAGCAGGCCAAGTTTGCCGGTGACCTCGATCAGGCGCTCGTCGCTCGCACCCGGATCCGACATCAGCAGGTTCTGTTTTACCGTGCCGTAAAAGAAGTCGAGATCGTCGGGTGCATAGCCAATGGAGGAGCGCCACTCCGCCGTATCCAGCTGGCGAACATCCAGACCGTCGAACAGGATGGACCCCACCTGCGGCTGGAACAAACCGATGACAGCCTGGAACAACGCTGTTTTACCCGAGCCACTCGGGCCCGTGATGGCAACGGTTTCGCCTTCCTTTACGGTCAGCTCAAGGCCCTTCAGCGAGGCTTCTGTTGCCCCTGGATACCTGAGGACGAGTGAGGACACTTTCAGATCACCGCGAATGTCGCGTGTGATTTTCGGCAGATGCCCCGGCTCGCGCTCGAGCTGCACTTTCATGAGGTTGTTGATCTGTTCGATCACCGTGCGGCTTTGCGCGAGCTGCGTAATACTGAGAAATGCCTGGTTCATCGGGTTCAGAACCCGCCAGCTCAAGGCCATTGTGGCAATCAGGGCGCCCAGGCTCATTTCCCCTTCCATGACACGTATTGCACCGATACCCAGAACCAGGACACCGCAAATGGTCATCAGCGTCTGTGAAAGTGTCTGCAGTACATGCGTGATGTGACGCGCATGGATGTTGAGTTTGTTGAAGTTGGTGGAAAGCGCCGAAAACCGCTCCAGCCAGATGTCTTCTACGGAGAGGTTCCTGAGAGCCCGCTGGTTGCGAAAGGTCTCGATCATGAAGCTGTTGAGTTTCGACTTCTGCTCGCCAACGGCAGCGACTTCGCGTTGGACCTTCGGCAGGACATAAACGGCCAGCAGCGTGTAGATGGTCAGCAGCGCGAGCGGTGGCAGCGCAACAGGTCCGCCGATCAGGAAGATCGCGACGATGAAGATCAGCGTGAAGGGAATATCGACGATCGCGTTGAACAGCGAACTCTGGAATATGTCTCGCACGCTGTCGAAATAGCGCAGCCGCATGACCTGCGTGCCGATCGGTGCTTCGGACAGCATCGCATATGGAAGATGCAGGATGCGCTCAAAGGTCTTGTTGCCGACAATCGCATCGACCCGTCCGCCGAGATAGGATTGTAGCCATGTCTTCATCCTGCGCAGCGCAACTTCGCAAAGAAGAATGATTCCAACGCCGACCGCCATGGTCAGAAGCACTTCGGTCGATTTTGCTCCCATTGCCTTGTCGTAGATCGCCATGATGAACAACGGCGGTGCAAGAGCGAGAATGTTGAGAACAAATCCGAGGGCCAGAATGGAGATGATACTGGTCCGGAACCGTTTGGATACGGTCGAGAACCAGCTTCGGTTGTTTTGAACCTGCCCCTGTTCCTCAGTGTCTTCGGCAGCGAGATAGATCTCGCTTTTCAGAATATCGGCAGCAGGAACGGAAATTGCCTCTCCCTGGCGACCGGAATAGGCGCGAAACTCACCCGTTCCGGTTTTTCCGACGAGAACCTGAACGTCGTCCCTGGTTACACGAAGACACGGCATCTGTGCATGGGTCAGTTCCCCGGCACTTCCATGAAAAGGTGTCGTCTTGACTGTCAGGCGGCTAAGAACAGTCCGCAAGACCTGGAAAGTTTCGATCCGGTCAAAGTGCGGCAATGCCTCGAACAGAAGCCGGTCATTGCCCTGCCAACGCATCTCTTGCAAAAGCGGGATCAGGCACCTTTCAGCGGGTGCCGCCCCGTCTTCAGGAAGTCCTAGCCGACCTGTCGCGGTTCCATCGGCAGCCAGTTCGGCCGACAGATCGCGCCACTGCCGGTGCACGGCGTTGTCGGCAGCGTGGACGTCTTCAAGGTTGAATAGAGGTCTGCTCACGCCGGCATCCCCATTTTCTGAGGTGTACCGGTTACGTTCATCGTGCCGAGGTCATGCACGCTGCCGTCCCTGAGTTCGTATTGGTGATCCGCGACTGCCAGCATGGAGGGACGGTGGCTGATGATGATAACCGTCAGATAGCCCTTCAGACGGATCAGCGCATCGACAAGCGCCTTTTCTGCCTGTTGGTCCAGTTGCGCATTCGCCTCGTCCAGGATCAGGATCTTTGGCTCGCCCGCCAATGCCCTTGCAATGCAGATACGCTGCAAGGTAGCCGCAGGAACCTTGCCACCCAGATCTGACCCAAGCTGCGTTTCATAACCGCGCGGCAAGAGGTGGATTTCCTTTTCAAGCCCGATCAGCTTCGCCGCCATACGCGCATGAGCGATGTCGGATACGGCACCGAACATCGTGATGTTTTCAAGGATCGTGCCGTTGAAGATAGCAGACTGGTTGTCGACATAGGCAACGGTCTTGCGCAGTGCATGCTGGTGGAGGCCATCATAATCCTGCCCGCCGATCATGACCTTGCCGGTCGTCGGCGTCATTTCACCGGTCAGCAATTTCATGAGTGTGGACTTGCCGCTGCCGTCCGCACCGCGGAAACCGACGAATTGTCCAGCTTCAATTGTCAGGTTGATGTCCTCGAACACCCGGCGCTGGCTTTCGCCCAGTTCGACCGACACGTTGATCAGGTGAATAGAACCATCGGTATCGACCGTCAAAGGCTCCTGCTGTGCAACCTCCGGCAGCTTGAAGAGCGAATTGACCTGAGCGTAGTCGTGCTTCAGTCGTTGCATGTCTGTCAGCTGGTTGATCGCGCGAAGGAATGGCTGAACGAACTGACCGGACAAGAGTGTGCTGGCTGCGACACCGCCGACGCTGAAATTGCCATAGATGGCCATCAATGCCCCGCAAATGACGACAAAGATCGTCGTGAGGGTTCCGAAAAGTGCGGACGCGTCCCTCGCCTGGCCGGACAAGCGCATATATCTGGAACTGAGCTCTGCCGTTGCCCGCTGCAATCGCTCGAAACGGCGCATGATCAGTGCTTCCATAGCCTGGGACTTCACGGTCTTGGCGCCGGACAGAACCTCGAGGATGAAATCGGATTTGCGATCGTCCTGATCTGCCCGGTCGGCGACAACCTGCTGCAGCACCTTGTTTCTGTTGAGGGCAAACAGCATGAAGATGCCCAGCAAGGTGATCGGCACCAGCGCCAGCGGCCCTGCGATGAAGATGAGCGCCGCCAGGAAGATACCACCCGCAGGCAGATCGATGGCGAGAAGGCGGTTCTGGTCACCATAGTGATCTGCAACCGATTGCAACGCCCGAAGCTGGTGCACCTGCACGGAAACAGGCGTTTTGGCAAACTGGGAAGGCTCGGCATCGAGCACCCGGCGGAAAAGTTCTGTGTGCGCCTGGTGATTGAACCCTGCCCCGAGCCTGCCGACAACTGCAGTACGGGAGACCTTGATGACAGCATCGGCAATTAGAACGACAACGACCCCGAGAATGAGCACAAGCAAAGTGTCGGTGGAAGCATTTGGCAGAACGCGGTCATAAACCTGCAGAATGGCCAGCGGCATAGCCAGCCCCATGATATTTGCGAAAACGGAAGCAACCACGACGTCGCGCGGCAATCCGGGCGAAGAAATCCAGTGTCCGGACGGAGAATGCCGGATCCTCAGACGAGGCAAAAAGAAAGATGAAAATACCGATTTCAGCATATGCGGGCCAGAGTCGTGTAGCTACTCGCTCAAACTGTGCTGATCGGGTTTAAAAAGCGTTTACCCTACGCCGTGTTTCCTGAATTTTATTAGAACTAAACTTCAGAATCCAAGAGCAATTTTGCGCTTTGTTAAGGACGCCGACGTTCATTGGCATGATCGGAAATTGTGCGGACGTGCGACCGAAATGGCAAGCGACACTCAGAATCGAGACACCCAGGAAAACACCTCGGCAGAGGGCAATACTACGGAAACCAGGACGACCCTGAATTCCGATAGCATCCTGCATTCGGGGCTTCTCGATAATCGGGATGAGCATCTCGACAAGGCGCACGACTATCATCTCGACCAGGACATGGGCGAATCCATGGAGCAGGTCAACGCCAACCTGCACCTTGGAAGCGACGAGGAAGAGCAACGCTACGGCGAACAGGAAGACCCATCGTCCGGCGCGCAAGGTATCGGGTTTGAGGATGACGGCACGGAGCTTTCTGCCCTTGAAGACAGCGATGCAGTCAATGCATACGCAGAGCAATTTTCCGACAATTCAACTGGTACACAGGACTATTCAGGTTCGAACGGCGACGATTTCCCGTTGGGTGGCGGTACGTCCGCAAGCATCGCTTCTGCTCTGGATGATGGATCGAACCAGACCTATTCGAATGGCCCTGCGACCAACCCGGGCGACGGCACCTTCAGCAGCCAGAATGGCCAGGTGCAGTCAGGCGCAGGTTTCGATGACAGCAACGACGACCGAGCTGCTGGCATTGTCGCTTCCGATTTGTCTGCGGTCACCGATATCGATGCAACTGAAAACGCCGTTGACGAAAATTCAGCAGTCGGATCTGCAACCGGCATTCAGGCAAGCGCAACTGCCGGAGAAGGGGCAAGCGTTACCTATAGCCTCCTGGACGATGCGGGTGGCCTGTTCTCCATTGATCCCGAGACGGGCATCGTTACGGTAGCCGGTTCGCTCGACGCCGAAACCGCTGGCAGTCACCAGATCATTGTGCTTGCAACCGGATCCGACGGAGCGACGCAAACCGAAACTTTCACGATCAATATCCGTGACGTGAACGAATACGACGTCAGCCCGATCAGCACGGTCGGCGCTGTTGCGAACACAATTTCCGAAGGTGTAGACAGCGGCAGTCAGGCTGGCATCACTGTTGTGGCGACCGACCGGGACGTGAGCGACAGTGTCTCCTACTCCATAGACGACCCGCGCTTTGTCATCGATGACCAGGGTGTGGTCAGCATTGCCGAAGACGCCGTGTTTGACGCTGAAACCGAAGCGACTGTCTCCTTCACTGTGACCGCCACCTCCACCGACGGCTCGCAGTCCACGCAAAGATTCACATTGAAGGTCGAAGACGAAAACGAATACGCTACGTCCGCAGTTCAGGACACAGACACTTCCGCCAACACCATCGCGGAAGATGCTGCTGCTGGTACGCAGGTAGGCGTCACTGCATTCGCCGAAGACAAAGATGCAACGGACACCGTCTCCTACTCCGTCGATGATGCCCGATTCACTGTTGATGAGAATGGCGTGGTGCGGGTTGCTGATGGTGCTAGCTTCGACGCGGAATCTGAAGGCTCCATCGATATCAGAGTGACAGCCACCTCGACCGATGGCTCAACCTCGGAAGAGACCTTCACGATCACGGTGTCTGACGTCGATGAGTATGACGTCACAGCAGTGACCGATACGGATTCTTCGACCAACACCATCGCGGAAGATGCGAGCGCGGGCACCCAGGTTGGCGTGACTGCACTTGCGACGGATGCAGACGCCACAGACACCGTCTCCTACTCCGTCGACGACGCACGTTTCACCATCGATGAGAACGGCGTGGTTCGGGTTGCTGACGGTGCAAGCTTCGATGCTGAAACTGAAGGGTCCATTGACCTCACTGTCACGGCGACCTCAACCGACGGCTCGACCTCGGAAGAGACCTTTACGATATCGGTGTCCGACGTTGATGAATATGACGTCACGGCTGTCACCGACACGGACGCATCTGCCAATACCATTGCAGAAGATGCTGTCGCAGGCACACAGGTTGGTGTCACCGCATTCGCCGAAGACAAGGACGTAACGGACACCGTCTCCTACTCCGTCGATGATTCCCGCTTCACAGTTGATGAAAACGGTGTCGTACGGGTTGCCGACGGCGCAATCTTCGATGCCGAAACCGAAGGGTCCATCGACATCATCGTGACGGCGACCTCAACCGACGGCTCGACCTCGGAAGAGACCTTCACGATCTCGGTGTCTGACGTTGATGAGCATGACATCACCGCGGTGACCGACACAGACACTTCCGCCAACACCATCGCGGAAGATGCAACCGTCGGCACGCAGGTTGGTGTCACCGCATTCGCCGAAGACAAGGACATTACAGACACTGTCTCTTACACCGTAAACGATGCCCGCTTCACCGTTGACGAAAACGGCGTGGTTCGGGTTGCCGAAGGTGCGAGCTTCGATGCCGAAACCGAAGGCTCCATCGATATCACCGTGACGGCGACCTCGACCGACGGCTCGACCTCGGAAGAGACCTTTACGATTGCGGTTTCCGACGTCAACGAAAGCGCAGTGTCCGCTGTCACCGACACGGACTCCTCCGCAAACACCATCGCGGAAGGTGCGACCGCTGGTACGCAGGTTGGCGTGACCGCACTAGCAACTGATTCAGACGCCACCGACACCGTTTCTTATGCAGTCAACGACAGTCGCTTCACCATCGACGATAACGGAGTGGTTCGGGTTGCGGATGGGGCGAGCTTCGATGCGGAAACCGAAGGCTCCATCGACATCATCGTGACGGCGACCTCCACCGACGGTTCGACCTCGGAAGAGACCTTCACGATCTCCGTTTCAGACGTTGATGAGTATGACGTCACCGCCGTGACCGACACAGACGCATCTGCCAATACCATTGCAGAAGATGCTGTCGGAGGCACACAGGTTGGTGTCACCGCATTCGCCGAAGACAAGGACATCACCGACACGGTCTCCTACACCGTCAACGACGCCCGCTTCACGGTTGATGAAAACGGTGTGGTTAGGGTTGCCGACGGCGCAAACTTCGATGCCGAAACCGAAGGGTCAATCGATATCATCGTGACGGCAACCTCGACCGATGGCTCAACCTCGGAAGAGACCTTCACGATCTCGGTATCTGACGTCGATGAGTATGACGTCACCGCAGTGACCGATACGGACTCTTCGGCCAACACCATCGCGGAAGATGCGAGCGCGGGCACCCAGGTTGGCGTAACTGCACTGGCGACGGATGAAGACGCCACAGACACTGTCTCCTACTCCGTCGACGACGCACGTTTCACCATCGATGAGAACGGCGTGGTTCGGGTTGCTGACGGCGCAAGCTTCGATGCCGAAACTGAAGGGTCCATCGACATCATCGTGACGGCGACCTCCACCGACGGCTCGACCTCGGAAGAGACCTTCACGATTGCGGTTTCCGACGTCAACGAAAGCGCCGTGTCCGCTATTACCGATACCGATTCTTCCGACAACACCATCGCGGAAGATGCAAGCGCGGGCACTCAGGTCGGCGTGACCGCCCTGGCAACTGATTCAGACGCCACCGATACCGTCTCTTATGCTGTAAACGACAGCCGCTTTACCATCGACGAAAACGGTGTGGTTCGAGTTGCGGATGGCGCAAGCTTCGACGCCGAAACCGAGGGCTCCATCGACATCATCGTGACGGCGACCTCCACCGATGGATCAACTTCGGAAGAGACCTTCACGATCTCCGTTTCTGACGTTGATGAGTATGACGTCACCGCCGTGACCGACACAGACGCATCTGCCAATTCCATTGCAGAAGATGCTGTCGCTGGCACACAGGTTGGTGTCACCGCATTCGCCGAAGACAAGGACATCACCGACACGGTCTCCTACACCGTCAACGATGCCCGTTTCACGGTGGACGAAAACGGTGTGGTTCGGGTTGCAGATGGCGCGAGCTTCGACGCCGAAACCGAGGGCTCCATCGATATCATCGTCACGGCGACTTCGACTGACGGTTCGACTTCGGAAGAGACCTTCACGATTTCCGTTTCAGACGTCAACGAAAGCGCAGTCTCCGCTGTCACCGACACGGATTCTTCCGACAACACAATTGCAGAAGATGCAAGCGCAGGCACCCAGGTCGGCGTGACGGCCCTGGCAACGGATGCTGACGCCACCGACACTGTCTCCTACTCCGTCGACGACGCACGATTCACTATCGATGAGAACGGCGTGGTTCGGGTTGCTGACGGCGCAAGCTTCGATGCCGAAACCGAAGGGTCCATCGATATCACTGTCACGGCGACCTCCTCCGACGGTTCGACCTCGGAAGAGACCTTCACCATCGCGGTGTCTGATGTTGATGAGTTTGACATTTCAGCTGTTACCGATGCCGACACTTCTGCGAACACCGTAGCGGAAGATGCTGTGGCAGGTACCCAGGTTGGTGTGACCGCATTTGCCGAAGACAAGGACGTCACAGATACTGTCTCATACTCGGTGAACGATACGCGCTTCACTGTTGATGACAACGGTGTCGTCCGTGTGGCTGAGGGGGCGAGCTTCGATGCAGAAACCGAAGGTTCTATCGCCATTATCGTGACGGCGACCTCAAGCGATGGATCGAGCTCTAAAGAGACCTTCACAATCGCTGTTTCCGATATCAATGAAAGTGCCATTACTCCCGTAACTGATACGGACGCAGCGGCAAATTCGATTACCGAAGATGCCGCTGCCGGAACGCAGGTTGGTATCACGGTTCTTGCGACCGACAGCGACATCACTGACACGGTATCCTACTCGGTAGACGATAACCGGTTCACGGTGGACGAAAACGGCGTAGTCCGCGTTGCAGATGGTGCTTCTTTCGACTTTGAAAGCGAACCCAACATCACTCTGACGGTGACCGCGACGTCTTCAGACGGCTCCACGTCTTCGGATGCATTCTCGGTTTCAGTAACCGACGTTGCTGAAGACTATCAGCTCGAAGACGGCGGCCAGACCTTCACCGATGTTTCTGTCGCTGAAACCAGCATCACCGGCGGCTCCGGTGACGATACCATTGTGGCACACGCCGACGGTGGCAACGTCGATGGCGCAGATGGCAACGACACGATTTCCGGAAACAATGCTGCCGATACTCTTGCAGGTGGTGCGGGTGACGACACGATCGAAGGTGGCGCCGGGAATGACACGATCTATGGTGAAAATGCACCTGTGTCCGGCACCTGGCACTACCAGGTTTATGACCACAACTTCAGTGGCGATGCCGGCCAGACTGTCGACATCTCCTCAGGCACGCTGATCGACGAGGGAACGACGGATGCGTTCGACCTGGACACAATTGTCCAGGGTGCACGCGGGTCGGCTGATAACCCTGAAGATTTTGGTGTCATTCTGACGTCCAACTTCACCGCCACAGATGGCGGCACCTATCGTTTCTCCACCCGCTCGGACGATGGATCCACCATCGAGATCTTCGATGCCTATGGCAACCGACTGACGTTCACCAACCAGAACGGTACGCAGACCGACTATCTCGACAACGATTACCACCAATCAGCGACCACCCGCTGGGCGGACGTTGATCTGGAACCGGGTGAGATCTACACCATTGTCGTCAAGGTCTGGGAGAACCAGGGACAAGAGGTTCTCGATGCAACGGTAACGCCTCCGGGCGGAACGTCAGTAGACCTGTTCACCTCCGATTTTGTCAGTGCGGCCGCGGTTATCCCGGGCGACGACACGCTGATGGGCGGTGCCGGCGACGATATGATCGACGGCGGGCTGGGTACTGACACAGCGGTCTACAGCGGCAATTTCGCTGACTACACCATTACCGAGAACGAAGGCATCTTCACCGTTACGGACAATCGTCCAGGTTCTCCCGATGGTACCGACACCGTCGTGAATGTTGAAAACTTCCGGTTTGCCGATGGCGATGTTCTTTCGGGCGATTTGATCGCGCAGGATATTTCTGCCGTTACCGACAAGGACAGCAGCGCAAACACGGTTGCGGAAGACGCTACTGCAGGAAAGGCTGTCGGCGTCACCGCGTTCGCTGAAGATGGAAACACGTCAGATACTGTGTCCTACACCGTAGATGACGATCGCTTTGTCGTGGACGAAAACGGCGTTGTCCGGGTTGCGGATGGGGCCAGCTTCGACGCGGAAACTGAAGGTTCCATCGACATCGTTGTAACCGCCACGTCTTCCGATGGCTCGGCTTCCGAAGAAACATTCACGATTGCCGTGTCCGACGTTAACGAATACGACGTCTCAGCCGTTTCCGACACCGACGCCGCGACGAACACGATTTCCGAAGACGCATCTGCCGGGACACAGGTTGGCATTACAGCACACGCGAGTGACGCGGATATCACCGCGTCTGTGAGCTATTCCGTCGATGACAGCCGCTTTACTGTCGATGCGAATGGCGTCGTCCGTGTTGCCGATGGCGCCAGCTTCGATGCAGAAACCGAAGGATCCATCGACATTGTCGTGACTGCCACCTCCTCTGACGGTTCCACGTCGCAGGAGACCTTCTCGATTGCCGTTTCCGACGTCAACGAGGGCGCCGTTTCAAACGTCACCGATACGGACACCTCTGATAACACGATTTCGGAAGCAGCAACTGCCGGCACTCAGGTTGGCATCACAGCCCTGGCAACAGATGCAGATGCCTCTGACACGGTTTCTTACGCCGTTAATGACACGCGCTTCACAATCGATGAAAACGGTGAGGTTCGTGTTGCAGATGGTGCCAGCTTCGACGCAGAGACCGAAGGGTCCATCAACGTTACCGTGACCGCGACGTCTTCTGACGGCTCGACTTCAACGGAAACCTTTACCGTAGCGGTGTCTGATGTCGACGAATTCGACGTTTCCAGCGTGACTGACGCAGACATCTCGGCAAACACAATCGCAGAAGATGCGACCGCAGGCACACAGGTTGGTATCACGGCGTCGGCAAGCGATGCCGATGTCTCGGATACGGTTTCCTATGCTGTCAACGACAGCCGCTTCACCGTGGACGAAAACGGCGTGGTTCGGGTAGCGGAAGGTGCGAGCTTTGATGCGGAAACCGAAGGGTCAATCGACATCATCGTGACGGCAACTTCAACCGATGGCTCAACCTCGGAGGAAACCTTCACGATCGCCGTTTCCGACGTCAATGAAGTTGCCGTATCCGCGGTGACCGACATCGATGCGACGGCCAATGGCTTCGCGGAAAATGCTGCCGAAGGCACCACAGTCGGTATTACTGTTCAGGCAACGGACAGTGATGTGACCGACACAGTAACCTATACGGTGTCCGATAACCGGTTCACCGTTGGCGACGATGGCCTGGTAACGGTAGCCGCCGGAGCAACGTTTGACTACGAGAGCGAACCGACCATCAACTTGACGGTGACCGCGACGTCTTCTGACGGCTCCACGTCTCAGGAAACCTTTGCTCTTTCGGTTGCCGACGTCGCTGAAGCCTATCAGATGGCCGAAGGTCAAACGACCTTTACCGACACCGGCGTCGCCGAAACATCCATCACCGGCAACGACAGTGCCGACACGATTACCGCTCATGACGACGGCAGCACCATCTACAGCGGAGCGGGCGACGATACGATCTATGGCGGCGCAGGCAATGACACCATCATGTTCGGCGAAGGCAACGACGTCGTTTACGGCGGTGCGGGCGACGATTTCATCGATGATGAGCGCGGCACCCAGCCGAACACCGGTGACAACTACCTGGATGGCGGCGAAGGTAACGACACCATCTTTGGCGGCAGCGGGAACGACACACTGATCGGCGACGCAGGCAACGATAGCCTGTCCGGCGAAAATGACGACGATACCCTTCAGGGTGGCTCAGGCAGCGACAAGCTGTACGGCGGCGCCGGAAACGACACGCTCGAAGGTGGGGCTGGCAACGACTATATCGACGGCGGAAGCGGTACAGACACCGCAATCTATTCCGGTAACCGTTCCGACTATACCGTTACCGAAAACGCGAACGGCACCTACACGGTAGTCGACAACCGATCCGGCTCGCCGGACGGAACCGACACTGTCGTCGGAGTTGAGAACTTCCGTTTCGCGGATGGCGACATTCTTGCAGGCGATCTTGTCGCGAAAGATATTTCCGCGGTTTCGGATACGGACGGTTCTTCCAACAGCATCGCTGAGAACGCAGGCGCTGGCAGCACTGTTGGCGTAACAGCCTTTGCCGACGACGCGAACACCTCTGACAGTGTGACCTATACTGTCGATGACGACCGTTTCACGGTTGACGAAAACGGTGTGGTCACCGTCGCGAGCGGTGCGAATTTCAACTACGAAACCGAGACGGAAATCACGATCACCGTTACGGCAACTTCCACAGACGGATCGACATCGCAGGAATCCTTCACTCTGGATGTCATGGATGTGGCAGAAGACCTGCAGCTTGCAGACGGCGGCGCCACCTTCACTGACGCCGGTGTGTCTGAAACATCGATCAGCGGCGGGTCTGGCAACGACACGATCACTGCCCATGACGACGGTGGCAACCTTTATGGTGGCGCAGGTGATGACACGCTGATTGGCGGTTCAGGCAACGATACGCTGTCCGGTGGAGCGGGTTCCGACACGCTTCAGGGCGGCGATGGCGATGACACGTTGATTGCCGGCGACGGCGCTGCCCCAACAAACGGTGGAACCAATACGGTTGGCGCCACCTACTCTCTCATCCACCTGGGAACCATGGCGGATGTCGACACGGACGAGAACAACGGCGTCAGCGAGAATGCCTCCAGCCTGCTGGGATCTTATGGCGATGCAGGTACCCCCCTCTACACGCAGACGGTGAGAGCAACCGCAAACGACACCAATGGTGACGGGGTACTGGCGGACAACGATTTCAACGGCACGGCAGAGACCCTGACTATCGGCGGCACGAACTATGCCCTAGATTCCCTGCAGACCTTTGATGCGACAGTCACGTTCACGGACGGAACCACCGGAACCATCTCGGCGGTCGTCATTCAGCTCGACAATGGTGATGTCTATCTGGCTCCGGAATACATGTCGAATGCGGATTCCGACCTGCTTTCCAGCAAACCTATCGTTGGAATTTCACTTGATACGCTGACCATCAACGACGCTAGCATGTACGCCAACAGGCTTGACACCGAGTACCAGGTTCCGGGCGACACGCTCGAAGGCGGTGCAGGCAACGATACACTGATTGGCGGTGACGGGGCGGACATGCTGGAAGGCGGCTCCGGCAACGATACCATCGACGGCGGCAAGGGCGCGGATACCGCCATCTATTCCGGGAACTGGGAAGACTACAACATCGTCCAGAACGAGGATGGAAGCTACACGATTTCCGATCTTCGCTCCGGCGCTCCTGACGGTATCGATACGGTGTCCAACGTCGAGAACTTCAGGTTTGCCGACGGAGAAATCCAATCGGAACATCTGATCGATCGCCCAATTAGTGATGTGACCGATACCAACGCGTCCGCCAACACAATCCACGAACTGGATGGTGCCGGCACACAGGTTGGGATCACTGCTTTTGCCGATGACCCGAACGGCGATGCAGTTACCTACACTCTGAGTGACGACCGCTTCGAGATCGATGCCGACGGCAATGTCACGATTGCAGACCATGCGTTCTTCGACAGCGAGATTGAAAATTCGATCGATCTGACGATCACCGCCACTTCCGCGGATGGATCCCAGTCGAGTGAATCCTTCTCGATTGCCGTTACCGGCGAATATGACGTCACCTACAACGATACTGACGAAAGCAATACCGGCAGCGGTGCAGGCTACGACTATACGTACCACCTTGACGGCGCCGGCGGTGATGACGTTATCGAGGGCGGTTCAAACAACGACAGGATCGAAGGCGGCACAGGCAACGACAACATTTCGGCTGGTGACGGCCGCGACCTTATCTTCGGTGGCGACGGGCACGACAACATCAGCGGTGGCGCTGGAGATGATGTGATCATCGGTGGTCTTGGCAACGACAACCTGAGCGGTGGCGACGGTTCCGACCTTTTCATGTACGGCCTGGGCGACGGCAGTGACACCATCAACGCAGGCATGGGGGCCGGTTGGACTGACGTTATCGATCTGGGTGGTGGTCCAGGGATCACTGCCGCCGGCGAATACGGTACGGACTGGACGGTGACGATCACCAACGGCTCGATCGAGACAACAGACCTTGAAGGCGGCAGGCTCGACCTTTCCCAGGATGCCGACGGCTACATCGACTTTGCAGACGGCAGCCGCGTCAACTTCAACGATGTTGAGGAAATCCGCTGGTAGCTGATGTCACCGGACAGCGGTAACTGACGAAAAGCCCCGCCGGAAACGGCGGGGCTTTTCATTTATCTGCCAGAGACAGTATTCGGAAAATGGGATCTGGATTTGACCCGGCTCAACGCTCGCTGAGCGGATCTCCGATTGCGCGGGTGACCGGCTTCAACATGTACTGGAGCACGGACTTGGACCCTGTGACGATCTTTGCGTCGACGACCATGCCCGGTGAGATTGTTTCAGCGCGCGCACCCTGCCCGATCGTGTTGGTTTTCAGCGGGATCATGGCCTTGAAATAGTAGTTTCCGTATTCGTCCCGAAAACTTGACGCCGAAATGACGGAAACTTCTCCCTTCAAGGTGCCTTCGATGTTCGGGTCGAAGGTCGTAACGGCGATTTCCGCCTCGTCACCGACATCCACATGGCCGATATCGCGCGGTGAAACACGAACCTCGGCAACAAGATCGCTATCGCTCGGCACAATTTCGGCAACCACATCGCCAGGCGCCAGTACACTGCCCGGACCTTTGAGATAAAGCGCCTTGATGTGCCCGCTGACCGGAGCTCGCACGAACAGTCGGTCGTACCGGTCTTTCTGTTTATCGGCTTCGAAAGTCAGCTCACTGCGCTCCTGCGCAACCCGGCTGCGCTCCACGGCCTGCTCCTCTTCGGCTACGGCAATCGAACGTTCCAGGCTGGCGGTTGCCTCCGTCAACTGTGCTCGAACGCTGCCGCTCATACCGTTCAGTTCGCTCAAAAGGCTCTGGGCATTTTGAAGAGACGACTTGGCTTCCAGAAAGCGCCGCTTGGATGTGTAACCCTGTTCGAAGAGGTTTTCCTGGATCTTGTACTGTTCCTGCTGGATCTCGATCTGGGTTTCCTGCAGGGCTATCCGTTCAAGGATACTGGCTAGCTCCGCCTGCTTTTCGCTCACCCTCGCCTTCAAGGCCTGCTGTTCTTTTTCCAGTGCCAGGCGTTGCGCGTCATAGGCAGCCTGTTGCGCTTCGCTGAAACCTGCATCGGCGCCTAGTCTCAGGCCATTGGCGGCGCTGCCAAGACCCGGATTTCCGAGCCGCTGCTCTTCGGTCGCCAGAAACTTCAAGCGAGTCTGGACCTTCTCGAGATCACTCGACGCCGCGGTTTCCTGCAACCGAACGATGGGGGTGCCTATTTCAACCAGTTGGCCTTCCTGAACCAACACTTCTGCAACGATGCCACCTTCCAGGTGTCCGACAGTCTGCACCTTGCCTGCCGGAACAATTTCCCCTGTCGCACTGGCGACTTCACGCACCTGACCGATTGCCGCCCACGCCAGAAAAGCCGCCGCAGTCAGCGACAAAACCTGCAAAACGCGCCGGTACGCGACTGGCGGCGGGCCTTCCTCAAGTTCCAGAGGAATGTCCAACGAAAAATTGTCAGCGGTGGTTTTACGGATAAACATGTTGCCCTAGCGCTGGCCGAAACTGGGCTAACTATTGACGATTAAAGTAAATATCAGCTGAATCGGGCTGACCATATTTTAAGCGCCTTTTCTCACAAGAGTTGAAAACCGGACGTGTTGCCAGTGGCGAACCGACCAAAGTGATTTGGCGTACCGGAAAACTGCATTCTGCCTTTGACCAGAACGGTTCGTCGTGCATTAATGTCACAACATTATCGATTTTCATGCAAAAGGTGTGATGCTTTGGGAGGGGCGCATGACAGACCGTGATACTGTGCTCGCTGAACAGCGGGATGGCTGTCTTTTTCTAACACTCAACAGACCGGACCGGCTCAATGCCTTCAACGAAGCCATGCATCATGCGCTTCGCAAGCATTTGACCACAGCAACGGAAGACAGCTCAATCAGGGCTGTGCTGCTGACCGGGGCCGGCCGCGCTTTCTGCGCTGGTCAGGATCTTTCCGATCGCGACATGCGCGGAGGTGGCGAGGCACCTGATCTCGGCGTAACACTCGAGACACTTTACAATCCCCTGGTTCGGCAAATCAGGGCTCTCAGAAAGCCTGTCATCTGTGCGGTCAACGGCGTTGCCGCGGGTGCAGGCGCCAATGTAGCGCTTGCCTGCGATATCGTCCTCGCCGCCCAGTCTGCCCGTTTCATCCAGGCTTTCTCCAAGATCGGCCTGGTGCCCGATTCGGGCGGCACATGGTTGCTGCCACGCCTGATTGGAGAAGCCCGTGCGAAGGCACTCGCCATGACGGGCGAACCGTTGGGGGCCGAGACAGCTGCCTCTTGGGGCCTCATCTGGAAGGCAGTTCCGGATACGGACCTCATGACGGAGGCCGGGACGCTGGCAACGCAGCTGGCCGCGGGGGCAACCACCGGCCTTGCGCTTACCAAGGAACTGATACAATCGGCAGCAGACCAGTCACTCGATCGGCAACTGGACGCCGAGCGCGATAGCCAACGTCAGGCAGGACGCACGAATGATTATCGGGAGGGCGTCACCGCTTTCCTTGAAAAGCGGTCCGCCCGATTTACCGGCGCTTGAATGAGGCACAGAATGACACCGGATGAATTTGCGCGCGCCTGCGCCGATCGCATGTGGTCGCAGGATACGGCGACACAGCACCTGGACATGAAACTTGAAGATGTACGTGCCGGACATTCGTCGATGGCGATGACGGTTACGAAGGCCATGACCAACGGCCACGGCATTTGCCACGGCGGCTATATCTTCACGCTCGCCGACAGTGCCTTCGCTTTTGCCTGCAACACGTACAACCAGGTTACGGTTGCCCAGCATTGCGACATCACGTTTCTGGCACCGGCCCATCTCGGAGACCGCTTGACGGCTACGGCCAGCGAGAAATCGCGTACCGGCCGATCCGGCCTCTACGACGTGACGGTGGCCAACCAGAATGGCACTGTCATTGCCGAATTCCGCGGCAATTCCAGAACGACCAAAGGTACAATCTTGCCGGAATGACGGCGAGCGGCCAGACGGGCTGCTCAAGGGAGGAAAATATGGAAAATCTGGCTCCGCGACCGGGAGATCTTGAGCCTATTGAAACAGCCAGCCGGGACGAATTGTCGGCCCTGCAGCTGAAGAGACTGCAATGGTCCCTCACCCATTCGTATGAAAACGTTCCGCTTTTCAAGCAACGCTTCGACGAGAAAGGCGTACACCCTTCCGACCTGAAGACCCTCTCGGACCTGTCGAAATTTCCGTTTACGACCAAGAGCGATCTCCGGGACAATTATCCGTTCGGTTTGTTCGCTGTCCCGCGCGACAAGATCGTACGCGTACACGCCTCCTCGGGCACGACCGGCAAACCGACGGTGGTTGGCTACACAGCCAACGATATCGACATGTGGGCCGGTCTCGTCGCCCGCTCCATTCGAGCCTCTGGCGGCCGATCGGGTGACATCATCCATGTTGCTTATGGCTACGGTCTCTTCACCGGCGGACTGGGTGCCCATTACGGCGCAGAAAAACTAGGCTGCACGGTTGTACCGGTCTCCGGTGGCATGACGGAACGCCAGGTGACACTTATCCAGGACTTCAAACCGCGCATCATCATGGTGACGCCGTCCTACCTGCTGTCCATTCTGGATGAATTCCGGCGGCAAGGCATCGATCCTCGGGAAACGTCGCTTGCGACGGGGATCTTCGGCGCCGAACCCTGGACCAACGCAATGCGCAAGGAAATCGAAGACGCGTTCGACATGCATGCCGTCGACATCTACGGCTTGTCGGAAGTGCTTGGACCGGGCGTTGCCAACGAATGCGTTGAAACGAAGGATGGTCTCCACATCTGGGAAGACCACTTCTACCCGGAAATCATTGATCCGGTGACCGGCGACGTTCTGCCCGACGGCGAAATTGGAGAGCTGGTCTTCACCACGCTTACCAAGGAAGGCCTGCCAATGGTCCGCTACCGCACGCGCGACCTGACCAGGCTGCTGCCCGGCACGGCCCGGTCCATGCGGCGAATGGAAAAGATCACCGGCCGATCTGACGACATGATCATTCTGCGCGGCGTCAACGTATTCCCGACTCAGATCGAAGAACAGATCCTGAAATGCGAAGGCCTGTCGCCGCATTTCCAGATAGAGCTCTCCCGCTCCGACCGCCTGGACGTCATGACAGTGCACGTCGAAGCCCTGCCGACAGCAGCAACAAGTGACGCACGTCAGGCATCGGCGAAGGAACTCTCTCATCACATCAAGAGCGTGGTCGGCGTATCCGCAAGGATCGATGTTGCCGAGCCCGGCAAAGTGGAACGTTCCGCCGGCAAGGCAAAACGGGTCGTCGACAACAGACCCAAGGAATAAGGAAACACGTAGGCCAGGCGTTCGGAGGACGTTTCTCCAAGACATCAAAATCAGCCGGTCCTTTCCAGACCTTTCGCCAAAGAAAAAGGCCACCTGATCAGGTGGCCTTTTTCATTTGGATATGTGGTTGACTTACGCAGACATCGGCCATTCCTTGGCGACCAATGTCAGAACGTCGTACTGGGCAACAGCTTCATCATTCTGGTTGGTCACAAGACAATCCCACCGCACTTCGCCATAGTCTGCTGAAATACGCGGCGAAATCTCCTTGGCGGTCAACTGAACCTTGAGTGCATCACCTGCGTTCACCGGCGTCATGAAACGCAGATTATCAACGCCGTAATTCGCCAGCACCGGACCTTCATCAGGATCGACGAACAGACCGGCGGCGAAGGAAACAATCAGATAGCCATGTGCCACGCGGCCTTCGAAGAACGGGTTCCGTTTCGCAGCGGCTTCATCCATATGCGCATAGAAGGTGTCGCCGGTGAACTTGGCAAAATGCTCGATATCTTCCAGGGAAACTTCCCGTGCCCCGGTGTTCAGCTGATCGCCGATCTTGAGGTCGGCCAATGACTTGCGGAACGGGTGCCGGCTGTCTTCCTGACCTGGTGCACCGGAAATCCAGCGGCCGGTCACTGCGCCCAGCAAGGCGGGCGTTCCCTGGACCGCCGTCCGTTGCATGTAATGTTTGACCGAGCGCAGGCCGCCAAGTTCTTCGCCGCCACCTGCCCGGCCCGGTCCGCCGTGCACAAGCATGGGCAAGGGAGAACCATGTCCGGTTGAAGACTTTGCACTCTTCCGATTGCCGATCATGACGCGTCCATGGAAAGGCGCCATGCCGAGAACGGCTTCCTCGGCAACCAAGGGGTCGTTTGTGAACAGCGAGGCAACAAGAGAGCCCTTGCCCTTGTGGGTGAGTTCGACCGCTTCCTCCAGCTCGTCGTAGGGCATCAATGTCGCAACCGGTCCGAACGCTTCGACCGAATGAATCGCTTCTGCGCTCATCGGGTTGGCGCAATGCAAAAGTACGGGAGCCGCGAACGCGCCGGTTGCGGGGCTTGAGCCGTCAAGATCAGAAACGATCTCAGCTTCCACCTTCAGATCACTTACGCGCGCAAGCACTTCCTCACGCTGACCGACTGAAGCGAGTGGCCCCATCGACACCGCTTCGTCTCGCGGATCTCCGATCACGGCCTTCCCGAGCCGCTTACCGAGCGCATCAGCAACCGCATCGGACAAATTGCGCGGCACGATGACCCGGCGGATCGCAGTGCACTTCTGCCCTGCCTTCACGGTCATTTCCCGGGCAACTTCCTTGATGAAGAGGTCAAATTCGGGATCTTCAGGGCTGACATCCGGCCCCAGAACCGCAGCATTGAGGCTGTCGGCCTCCATGGAGAAGCGAACGGAATTCTGCACGATTGCCGGGTTCCGACGCAGCATTTGTCCGGTGGCGGCGGATCCGGTGAAGGTAACAACATCCTGTCCCGAGACATGGTCGATCAGATCTCCCGCCGACCCGCAAAGAAGCTGAAGCGAGCCTTCAGGAAGAATGCCGGTCGCCAGAATGTGGCGAACCATCAGCTCGGTCAGATAAGCAGTCTGGCTGGCTGGCTTGACCAGGCAGGGTACGCCCGCGATCAGGGCGGGGGCGATCTTTTCCAGCATTCCCCAGCAGGGGAAGTTGAAGGCGTTGATATGAACGGCAATACCGCGCAGTGGTGTCAGCACATGCTGCCCTGAAAAACTATTGTCCCGTGACAGCGGCTCCACCGCACCTTCGACGAACACCCGGGTGTTCGGCATCTCGCGACGGGCCTTGGAGGAATAGGCGAACATGGTGCCAATGCCGCCTTCAATATCGATCCAGCTGTCCTTGCGCGTTGCCCCGGTCGCGAAACTCTCCTGGTAGAAGATTTCCTTTTGCTCGGTCAGCGCCTGCGCAAGGGTTTTCAGCATCAAGGCGCGCTCGTGGTAGGTCATCTTGCGCAAGGCCTTGCCACCGGTGTCACGCCCCCAGGCAAGTGCCTCGGCAAGGTCCAGACCGGATGCGTCGATCGCGGCGACAGGCGCACCGGTTGCAGCGTCAAGCAGTGGCTTTCCCTCGGCTTTGCCTTGCCTCCAGCTGCCAGCGAGATAGCTTTCCAAAACGCGGACTTTTTGCGGATGAACGGTCATATTGAATTCCAGTTCTTGAAACGGAATGGTCTCAGGCGTCGTAAGTCACGACGAGGCGTTTGCTCAGCGGCCGCGACTGGCATGTCAGAACGTAGCCATCCCGAATTTCGTCGTCTTCCAGAGCATGATTGGCCGCCATTTCGACCTCACCTTCCAGCACCTTGCCGCGGCATGTGGAACACACGCCTGCACAGCAGGAATATGGTGCATCGATGTTGTGACGATGCGCTGCTTCCAGAATGGTCTCGCCCGGTTCCATGTGGATTTCCCGCGTGGTGCCGTCGATGGTCAACCGAAGATCGGCCTCCTTCGCTGAACCTTCAATGACCTCCGGCCGCAGCCGTGCCGGCAAACGCCCCGGCTGGTCGGACTTGAACAGTTCCTGCCGTATCTTGTCCGCCGCAACACCGCGCGCTTCCAGGCTGCCACGAACGGTTTCCATCATGCCGTGAGGACCGCAAAGAAAAGCAATATCAATGTCCTGAGGATCGATCAGCGTATCGAAGAGATCGTTCAGCTTCTCCTCATCGACGCGGCCGGAAAACAGCTCGGTGTCCTGCGCATCGCTTTTGAGAATGTGGATCACTTGCAGGCGACCGAGATACCGGTTTTTCAGATCCTCCAGTTCCTCTCGGAACATGATCGAGGATATCTGCCGGTTGGCATAGACCAGTGTGAACTGAGAATTCGGCTCGCGGGCCAGTACTGTCTTCAGGATCGACAGGATCGGTGTAATGCCAGATCCACCGGCGAAACCGACGTAGAAACGTGCGAGATCAGGTTCGATCGGGGCGTTGAAGCTGCCGAGTGGCGGCATGGCCTCGACCATGTCTCCCGGCCGCATGCTTTCATGCGCCCAGCAGGAAAAAGCACCTCCGTCGACGCGCTTGATCCCGACCTTCAGGGCACCGTCTTCGGTCCCGGCACAGATTGAGTAGCAACGGCGCACCTCGTGTCCGTCGAAGTCACGCCGGAAGGTCAGATATTGCCCCTGCTCGAAACGGAACAGATCCTGTTCCTCAGACTGCGGCTGAAGGGTCACAACGACGGAATCTCTCGTATCCGGCGTTACGTCAGTCACTGTCAGCGCATGAAACCGCGACATGCATGTCCTCCCGAAACATGATCTGCTGCACCCTGCCGATATCGACAAAAACGGATGCCAAAAAACTCAGGACGGCCAATGGAATCTTTTCACCTACCCGTGCGTCCCGACCAATTGCAGTGCCCTCTCAGTGGCACTTGAAGTAATCGAATGGCTCCAGGCACGACCGGCAGCGATAAGCCGCCTTGCAGGGCGTGGAGCCAAACTGGCTGACCTTTTCCGTGTTTTCCGAACCACAGCGAGGACAGGAGACCTGAAAGCTCCCCTGACCTGTCAGCCGCGCGACCCTTCCGGCTGCCGAACTGTCCGAACCGGTTCCGTCTACCGGCGGTGCAATGCCGTAGGCACGCAATTTCGCCCGGCCCTCCTGCGTCAGCCAATCGGTCGTCCACGGCGGACTGAGCTGCTGCTGAAGACGCACCTTGGAAACTCCGCATTCCAGCAACTTGGTTTCGATGTCCAGATTGATCACCGCTGTTGCCGGGCAGCCGCTGTAGGTCGGCGTAACGGTTACAACAAGCGTTTCGTCTTGCCAGGAGACGTCACGAATAACGCCCAGGTCCGTCAGGGACAGAACCGGAATTTCCGGATCGGGGATCTCGGAAAGCCATTGCCAAACCGTGTCCATGGAAACAGGCATCGGATCACCAGGTTGCGCCGGGATAGGCCCGCTGCAGGAACTGCATTTCTGCCAGCATGTGCCCCAGGTGTTCCGAATGACGACCAGTCAAGCCGCCCATATGGGCGAAGTCGCTTTCCGGCAAGGTAAGCGTAGCCTCATCCAGAACAGCTTCGACTGTTTCTTTCCATTCCGCTTTCAAGGAGGCCGCATCTGGAGCAAGCCCTGCTTCCGCCATCGCGGTGTCGATGGCGTCACTGGCGAACATTTCACCGGTGTAGGGCCACAACGCATCAAGAGCCTGCTGCATGCGGCGATGGCTCTCTTCAGTACCGTCTCCTAGACGGATCACGAGGTCCGCGGATCGGTCGAGATGGTAGGCAACCTCCTTGCCAGCCTTCGCTGCAATGGCAGCGATCCGCTCGTCCTTCGAGCTTTTCAGGGCCTCGAGCAAGGGAACCTGATAAGCATCGATCAGGAACTGCCTCATCAACGTCTGGCCAAAATCACCATTTGGCTGTTCTGCCAGCAGGAAGTTGCGAAAGTCCCAGGCGTCACGAAGGTAAGCCAGCTCATTTTCGCCGCGCCCCTTGCCTTCGACTTCACCGGCAAGGCCCAGCCACATACGAGCCTGCCCGATTAGATCGAGCGCGACATTGGCGAGCGCGATATCCTCTTCCAGGACAGGAGAATGCCCGCACCATTCCGAAACGCGGTGCCCCAGAACAAGCGCGGTATCGCCTCTGCGCAGTAACCATTCGAAGAGAGTGTCGCGTGCGACTAGTTCGTCTTTTCTGGTCATCACATTTTTCCGACTTCATCCGGAATGTCGTAAAAACTTGGGTGACGATAGATCTTGTCCATGGACGGCTCGAACAAGGAATCCTTCGCGCCCGGATCAGAAGCAGTGATCTGTGCCGACGGCACGACCCAGATCGAAACGCCTTCCTTGCGGCGCGTATAGACGTCGCGCGCATTCTTGATCGCCATTTCAGCGTCCGGTGCATGCAGTGACCCTACATGGCGATGATTGAGACCATGCTGGCCGCGAATAAAGACCTCCCAGAGGGGCCATTCCTTTTTCATGATTTCCTCCGAAATGTCAGGCTACAGAACTTGAGCATCGTGCCGACCGCCACAGATTGGCGTCTTTCACATGCTCCCAGCCGAAGGCAAGATCCGTTGACCCGTGCTCGTTCAGATAGTCGAGCTTCTGCCAGGCTTCTTCGAGCGTTGGCACATGGCCGGCGGCAACCGGCCACATGACAAAATGCATGCGCTCCATCACTTCAAACCATTCCGCCCGTCGGTCGTAAATGCGTTTGTGAACGGTCTTGAACACGAAGTTTTCCAGAGACCCGACGTCCGTCCATACCGAAAGGTTCGGGATGACCAACGGGTCGCTTTCGCGCGTCATGGAAACCGCGTTGCCAGCCTCATCCTTCAAGCGCCAGACAAATCCGTTGCTGCGTTCGGCGGCGGCGTTTACCCGGTTCAGATTGTTGACGAAATCGGCAATCCGCGGATCGTTGATATCGTAACGGAGCCGAGCCACATTCAATTCAGCCAGGTGAGTTTCGGTCATGGCGCTTACTCGGCCGCGGTTCTGGCAGCGACCCGCTTGTCAGCATGCGCCATCAACCCGTCACGCACCCAGGCACCATCTTCCCAGGCCGTCACCCGGGCTTCCATACGTTCCCGGTTGCAAGGACCGTTGCCCTTGAGAACTTCGAAAAACTCGCTCCAGTCCGGTTCGGAAAAATCGTAACCGCCCTTTTCCTCGTTCCACCTGAGGTTCTCGTCAGGAACTGTCAGCCCGAGATACTCAGCCTGGGGAACGGTCTGATCGACAAACTTCTGGCGCAGCTCGTCGTTGGTGTTGATCTTGATCTTCCAGGCCATCGACTGGGCGGAATGGACAGAGTCCTTGTCCGACGGACCGAACATCATCAACGACGGATACCAGAACCTGTTCAAGGCATCCTGCGCCATGCGGCGCTGCGCTTCCGAACCCTTCGCCATCTTCATCATGATGTCGTAGCCCTGGCGCTGGTGGAAGCTTTCTTCCTTGCAGATACGGATCATCGCCCGCGAGTACGGCCCGAAGGACGTGCGCTGCAAGGGCACCTGGTTCATGATTGCCGCGCCATCCACCAACCATCCGACGGCACCGATATCGGCCCACGTCAGGGTTGGGTAATTGAAGATCGAGGAATATTTCATTTTGCCGGCGTGGAGCAGCTCGATCAACTCGTCGCGGCTGACGCCGAGGGTTTCTGCCGCACAGTAGAGATAAAGGCCATGGCCTGCCTCATCCTGAACCTTGGCGAGCAGGATTGCCTTGCGCTCGAGTGTAGGCGCACGGGTTATCCAATTGCCTTCCGGCAACTGGCCGACAATTTCCGAATGAGCATGCTGACCGATCTGACGGATCAGGGTCTTGCGATAGCCTTCCGGCATCCAGTCCGTGGGTTCGATTTTCTCACCACGGTCAATGCGTTCCTGAAAGGCTCTTTCCTCGTCCGTCATCTCCGCGAGAGAGAGAACTTTGGTCGAGTCGGTTTTTACCATCTGGGCATACATGACGCCTCCTTTCGTCATGTTGAATTTCCAAAAGGATACCTCACAACACATCACAGAAAAAGCATGAAATTAATTATTTTTGTGATGTTTTGTCGCCTGCTTCAGAAAATTGGTGAAACACCTTAGACCTCAATGAGTTAGGGAAAGTGACCGCATACGTTCCTGCACCGCATCCGGAGTGGCCGGCAGTGGGCCGTCCTGATTCAACAGTTTCCGACCGATGTAACTGTCGGCTGCAGGAGAAAGGCCAGCGTAGAGCGCGGCGAACAACGAACGCGCTTCATATCCGGCCCAGTCTGCCGGCAGGACCGAGCGTGGCAGGCGGGGATCCCGCAGGCGAATGCCACGATAGGCATGCACCAATGCCAGTCGGAACAACAGTGCTGACGGAGGCGCAACACCATCTGCGATCAGGTTCTGCATGGGTTTGAAGTGCGAGACGAAGCCTGTGTAGTCCCGAGCCAGCAGCTCCAGTCCGAATGAGGAAGCAGCTATTTTTTCCAGTTCACCTGATTTCAGGTTCAAAGCCGATGCGCGAAACGCAGTACCAAGGACGGGGCGTCCCGGTCTGTCGGCACCGATGTAGACATTTCCCTCAAGTGACGCGAAACCAAACCGCATCAGAACGGCCTGATCCGCTGCTTCCGTACAACGGGTCAACAGCCAGCCACAATCCGGATCCTCAGGGCCATAGAACAAGTCTGCCGCCAGGTGATATTCCTCCCGGGCATCCGGCGTCAGAGCGTAAAAGCTTCGCCTGCCTTCCCTCTCACCTTTCAACTGGCCTTTTGAAACCAGGCGAGACACCGCGGTCCTGACAAGCGATTCATTAACACTGAAGCCGGCGCAAAGGCTGATCAAGTCTCCCATCCACAGCACGCCGCCACGCGGTTCAACGATATCGCCGTAGATGGTCACGATCAGCTGCGCAGCCTTGGGCGGAAAGGGCCGCAGGAAACTGTCAGCAAGTATTTCGGTTCCGGTGTGCATGAAGCTTCTGATCCGTCAGCATTTTTCTAAAGCTTATCTGTACGGCGGCTGCAAACCAAGATGTTCACGGATGCTCTCGACAACATTCCGGCGAAAGTGGACTTGAAAACCCGATTTTTGAACGTTATAAAATAACACGTTATAAAATTACATCATCCTGAAGGCCCTCCTATGCCCCTCACCTTCTCCGCCATCAAGAACAGCGCCTGCATGTCACTCAATCTGACGGCTCCCGCAGCAGCAGCACTTGTGACCCTGACAGCGAATGCGCACGCCGACGCCCCAAGTGTCGTCACGTCCATCAAACCGATCCATTCCATCGCGTCGGCTGTTATGGAAGGTGTCGGGACGCCCTATGTTCTTGTCGACGGCGCCTCCTCTCCTCATGGCTATGCGCTGAAACCGTCGCAGGCATTTCTACTACAGGGAGCCGATGTGGTGTTCTGGGTTGGGCCAGAACTGGCTCCCTCGCTGAAGAAGCCGATCGAAACCATGGCCAAGAATGCTGTAACGGTCGAACTGATCGATGCGTCTGGAATTCATCAACTCGACATTCGCGAAGGTGCCAGCTTCGACGCCCATGATCACGATCATGACGATGGGCACAGTGGCGAAGAGCATGCGCATGATCATGCAGAAGAAGATGACCACGAACACGCTGGCGGCGAACATGATCACGAAGAAGGCGAACATGAACATGCCGGCCACGAACATGATGACGACGACAGCCACGCCGAGGCCCATGACCACTCGGGTCACGACCACGACGCAGAGCATCAGCACGCGGCACATGAGGCTGTCGATCCGCATATCTGGCTGAACCCGGAAAACGGCATCGAGATCGCAAAAATCATGGCAGATACCCTGGCGAAACAGGATCCTGCCAATGCCGAAACCTACAAGAAGAATGCAGCGGCGTTTTCCAAGCGGATCGCGTCACTCGATCAGGACATTTCCGCTGAACTGGCTCCGTTTGCAGACAAAAAGTTCATCGTCTTCCACGATGCCTATCATCATTTCGAACATCACTATGAAATCGAGGCCAGCGGATCGGTTACCGTTTCTCCGGAAGCTCTGGCGAGTGCAGACCGAATTCAGGAAATCCAGGGCAAGATCAAGGACCTCGGCGTAAGCTGCGTTTTTCAGGAACCGCAATTTGACGCAAAGCTGGTTTCGGTTGTTCTGGAAGGCAGCAGCGCACGGTCAGGTACGCTTGACCCGCTGGGCACCGATCTTGAAAATGGCCCGGACCTTTATCCGCAACTTCTGAAGGGGCTTTCAAGCTCTCTGAAGGAATGCCTCGGCGGCGCCTCCTGATATTGCCTCTTCGAGAGGGCAAACAAAAAAGCCGCCGGAGGTCACCCCTTCGGCGGCTTTTTTTGTTCTGTAATGCCAGATCAGGAGGTTCTGACTTTTTCCCGTTCTGCTTCGGTTTTCTCGATGGCTTTCAACAGATGCATGTCCCTGTCGTAGACGTCGGTATAGAATGCAACCGTCCCGTCCAGCTCAGGCCACGCCGTGAAGTAGGACACATAAACCGGAATATCACCGGTCACCTGTTCTTGCTGGTTCTGACCGCCCGAAATACGCGAGCTCACGTAATCCTTGGATTTGCCGAGAACCGCAGCGGCCATGGCCTTCGGATCCTGCAGACGGATGCAGCCATGGCTGTATGCGCGCATATCCTTGTTGAAGAGGTTCTTTGACGGCGTATCGTGCATGTAGATGTGATGCCTGTTCGGGAACAGGATCTTGACTTCGCCAAGCGCGTTCGAGCTACCCGGGTACTGGCGGACGTTGACCGATTGCTGTTTGGAAGCAACCGCGTACCAGTCGACTGCAGAAGACGAAACCTGCCGGCCGCCTGGTGTCGTTACCTCATAACCGGCGCGGTCGAGATAGCTCGGGTCGTTTGCCAGTTTCGGCAGCATTTCATTGACAATGATCGAATACGGCACACCCCAATAGGGATTGTATTCAACGATTTCGATCTTGTCGTAGAAGAAGTTGGTCTGATTGGATTTCTTGCCGACAACCACCCGCATGCTCAATGGCGCTTCGTCAGGCGCGGTATAGGTCGCGGTGAAGGCAGCCTGATTGATGAAAACCTTGCGTTCGCCGAGCTCTTCGGGAAGCCAGCGGCTGCGCTCCATTGCCAGTTCGACCTTGGCGATCTTCGCTGCGTTGGTTTCGCCGACCATCGCATTGATGGTATTCTTGCCGATGATACCATCCGGCGTGAGCTTGGCTTCCTTCTGGAAAGCCTTCACCAGCTCAACGAGTTCCGGAGAATAAAGTTCAGCGCCATCATAGGCAGTCAGCGTCTCTCCATGAGCCGTCTTGAGTTCCTCTGAGCCGTTCTTGGCGATCGCGGCGACGATGTTCTTCATTTCCGGGCTGGATTTGCCAGCCTTCAGGAAAGTGCCGGGCGCGATGACGATCTGGTCGGCGTCTTCATCTTCTGCTCGCAAGCGGGCCAACTCTTCGGTCAGCTTGCGGAAATGTTCACTCTGAGGCTGCGCTTTGCCAACTGCTGTTTCGGCATTGGCCGCTGCCTTGAAGCCTTCCAGGGCTGCAACGAGATCGACTTCATGCCTCGGAAGATCGTGATATTCTGAAATCCGGTTCGGATCGACACGTCCGCGCCTGGAATCCAGAACATATGTCAGAACGGCTGCACTCATCTCCATCTCGAACCGCATCGTGGCGGCATCGAGTGCCTCTCCTTCAAGACCTTCAGTAACGGGAAGATCGACGACATAGTCTTCCGGGTTCAGCGCAAATTTGCCTGTTTCAGCGAGACTGCTGCGGACCGCGATAGCCTTTTCTGTCGGCTTACCGTCTTTCACCCAGACGAAATCGGGATGCTCACGATAGAATGAAATGACTGCAGAACCCACTTCCGGAAGGACGGTGAGCGACATGTCTTTCAATGCAGGACGTGCCGTGTCGAATGCGGTCAGAACGACCGGAGCCTGTGGCAGGCTATCGCTTTCGGTGCTCGGGGCATCCGTCGATTCAACGGGCTGGACATCAGGCTTCACCTCGGCGGACTTGATCTCCGACAGTTCAGCCAGCGAAACCTTCTTCCAGCTGTCGGCCGTGTAATTGAGGTAGCGCGGCGCAGAGACCTTTGCGGTAACAACCTTCTTGCGAAGATCCTGCTGGCGCTCACGCTCCTGCTGCCGGCGATGCGCTTCCGGATTGAACAGACGCTGGAACAACCCCTGCGCGGAAGCAGGCTCAACCGAGACCAAGTTAAAACCGGAAAAAAGCACCGTTGCCATCAAGCCAGCCCTGAGGGACGTCCCCAGGACAGAACGTTTCGGTTTTTTCCTGGTACATTCGCTCAGTGCCATTGCATTCGCTCGCATTGTCTAAACCCGCTTATTTTAAATCTTTTCGAACCTGACGCCTTGCCCAAGTCACCAGGGTTTTATTGCTTCCCTGCAAGGATCGAAGGCTGTTCGGCATATCCGCCGAGGATGTTCTTCATCCGAGCGTGATATGGCAACGCAGTTACCGAGCATCCGGTCCCGCGACCCGATTCCCGGAAACTGCGCCCGTAAACCGTTTGATACTATAACAGGGTTCATCAGATGGTTAAGGGGCGCCGTCTTACACAGGTTTGAAATCAGTCGACTGTGACGATTATGCCTCGTTGCTGACAGTACAACTGCCCACCATCACGGTGCCAGAAACGGCAGAACTGCAGCCGTTTGGAAAAACAACCTGGCGTGATTGGCATCACGCCGCCTACTTCGTCAAAGGGGTATCTACGGCTTCACGAGTACGTGAGACATTACCGGAGAGCCAAATGCCGTTTCAATTCAATGTTGGTGACCATTCGTCACCGATCTGGAAATACACAAGTTTCAACTCTTCCCAGTATTCAAAGCTGAAATGGGCCAGAAACAAGCTTTTCAAGATGGTCAAGAACAACCCGGGATGTAATGCCTATTTCCGGACGCTGCCCAAGGGGCGAAGCTTGTCGGACATGATCAGCGACAGCTCGATTTGGGTGAATTACGGACCGACCATTTCACCGCTACATGGGGAAATCCACGTTCCTTCCGGGGAAATCGCGGTTGGTGACCGGGCTTTTAAAATGGGCAGGTGGATGGTGCTGGCCACCATCATTCATGAATTCGCGCATCACAACGGCGCCCCGATTACGGGTGGCGACACACGCGCAGAAGAAGCCGTCTATCACTGCGGTCTCGGCAGTGCGAAGGAATATTACGACGGCGTCGATGACCCGAGCACGCCTTACGACCCAAACGTCGGCGGTTGATCAACATACCCTGGTGCGCGGCCCCAAAGCATGGGACCGCACCCGGTAGGGCAGAAAAAGATCAGAACGGAATTTCGTCGTCCATGGGGCCGCCACCGCCGCCGGACGGACCGCCGTAACCGCCACCGCTGCTGGATCCGCCGCCGTAGCCACCACCGAAATTCCCACCGGAACCGGAACCACCGCCGCCGAAGCCACCTCCGCCGCCTTGTGAGTCATTGCCGTAATCGGGAAGACCGCCGGATGCACCGCCACCTTCGCCGCGGCCGTCAAGCATGGTCAGGTTGGAGTTGAAGCCCTGCAGCACGATCTCGGTGGAGTACCGGTCCTGACCGGACTGATCCTGCCATTTGCGGGTCTGAAGCTGGCCTTCGAGATAAACCTTTGATCCCTTGCGCAGGTATTGCTCCGCAACTTTGCAAAGACCGTCGTTGAAGATCACGACACGGTGCCACTCCGTCTTTTCTCGGCGCTCACCGGTGTTTCGGTCGCGCCAGGATTCCGACGTCGCAATCCGGAGATTGGCGATCGGGCGGCCATCCTGCGTACGGCGGATTTCCGGGTCTGCTCCCAGATTGCCGACCAAAATTACTTTGTTGACGCTGCCCGCCATACTGAACTCCTGTTTGTTTTTCGTTGACCCCGCCGACGATGTTCGTGTGCTTCTCCGGCACGTGTCGATAAACGGTCAACGTTGCAAGCTTTGCTGCTAGAAACCAGAACCCTAACGGCACGCCAACAGCTTCGCCGCTATTTTCGCCAGGCTTCACTCATTTTCCACAAGGCAGCTCACAAACTGCCGCCTGGTTCATCCGCCTAAAATTCGAGCAAAGTCGACAGACACAATCCTTGATTGCGCCAAGTTACAATTTGCTCCACTTTTGTTCCAATCAAGCCCCGATTTTTCTGTCAGGACATTATCTCATGAACTGCGAGGTTTCGGTCACCTATTTCTGCTCGGCTCCTGACGCGGCAATCGTTAATGTACTTGTTTTGTTCTTATCATTTCTGTAAAAGCGATTCAATCAGGCATCGCATCGACAAGTGCCTCAGGCACGATATTGAAAATGCCTCACTGGAAGCTCCGCCCGAAACTGCTATATCGGGGCAAACAGACATCATCGGCAATGGACCATCTTAGCGTATGCGCGAGCAACAATCGGCTTTGGGCGACGCATGCGGTCAGGAAGAACGACAATGAAGACAGCCAAGGGATCGCAGTCGGAAGTAGCCTGGAAGGCGGACCCAACACGGGTCATCAGCATCCGTGGCGCACGCGAGCATAACCTCAAGGGCGTCGACCTGGACCTGCCCCGCGACAAGTTGATTGTCATGACCGGCCTGTCTGGCTCAGGCAAGTCGTCACTCGCCTTCGACACCATATATGCAGAAGGACAGCGGCGGTACGTGGAAAGCCTGTCCGCCTACGCACGTCAGTTCCTGGAAATGATGCAGAAACCGGACGTCGACCAGATCGACGGACTGTCGCCGGCAATCTCCATCGAACAGAAGACCACGTCCCGCAATCCGCGCTCCACGGTCGGAACGGTTACGGAAATCTACGATTACATGCGCCTTTTGTTTGCGCGTGTCGGCGTTCCCTATTCCCCAGCCACTGGCCTGCCGATCGAAAGCCAGACCGTCAGCCAGATGGTCGATCGTATTCTGGAGCTGGAAGAAGGTGCCCGACTCTACCTGCTCGCGCCGATGGTTCGCGGCCGCAAGGGCGAGTACCGCAAGGAACTTGCCGAGCTGATGAAAAAGGGTTTCCAGCGCGTCAAGATCGACGGAACATTCCATGAGATTTCCGAGGCCCCTGCCCTCGACAAGAAATTCAAGCACGATATCGACGTCGTCGTAGACCGTATCGTCGTGCGTGACGATATCTCCGGTCGGCTTGCCGATTCACTGGAAACGGCGCTGAAACTTGCTGATGGCATTGCAATTGCCGAATTTGCCGACAAGACCGACGAGAACGGCAACCCGGAACGGCTGATCTTTTCCGAAAAATTTGCCTGCCCGGTATCAGGCTTCACCATTCCGGAGATCGAGCCGCGCCTTTTCTCGTTCAACAATCCTTTCGGTGCCTGCCCCACTTGTGACGGCCTTGGAACGACACTCGCCTTCGAGGAGGACCTGGTTGTTCCTGACCACTCGCTTTCCCTGCGCGAAGGAGCTGTCCTGCCCTGGGCGAAGACAGGATCGACTTCACCTTATTATGCCCAGACGCTGGAAGCACTCTGCAGTCATTTCAAGGTTTCCATGGCAACGCCCTGGAAGGATCTTCCTTCGGAAGTGCGCGAGGCAATCCTTCATGGAACCGGCAATGCGAAGATTGAATTCGTCTATGATGACGGCGTCCGCAGCTACCGGACAGAGAAGACCTTTGAAGGTGTAATCGGCAATATCGAACGGCGCTGGCGCGAGACGGAATCCACCTGGGTTCGCGAGGAACTGGCAAGGTTTCAATCCGATCATGCCTGCCCGGCTTGCAGCGGGTTCCGTCTGAAGCCGGAAGCGCTTGCCGTCAAGATCGCCGGCAGGCATATCGGTCAGATCACCGAACATTCCATTCGCGATGCAAGTCTCTGGTTTGAAGCCCTGCCGGAGCAACTAAACGACAAACAGAGCGAAATCGCAGGCCGCATCCTGAAGGAAATTCGCGAGCGGCTGAAGTTCCTGAATGACGTTGGCCTTGAATATCTCACCTTGTCCCGGTCTTCCGGAACACTGTCAGGCGGCGAAAGCCAGCGTATCCGCCTCGCCTCGCAGATCGGCTCGGGGCTGACCGGAGTTCTTTATGTACTGGATGAGCCGTCCATCGGCCTTCATCAGCGCGACAACGCCCGTCTTCTGGAAACGCTGAAACACCTGCGCGACCTCGGCAATACGGTGATCGTGGTCGAGCATGACGAAGACGCGGTGCTGACTGCCGATTACGTTGTCGACGTCGGACCAGGAGCGGGTGTCCATGGCGGGCAGATCGTCGCCAAGGGCACTCCCTCCGAAATCATGGCCAATCCCAATTCGTTGACGGGGCAGTACCTGTCTGGCTCCATGATGGTTTCGCGCAACGACGAGCGCAGAAAAATCAACAAGAAGCGGAAGATCTCCGTTCGCGGCGCCCGCGGCAACAATCTGAAGGACATTGACGTTGACGTGCCGCTCAGCACATTTACCTGTGTCACCGGTGTGTCGGGTGGCGGCAAGTCCACGTTCCTGATCGATACGCTCTACAAGGCTGCGGCTCGTCGCCTCAATGGCGCGCGGGACAACCCTGCCCCGCACGATCGCATCGAAGGCCTGGAAGTGCTCGACAAGGTGATCGACATCGATCAGTCACCGATCGGCCGGACACCCAGATCCAACCCGGCGACCTACACCGGTGCCTTTACCCCGATCCGTGAATGGTTCGCCGGCATGCCTGAAGCCAAGGCCAGAGGCTATCAGCCCGGTCGGTTCTCTTTCAACGTCAAGGGAGGCCGCTGCGAAGCCTGTCAGGGCGACGGCGTCATAAAGATCGAAATGCACTTCCTGCCGGACGTCTACGTCACTTGCGACGTATGCAAAGGCAAACGGTACAATCGGGAAACGCTCGAGGTCGAGTTCAAGGGCAAGTCGATTGCCGACGTGCTCGACATGACCGTGGATGAAGCCGCCGTGTTCTTCTCCGCAGTTCCTGCAGTGCGCGACAAGATGGAGACCCTGGCACGTGTCGGTCTCGGCTACATCAAGGTCGGCCAACAGGCGACCACGCTTTCAGGTGGTGAAGCGCAGCGCGTAAAGCTTGCGAAGGAACTCTCCAAGCGCTCGACGGGGCGTACGCTATACATTCTGGATGAACCCACGACAGGCCTGCATTTTCACGACGTCGCAAAACTGCTGGAAGTGCTGCACGAACTGGTTGATCAAGGCAACACGGTTCTGGTGATCGAGCACAATCTCGAAGTCATCAAGACGGCAGACTGGATTATCGATCTGGGACCGGAAGGAGGCGACGGTGGCGGTACGGTGGTTGCAACCGGACGCCCTGAAGACGTTGCCGAGGTTTCGGAAAGCTACACGGGACAATTCCTGCAGGAACTGCTGCAGCGACGTCCGCAACGGGCGCACGACGCTGCGGAATAAGTCTTAACCAGTCTCCAGTTACGTGACGACAGGCACGTGTGCACCGCACACATGCCTTTTTCATTTGTATTTCCGCACGTTCCACGAATCATCCCGATTCTGGCTGCGCAAGCTTTGCTGCATTGCATCAAACGCATGTCAGGCATGCAGAGATGGCACTTCTTTTATTTCGAGTGGTGAAATATATCATTGGACAACAACGGCGCGGAACGCACACGCGTTTCGATAATTAAGGAATAAGAAGATGTTTGACACCGTGCGCCAAAAGTACAGCAACTGGGTAAGCTACCGCCGTGCGGTTGACGAATTGTCCCGCCTTTCGGCCCGTGAGCTTGCTGACCTCGGCATCTGCCGCAGCGACATCAAATTTGTCGCACGTCGTCAGATTGGCTGAATGAAATAAAGAGATCGCGTCCCTAGGCATCCTCCTCCCAGCCGACGGGCGTGTGACACGCAGGGCATCCTCCTCCCAGCCCTGTCACGTCGAAACGTCGCCCGCCAGCACCTCCTCCCGCTGGCGGGCGTTCGTTTTTCTGGCGTCCTGAATTCCTCCCATGCCTGTCTGGTCAGGCAAGAGACACCTCAAAATTCTGACGCTCCAACGCCAAGTGCGACATCCGGATGTGTTCAACTTTCTCCAAGTCGATGTCTCTTCTCTTGCGGTGAAAGCTCGTTCATTCCTCCAAGCGAAGCGATCCCAGTGCGAACGCCCAAGCGATGCGGGTCGGCACAAAAAGGTGTCCACAAGCTGGGTCGTTACCCGAGATGGAATCGCATTCAGATAAATGATTGTCTTCGCTTGTTGCGATGCCGTGTTTTCGAATGGGCCGGTATATCGACAACCTGTTTTACAAACTCGACCGTCTTCTCCGTCTATCGCCGCCAGCCTTCCGTCAGCGCAGATCACTTGTGCGTGCCAGGTCAGTTCAGAGTTTTCAGGCGACACCAAATGACGGACTGATCCGTAAAAAGGAACCGTCCGGACGGCATTTTCATTTCGCACCTGCGAACACTCAAATCATGGCAGCTATGCGAGACATGCGGGCCGTTATGCCATTTCAACCCCATTAAGGCTTTTTTAATCTGCATTTTTTGCATATCAGCTTCGCGATTTCCCCTCTACCTCGCACTGCACAAAACACCTATCTTCCAGCCTGTAAGAGATGAACGGGCCAGACGCCGATCCGCGGTGCCATGGCCATGAGATAGCGAAAGGCCTAAACCATGATCGATACTGTTGTTCGCAAATTCAATAACTGGAAACGCTTCCGTCAGACCTATGACGAGCTGTCCAACCTGTCCAACCGCGAACTGGACGACCTGGGCATTGCCCGCTCCGACATCGCCCGCTACGCGCGCATGTCTGCGAAATAACAAAGCTTCGCGGTCAGAAGGTATCCTCCTCCCAACCTGATGACCGCATCTTCCGCGCTCCATGCGTGGAACTCCAAAAGCGCCTGCCGGTACCTCCTCCCACCGGCGGGCGTTTTTTTTGTTTTGTCGGCAATCATATCGGCGCCTGACTTCAGACCATTCGGTCACATCGATATGGCGCACATTGCGGTCGCCCGACTTTGCCTGTAATCAGGGCGGCAAAGCAATTGTCCGGATCCACCTTGCCGCAAGTCGGTGACGAAAGGCGGCCGGAACAGGTCCCAGGGACACAAAATGACCCCCATCCATATCATTGGCGGCGGCCTTGCCGGTTCAGAGGCTGCCTGGCAGATCGCACAAGCCGGATTGCCCGTCGTCCTCCACGAAATGCGCCCTGTCCGCAAAACGGATGCTCATCAGACCGAAGGTCTTGCCGAACTGGTCTGCTCGAACTCTTTTCGTTCAGACGATTCCGAGCAAAACGCCGTTGGCCTGATACATCATGAACTGCGTCAGCTCGGTTCGCTCATCATGTCTTGCGCTGATGCTCATCAGGTACCTGCCGGCAGTGCACTTGCCGTGGATCGGGACGGATTCTCGAACGCCGTCACGACCGCGCTTCAAAATCATCCGAATGTGACGATCTCGCGTGAAGAAGTCGCGGGTCTGCCCCCCTCTGAATGGGAAAAGGTCATCATTGCAACGGGACCGCTGACCTCACCGGCTCTCTCGGCAGCAATCCTGGAAAGAAGCGGGGAAGATGCTCTTGCATTCTTCGACGCTATTGCACCGATCGTCCATTTCGAAAGTGTCGATCTTTCCAAGGCCTGGTTCCAGTCCCGCTATGACAAGGTTGGGCCTGGTGGAACTGGCAAGGACTATCTCAACTGCCCGCTGGACAAGGTGCAATACGAGGCCTTTATCGATGCGCTTCTTGAAGGTGAAACAGCGGACTTCAAGGAATGGGAAGAAAACACGCCCTACTTTGATGGTTGCCTGCCAATTGAAGTCATGGCTGCCCGCGGCCGCGAAACACTTCGGCATGGCCCGATGAAACCCATGGGCCTGACCAACGCGCATAATCCGGAGGTGAAGGCCTACGCGGTTGTGCAACTGCGTCAGGACAATGCACTCGGCACGCTCTACAACATGGTCGGTTTCCAGACAAAGCTGAAATACGGTGCCCAGGCCGACATTTTCCGCATGATTCCAGGCCTTGAAAACGCACAATTTGCCCGTCTTGGCGGACTTCACCGCAATACCTTCCTGAACTCTCCTAAGGTTCTAGATGGAACCTTACGGCTCAAAGCCGATCCTCGGCTGCGGTTTGCCGGTCAGATCACCGGCTGTGAAGGCTATGTGGAATCGGCGAGCGTCGGCTGCCTTGCCGGACTGTTTGCAGTCCTTGAAGCCCGCGGTCAGGAGATCGTCCCACCACCTGCGACGACTGCCATGGGTGTGCTGCTCGGTCATATTACCGGCGGACACATCACACGGGACGAAGGTGCCGGCAAACCGGGCTCCTTCCAGCCGATGAATGTCAATTTCGGCCTGTTCCCCGAAGTGGACGCACCAACCAAGGATGAAAACGGCAAGCGACTGAAAGGCAAGGACAAGACCCGTGCCAAGAAACTTGCGATGACCAATCGGGCGAAGACCGACTTCTCGGACTGGCAGGCCAAGTTGGACCTTGTGAAACAGGCTGCAGAGTAATCAGTACCGATTGGCCCAATGATCAGGCATGTGCGGCCGGATCGAGTGCATTCTTGATAATTTGCAAACAGGTGCTTTTTCTCGCGGGAAAGCGCCTGTTCGCGTGTCTGGAAATCAGCCCATACGGGATCAGATGGCCTTCAGTACGTTCCCGGACGCTCGCCAGAGTATCCATTGCCGCCTGAGTTGAGACATCTCCGCGACCTGCTTCAACGGATCCAGTTCTTGCCGTTCCAGTTTTTTCAGGAATGGCTCCACAAGAACCAGTGGCAGGTAGGCTGCCTCACAGGCGGTTGGTACATCCTCCGACGCCTGACGCACACGGCCGAGGTGATGGCGGACATGGCCGCGCATTTCAGCAAGCACTGCCCGAAGTTCAGCCGTCGTTTCGCCTCGAAACACTGGCTGGACGTCAAGGTTGTGCCGGTCACAGACGTCCTTCGGCAAATACATCTGCTGCCGCGATGCATGCCATGGAAGTGCGCGCATCAAACCGGTCAGCGCATACGCCACGCCGGCGTGCCCCGCGGCCGTTGCCGTGCCTGCCTCCTTGCCATCATTCAAGACAAGGCAAGCCAGCTGGATCACACCGGAAACGGTTTCACCGGCGTAACCTTCCAGATCGTTGAGAGTTGTCATCTGGTCGTTGTAGAGGTCAAAGACCCTTGCCTCCGCCATTGCCACAAGGCTTTCTTTCGGCAATTCGTATCGGTCGATCGTCTGCAACAAGGCACTGGCAACCGGATTGGACGCAACAGCTCCATGTTCCGTGCCTTCGAGCAGGTCTCGCCACCATTGAAGCCGAACTTCACCAGGAAGCGGTTCCGACACCAGTTCTCGAATGCGGGAAATCTCGGCGCTGTAGGCATAGAGCGCCATCAGGCCATTGCGATGGGTTTCTGGTGCTAACAACGCACTGAGATAGCGGTCCTTGTCAAATTGACGAACCACATCGGCGGCATGATCAAAATCGGTCGTCATAGAGCCCGATAGCCTTTGAGGTGCTTCAGTCGACAGCGATCAGTGCAGCTGCGACAGCCCGGTCTTCCGACAAAAGCACATTGAAGGTCCGAAGCGCGGCGCCTGTCGACATAGGATCGGACAATATGCCCGCCTCCCGAAACAGCGTTTTCAGTTCTGCAGGCAAAGGTCGAAGTTCCTTGCCGGTTCCGACCAAAAGCACTTCAATGTCCGCCTGTTCTTCCAGAACCTTCTGAAAGGCTTCAGGAGTAAAGGCGGACGCATCGCTAACGTCCCAGCCGTAAATTCCGCTCGGAACGCATAACAAGGATCCGCGATGAGACATCCCGGCAAACCGGAAGCCGCCGTTGCCATAGGCTTCGAGCGGCGCCCGACCGGGAAAATGCGCATCGCGGATTTCCATCGTACCGTCCCTAAGCCGACGCTTTCGCCTTTGGATCCTTTTCGCCGTCGTCGTCCTTCGGAGACATGGCCTCCGCACGGAGATTGAACAGGATCAGGAAAGGAGCCGCCAGGAAGATCGACGAATAGGTGCCGATCACGATACCGAAGATCATTGCCAGGGTGAACGACTGGATGACCTCACCGCCGAAGATGTAGAGCGCGAAAAGCGCCAGCAGCGTTGTGAGAGACGTCATGGTCGTACGAGACAGCGTCTCGTTGATCGACATGTCGAGCACTTCCGTCAATGGCCGCTTCTTGTATTTGCGCAGGTTCTCGCGAATACGGTCATATACGACCACGGTATCGTTGAGTGAGTAACCGATGATGGTCAGAACGGCCGCGATACTGGACAACGAGAAATCAAGCTGCAGCAGGACGAACAGGCCAATGGTAATGACCACGTCGTTTGCCGTTGTCAGGATGGCCCCAACCGCAAACTGCCACTCGAACCGGAACCAGATGTAGAACAGGATCGCCAGCAACGAGGCGGCAACCGCGATTGCACCTGCCTGAGCCAGCTCACCCGAAACACGCGGGCCCACAACTTCGACGCGGCGGAAATCCACTTCCTGACCTTCGAAAATGGTTCGCACCTTGCCGATAACGGCCTGCTGAGCAAGTTCGCCACCCGGCTGTTCTTCAACACGGATCAAAATGTCGTCCGACCCGCCGAATTCCTGCACCTGGACATCCCCAAGGTTCAGGGAAGACAGATCGGAACGGATCGAGGCGATATCGGCCGGGCCATCGGTCTTGATTTCGATGATTGTACCGCCCTTGAAGTCGATGCCGTAGTTCAGCCCGACGGTAAAAAAGGCGGCAACGGAGGCGATCACCAGTACGATGGACAGCGGAAAGCTGACTTTCCGCAGCCACATGAATTTGATTTTGGTGTTGTCCGGAACAATTCTCAGCAACATTTGAAAGTCTCCCGGATCAAATCGGCAATTTCGACGGACGGCGGTGGCGGAGCCAAAGGGCTACCAGCAACCGGCTGAACGTGAATGCCGAGAACACTGTGGTGAAGATACCGATGGCCAATGTCACGGCGAAGCCCTTGACCGGACCCGAGCCGAGCTGGAACAGGATCACGGCGGCGATCAGGGTCGTGATGTTGGCATCCAGGATCGTACCAAGGGCACGGCTGAAGCCTGCATCCACCGCAGAAATGACAGATCTCCCTGCCCTTGCTTCTTCGCGAATACGCTCGAAGATCAGCACGTTCGCATCCACCGCCATACCGATCGTCAAAACAATACCTGCAATGCCGGGCAAGGTCAGTGTTGCCTGTAGCATTGTCAGCGCACCGAAGATCAGGAAGATGTTCACCATCAGCGCAAGGTCGGCAATGATGCCGAAGCGGCCATAGGCCAGGATCATGAAGACGATCACCAGACCGCCGCCGATGATCGACGCCAACTTGCCCGCTTCAATGGAGTCAGCGCCGAGGCCTGGGCCGATGGAGCGTTCTTCGATTACGGTCAATTTGGCCGGCAATGCACCGGCGCGCAACAGCACGGCAAGGTCGTTGGCGCCCTCCAGCGTGAAGCTGCCGGAAATCTGACCTGAACCACCTGTGATCGGCTCACGGATAACCGGCGCGGAAATGACTTCATTGTCGAGCACGATTGCGAACGGACGGTTGACGTTCTGCTGCGTGATCTGGGCGAACTTGCGCGCGCCGGACTGATTGAAGCGGAAGTTCACAACCGGCTCGTTGTTGCGCTGGTCGAAGCTGACTTGAGCATCGACAAGGTCTTCGCCCGACAGGAGCGGCGCTTCCTCGAGAAGATAAGGAATGGGCGGATCATCAACCGAAGTCATGATGACAGTGCCCGCAGGCGGACGGTTCTGAAGCGCCTGTTCGCCGGACATGGACGTATCGACCATGTGGAAGGTCAGCTGCGCCGTCTGGCCGACGAGATCTTTCAAGCGTTCCGGATCATCTTCACCGGGCGCTTCGACCAGAATCCGGTCGGCGCCCTGGCGCTGGATGCTGGGTTCTGTAGTCCCCAGTTCATCGACACGACGCCGGATGACCTCGATGGATTGCTGGACGATATTCGTCATGCGATCCTCAAGGCCACGCTCGGAATAGGAAAATCGAACCAGACCGTCTTCCGTCACGGTCATGTCAAACTCATTGACCGCCTGACCGCCAAAAACACTGGAGGCCAGCGGGTTGACGAGTGGTTGCAGACGCTCTTCCGCATCGGCCAGCCGGGTCAGATCGCGAATACGAACCTGAGCGGCGTCTCCCTGAACTCCGAGCCCCGTATACCCAATGCGCGGATCTTCGCGCAGAGTTGACCGGATATCGCCGACAAGCGCCTTCATGCGCTTCTGGATGTAATCCTGCTTGTCGATTTCATAAAGCAGATAGGCACCGCCCTGAAGGTCGAGACCGAGAACCATCTGGTTCTTCGGCAGGAAGTCCGGCCAGCTTTCAAGTTGTTTTTGGGAGAAGAAATTCGGCAGCGTGGTCAGGATGCCAGCGGCAACCACAAGCACGATCAGCGCGATTTTCCAGCGTGCGAAATAGAGCATGGTCAAGCCTTAAATGCAGCCAGGCCGATCTGAACCGGCCCGGCGATATCATCGAAGCGGCGGGGATCGCGTTACGCGTTTTCCTTGGCCGGTTCGGTTTTGGAGCGCACTTCCTGCACCATGGAACGTACGAGACGAACCTTGACGCCCTCGGAAAGTTCGACCTGCACTTCACCGTCGTCTACGACTTTGGAAACCTTGCCGATCAGGCCACCGGTGGTCACGATGGTGTCACCGCGGCGAAGGTTGGCAACCATGTCCTGATGCTTCTTCATGCGCTGACGCTGCGGGCGGATGATCAGGAAATACATGATTGCGAAGATCGCCACGAAAGGCAGGATCTGGATCAAGAAACCGGAAGCGCCTGCCGGACCGGCTGCCTGCGCGTAGGCTGGGGTGATAAACATTCACTTCTCCTAAGTGGCGTTTTTGATGACCACCGACCCCTCTGTCGGGTCTTCGGCAAAAACGCTCTCATTCTGGTGGCGCGGACTATAACTGCGGCACGCCTCATTTCAAGCTTTGCAAGCAGTTTCCAGCGTACCGGTATGGGAATAACTGACGTTTTCGTGTTTCCCGCACCGTGTTAATCCTGCCATCACTTAATTCAGGGCCTGACATGGGCCTTTTTGACAGGGCTTGCAAGAAGAATGAACGCTGAAAACGACCTCACCGCATTAAATGCAAAACTCGATTCCCTGATCGACCTTATCGCACGTGCGGTGCCGGCCCGTCCCGGCAGCCCGGATTTTTCGGTTGCGGACGCTTTCGTCTGGGCGCCTGATCCGGGTGAGCTGCTACCGGTTCAAAAGGTCAATCGCGTCGATATCACGTTGCTTTGTGCGGTTTCCCATGTGCGTGATCTTCTTCTCGACAATACGCGCCGGTTTGCGAAGGGATTACCTGCAAACAACGCGTTGCTGTGGGGCGCCAGAGGCATGGGCAAATCCTCATTGGTCAAGGCAGCCCATGCAGCTATCGCCGCCGAAAACGCATCCACCGGCTTGAAACTCATTGAAATACATCGAGAAGACATCGAGTCGCTGCCCAAGCTCATGAACCTCATCCGTGACGTTTCCTGCAGGTTCATCGTCTTTTGCGACGACCTGAGTTTCGACAATGACGACACCTCGTACAAGTCGCTCAAAGCCGTTCTTGAGGGAGGGATCGAGGGTCGGCCTGACAACGTCATTTTCTATGCCACTTCGAACCGTCGCCACCTTCTGCCAAGGGACATGATCGAGAACGAACGCTCGACAGCAATAAACCCCGCAGAAGCCGTTGAAGAAAAGGTTTCTCTGTCGGACCGGTTCGGGCTTTGGCTCGGGTTTCACAAATGCAGCCAGGACGACTACCTGGATATGGTGCGCGGCTATGCCGCACACTTTGAGCTGAAGATCGAAGCCGACGAATTGCGGGCAAAAGCGCTGGAATGGGCGACGACGCGCGGCAGCCGGTCGGGCCGTGTCGCCTTTCAGTTCATTCAGGATCTGGCCGGCAGGCTCGGCAAGACGATTTCCTGAAATGACAAAGCCCGGCGCAAGGGCCGGGCTGATTGACAAGATTCACGGTTTTTGGCCACGGACTGGCCTTTCTCATCCGGCGGATCGCAAGGTCCCACCGGATACGAGAATAGTTAGCGTCAGCGTCGCGGCAGGTATTTCAGCGGATCGACGGGCTTGTTGCCCTGGCGCAGTTCGAAATGGAGCTGCGGCTGGTTGACTGACCCAGTCGCGCCCGCCAGCGCAACCACGTCGCCCCGACGGATCGTATCGCCCCGCTTGACCTTCAACTCGCTGTTGTGCGCATAGGCCGAGACCCAGCCGTCATTGTGTCGCACTAGGATCAGGTTACCGTAGCCCTTCAGTTCGTTGCCTGAATAGATCACAGAGCCGTCGTCCGCAGCATGAACAGGTGTTCCTTCAGGAACCGCAAGATTCACGCCCTCGTTCTTGCCACCACCCGGCTTCGCGCCGAAGTCGGAGATGATACGGCCGCGAACAGGCCACCGGAACTTCGCATCCGCACTATCGTCTTCCTGAACATTGGCAACGACAGTTGGCGTTTTGATCGGTTCCGTGGGCCGGGCTTCCTGCGTGAGAGCAGGTTGTGGCAGCTTGGTTTTCTCTACCGTTCCCGAAGGTGCCGCAGCAACGGGCTGCGAACCGGCGGATGAAGTCTCCGGCTGACGGCGCGGCGTCGGCACGCTTGAGGCAGACGATCCGGACGAAATGGAAGCTGTCGTCAGAGTTTGATCGGATCCACCGGGCTTGCGCCTCGGCAAGGTGCTGACGCGGACAACGTCGACCTTGCCCTGGCTGATATCAGCAAAGGTCGGCTGCTGACCGTTCTTCTGATCGGGCCTCGGCATCGTTCCGACAGACGTCGGCACGGAGCCAGTCACAACATTATCGCTTCGTCCAGCTGTCGGCAGCTTGACCTTGCCACTTTCGCCTTCAGTCGTGCTCGTTGAACCGTTTCGTTCCGCGTAAACGTAAGTCGGGATGATGACGCTCTGGCCCGGCTGTACCTTTGCCGGGTCGTCAATGCCATTGACAGCAACAATAGCCTGGATCGGAACGCCATACCGGCGTGCCATGGAATTGATGGAATCACCCTGACGCATTTGCACCCGGGTTCCGCCGGCAGACGTCCACCCTTTCCAGCTCCTCACATTCCCGGCCGATGCCACTGCTTCAGGTGCGGGCTGTGTCGCTACTGGTGCTGCGCGGACAGGTGCAGGACGCTGAGCCGTCGTCACCGGCGCCGGCAACGGCGCAGACTGGACTGACGGTGCCCTGTTCGGAATGGATCCCGTTGTCACCGGCTGGGACGAACTTTGTGGAAGCCCTGCGGCGGTCCCTCCAGGCCCATTCACGATATCCCGGTATGTCGGCTGCTTCTGGCCGCCGTTGAGAATATCCCGCTGATTCTGGGTATTGCCCGTATAATAGGGTGGTTCACCAAATCGCTCGACCGCGCTGGAACATCCCGCGAGAGCAACAGCAACCAGCGACACTGTCGCCACCTTGCCCATCAGATCCCTGCGGAGGGTACGCTTCCGCTTCATCATTGCCTTAACTCTAACCGCTGACTGTGGCTGTTATGGTTAAGAGTAGACGGCAGTAAGGTTTATAAAGGCTAAAGACGGTTGACGCTTTCGCTGAAAAACAACGATTTCTCAGTATTGAAGCAAACCAGAAAGCCAGCAATCGCGCCGATTATAGTAAATTTGAACAGGCAAGTGGTCGAGTAAGCTCAACGAATGCATGGGCCCAAGAATCGGCATGAAACATCGTTCTAGAGCTTCTTGGCGTTTCCCGGCTGCAACATGACCGTCCGCACCATCATCAGCGTTTCCGCGGTCACAACACTCTCGGTTTTCTGGAACTTGATCAACGGCTGGGCCTTTTTTGCCTGACCAACCGGCGCGATCAGGATGCCTCCCGGTTTCAGCTGCTGCAGCCAAGGGTCTGGCACTTCTTCCACTGCCGCGTTGACGACAATCCTGTCGTAGGGGCCTTTCTGGCGAATCTCGCTCAAACCGTCGGCCTGCCGGGCTTTCACGTTCGTCAGTTTGAGCGCCTCAAAACGCCGTGTTGCCAGATCCGTCAAGGTGGCGAACCTGTCGAGCGTTTCGACCTGGGCTGCCAGATGGGACATAACGGCTGCCTGATAGCCGGAACCGGTCCCTATCTCCAGAACCACGTGACTGGAGGCGATTGCAAGCGCCTGTACCGTGAAGGCAACGATTGAAGGTGCCGAAACGATCTGCCCGCATTCGATCGGCAGCATTGCGTCTTCATAAGCAAGACTGTGATGGCGTGCAGACAGGAAAAGGCGCCGAGGGACGCGTTCAATTGCAGCCAGTACGTCCCTCGCCCCGACACCGCGCTGTCGCAGTGCCAGAACCAATGCAGCGCGGGCTTCCGCTTCATCCGGCAAAGCGGACGCCATCGTCCTGTTTTCCTTGCCGGGCAATTGACCGGCCATGAACCGTTCCCCCTCAGGGTTTACCCCAAAGCCTCCGCCAAGTGTGTCACCAGGTCGTGGGCTGTCAGATCTATGCGTAGCGGCGAAACGGAAACATATCCATCCGCAATTGCCTGCAGATCGGAATTATCAAGTACGGATTTGCCGCGATCCTGAAAACGCAGCCAGTAATAGGGATAACCACGCCCGTCCGAACGCTCGTCGATGGACAGTCCGCTTTGTTCGTGGTGCCCCTGTACGGTAACCTTGATCCCCTTCACGTCCTTGGCATCACAGGCCGGAAAATTGACATTCAGCAAAGTATATTGCGGAAGTTCGAAATCGATCAGCCGACGGAAGAGCGCTGGTGCGTGGGCTTCAGCGGTCGAATAGTCCGGCTCGGCACGCACATCCCAGTTGTAAGCCTGTGAAACGGCGATCGACCTGATCCCGAGGATGGCTCCTTCCATCGCCCCGGCAACGGTTCCGGAATAGGTCACGTCTTCAGCGAGGTTCTGGCCCCGGTTGATACCCGACAGCACTAGATCCGGTAAACCGGGAAGCACCTTTCGCACGCCCATGATCACGCAATCGGTTGGCGTCCCTTTCAAGGCATAGTGGCGGTCATCGATCTTACGAAGGCGCAGCGGGTCGCTCAGTGTCAGGGAATGGGCAACACCGCTCTGGTCGGTTTCAGGAGCGATTACCCAGACATCGTCGGAAAGAGTCCTGGCAATGTTTTCCAGAACCGTCAGCCCGGGAGACTGAATTCCGTCGTCATTGGTGATGAGGATACGCATCTCGATCTTTGCTCCGTTTTCCCACGAGCTCTTCTGATATCAGGTCCGAAGAGCCCCAAATGAAGATGGACGGCAAACTTGCGCGGTTGCCGTCCATTGCATTCAAAATTCCGGCGGTATGCTGCGACTGAATGCCAGCGCTCCGGATCCAGACAATCCCGATCAGGCCGCCGTTCTCGCCGGTTCCGCTCAGCCGATCTTTTCCAGACCACCCATATAAGGCTTCAGAACGTCGGGAACGGTGATGGTGCCATCGCCATTTTGATAGTTTTCCAAAACGGCAATCAGAGCCCGGCCAACTGCGATACCCGATCCGTTGAGGGTGTGCACGTGGAGCGGTTGCTTGGAGTCGGTAGGCCGGAACCTTGCATTCATTCGGCGCGCCTGAAAGTCGCCGCAAACGGAACAGGACGAAATCTCGCGGTAGGTATCCTGCCCGGGCAGCCAGACCTCGATATCGTAGGTCTTGCGTGCGCCAAAACCCATGTCGCCGCTGCACAAGGTCATCACCCGGTAATGCAGGCCGAGTTTCTGCAGAACTTTCTCCGCGCAGCCCAACATGCGTTCCAGCTCGTTGAGCGAGTCTTCCGGCTTGGTAACGGACACGAGTTCGCATTTCTGGAACTGATGCTGGCGCAGCATTCCGCGCGTATCACGCCCGGCAGACCCGGCCTCGGACCGGAAACAGTAGGTGAGCGCGGTCACACGAAGCGGCAGTTGATCTTCTGGGAGGATCTCACCAGCAACCAGATTGGTCAGCGGTATTTCGGCCGTCGGGATCAGGTAGTGATCCGTAGTGGTCTTGAAGAGATCTTCCTCGAATTTCGGCAGCTGACCGGTCCCGTAGAGCGGATCGCTATGAACCAGAAGCGGCGGCGAAACCTCTATATAGCCGTTTTCCTGGGTGTGCAGGTCAATCATGAACTGGCCAAGAGCACGTTCCAGCCGGGCAATCTGACCCTTGAGGATCACGAAGCGCGACCCAGACAGCTTGGCCGCTGCGGCAAAGTCCATGCCGCCGAGGTCTTCGCCCAGCTCATAATGTTCTTTCGGAGCTTCATTGAACGTGAAGACCGGTTTTTCACCGTGCGTCTTCAGAAGCACGTTGTCGGCTTCATCCTCGCCCACAGGAACATCGTCATGCGGCAGATTGGGGATGACAGCCATAGCCGCTTCCAGATCGGCAATGAGCTTACGCTCTTCTTCTTCACCCGACTGAATGAAAGCCTTGATCTGTGCGACTTCGTCAATCAGCTCCTGCGCACGCGCGTCATCGCCCGAGCCCTTGGCCTTGCCGATTTCCTTGGAGGCGGCGTTGCGCCGTTCCTGGGCTTCCTGAAGTCTGGTGATATGGGAGCGGCGGGAATCGTCCAGTGCGATCAGCTTGGCTGCGGAAGCTTCATAACCCCGTTTAGCCAAAGCCTGGTCAAAGGCGACTGCGTTTTCCCGTATCCATCTAATATCAAACATCTTCGCTTCCCGAACGACGGTCGTTTCAATCCATTCCGTCTGTCAATCCGGGAAGCGTAGCGATCAAGGCTTCAAGCGGCCGCATCCTCGGCTTCGCGTTGAGCCTCCCTTTCGGCACGCTGGCGTTCCACCAGTTTGACGGACAGAATGGAGACTTCGTAGAGAAGCAGCGTAGGCAGCGCAAGACCGATCTGCGAGATCGGGTCGGGTGGTGTCAAAATTGCAGCAGCAGCAAAGGCACCAACAATCGCATATTTGCGTTTTTGACGAAGCGTATCGGAGCTCACCAGGCCTGCCCTGCCGAGCAAGGTCAGCACCACCGGCAACTGGAACACCAGGCCGAAGGCGAAGATCAGGATCATGATCAGGCCCAGGTATTCACTCACCTTGGCAAGATGCTGAATGGCGACCTTTCCCGTTGCCGCAGCCTGTTCCTGAGACAGGAAAAAGCCCATGGCCATGGGCATGACCAGGAAATAGACGAGACAGGCGCCGATCAGGAAAAGCACAGGCGTTGCGGCCAGAAACGGCAGGAACGCACCGCGCTCATGCTTGTAGAGCCCGGGCGCCACGAACATGTAGATCTGGCTGGCCACGACAGGAAAAGCCAGAAAGAGCGCGCCGAAAAGCGCGAGCTTCAGCTGGGTGAAAAACCATTCCTGTGGCGCGGTGAAGATCATCTCCACCGGGTGGCCCTCTCCTGCAGCACGCAGATACGGCACAGTCAGGATGTTGTAGATATCCGTGGCGAAATAGAAGCAGATAACAAACATCACGAGGATCGCACCGATCGACCACATAAGTCGTTGGCGCAGTTCGATCAGATGTTCGATCAGTGGCGCCTTCGAGGCGTCGATTTCGTCCTGGCTCATGCCTTTACATCTTCCGTCACCGGCGCGGTTTTCGGCTTTGCCTCGGTCTCAGCCGGGGCTGCTTCCGTAGGAGACACCTTGTCCGCATTTGCGCTGTCTGCCGGCGGCGACGCCGGTTCGCTGGCTGCCACTTTTGGCTTGTCGGCTTTCTTGGTCGCGTCTTCTTCGATGGATTTTTTCAGATCACCCAGCGGATTGAAGTTGGCAGCCGATTCGACCTGCTTCTTCATGTCCGCGATATCGGCCTGTTGTTCGGCCTCACGCAGCGCGTCGTTGAAGGTCGACTGGAACTCACGCGAAAGCTTTCGCATCTTCCCAATCGTCTGGCCAAGTGTGCGCAGCATGCGCGGCAAATCCTTTGGCCCCACGACGATGATCGCCACACAGGCGATCACCAATAGTTCGGTCCACCCGATATCGAACATGAGATGTATCGTCCCTTAAGGAGACGCGATGCAGATTGAGATCAGCTCGCTTTTGTCTGATCTTCGGCGTTCACGGACGATGCCGTTTCGCTGCTCTTGTGGTCGATGGTCTTCGGAGAGTCGGCTACGTCGTCTTCGGCCATGCCCTTCTTGAAGCTTTTGATTCCCTTCGCAACATCACCCATGAGATCGGAAATCTTGCCACGTCCGAACAGCAGAACAACGACCACTGCGATGATCAAGATCTGCCAAATACTAATGCCCATACGCCAAACTCCTGATAATCGGCTTTAAAAGCCCTTAGGCCCTTCTTACAAAAACGGCCCACTCCCTGCAACATGCCAGTCTATTTGATTTCGATCACTTAGACGGAATGATAAGTTGCCCTCCCCTTAGACTTGGGAAGGTGAACGCGGAAAAACAAGCACGTCTTTCGGATCAGTCGTGACGGCAACGTCCATTCCACGCTCCCAGGGACTGCCCGCACGAACCCTTGCCTGAAGGGGATGATTGAGCCCGTCTATTGCAATAGACAACAAATCGACCTCCCCGACGAATCGTTTCGAACGAATTCTGCCGGGAACACCGCACAATCCGGCATTGTTCAGGACAACGCCTTGTGGCCGAACGCAAACATCAACCTTCTGCCCCGGGGACAATCCCTCCGACGACAAGACGCCGACCGGCGTTTCGACACCTGCCGGGGTCACAACACCTTCCAACTGGTTCAATTCCGAAAAGAACCTGGCGGCAAACAGATCGACGGGCGCCTTGTAGAGGTCTGCTGCCGTGCCGTGCTGAACCAGGCGGCCTTGGCGCATCAGTGCGATCTTGTCGCCCATGCGCATGGCTTCTTCCGGATCGTGGGTCACAATGATGCAGGTGGCACGCGTTTCGCGAATAACCGCGAGCGTTTCATCGCGCACATTGTCTCGAAGACGTTTGTCGAGACCCGAGAATGGTTCGTCCATCAGGAGAATACCGGGCCGGGGAACCAGTGCACGGGCCAGCGCGACACGCTGCTGTTCACCACCGGAAAGCGCGTGAGGATAGTCGGCTGCATAGTCCGCCAGACCGACGCGACCGAGTGCGCTCAGGGCGGCGGTCTGGGCTTCCCGCCTTGGCATATTGGTCAGGCCGAACATTACATTCGCCAGAATGCTCATATGCGGAAAAAGCGCGTAATCCTGGAACATCAGGCCGACACCGCGCTTTTCGGGAGGCTGAAACAGTTCATCGCCGGCGATTTCCCGACCGTTGATCAGTACCCTGCCCTTGCTCTGACGCTCAACGCCTGCGGCAATACGCATCAATGTGGTCTTGCCGCAGCCGGAATGACCAAGCAGACAAAGGATCTCGCCCGGTGCGATGGACAGGCTCAGGTCCTGAACCGATGTCACGCCATCATAATCGTGAGACACATTCTCAAAGACGAGACCAGCGGCGATGGTTGCCCCGGCTGTTCCGGGCGCACCCCAGCTCAGCGTATGGCCATTGCCATTGGTTGAATTCGGCATCTTGCGATCGGGCATCAGGATCCGGCGGTCTCGTCCGCGTCATCATCGTCAAACAGAGACCCGTCTTCTAGTGGATCCTCATCTTCCGTCAATGCGATATCGTCATTGGGTGTCGGCACAAGGAACGAGGCCGGCACGGCGCTGTCCAGAAGCCCCGCTCCCTTCAGCTCCTCAAGTCCTGGCAAGTCTCGGACATTCTCCAGACCGAAGTGGATCAGGAATTGATCGGTGGTTCCGTAGGTGACGGGACGGCCGGGAGTTCTGCGGCGTCCCCGCATTCGTATCCATGTCGTTTCAAGCAGAACATCAAGCGTTCCCTTGGACGTGGAAACGCCTCGAATTTCTTCAATCTCGGCGCGTGTGACCGGCTGATGATAGGCGATGATTGCAAGCGTCTCGAGTGCTGCGCGCGACAATTTGCGCTGCTCTTCGACGTTCCGGTGCATCAGATAGGCGAGATCCTCAGCCGTTCGGAAGCACCATTTCCCGGCAACCCTGACCAGATTGACACCTCTTGAGGCGTAGGTGTTCTGCAACTGCTCGAGAAGGCTCAACACATCCGTGCCTTCAGGCAGACGTAGTGTCAGCTCTTCAAGCGACAGCGGCTCGGACGAGGCGAACAGCAACGCTTCGACCATGCGAAGGCCGGCCGGATCCAGAGGCTTTGATGGAGCGGTTTCCTCGTCGTTTTCCAACTGCAGAAGATCGAAATCAGACGCCATGATCCGGCTCCTTCATGACGGCACGGATATAGACCGGGGAAAATGGTTCGCCCTGCCGGATTTCGACCTGACCTTCGCGCACCATCTCGAGACTGGCGCTGAAGGTGCTTGCGACAATCGTCGCCCAATCCTTGTTGTCGTAGAGATAATCGCGCAGATAGGCATTCATTGGGGCCCATTCACCGACCCGGCCAACCAGTTTGGTGAGCAGTTCGCGCGCTTCCTGCAGCGACCATACCGTCCTGCGCAACACGCGCACGGAGGTTACGGATTGCCTTTGGCGCTGCGTGGCATACGCAGACAGCAGATCGTAGATGGAAGCGTCCCAGATACTCTTGTGTTGCACCGACATGGTTTCAGGTTCACCACGATGGAACACGTCCCGACCCTGCCTGTTCCGGGTCAGGAGTTTTTCGGAAACCTCCCGCATGGCTTCCAGACGCCGCAAACGGAAAGCGAGAGCCGCGGCAAGTTCCTCACCTGTCGGCTCGTCTTCATTCTTCTGCTCAGGCAGCAACAGTTTGGACTTCAGGAAGGCGAGCCATGCAGCCATGACCAGATAGTCCGCGGCCAGCTCCAGCCTCATCCTGCGGGCTTCGGCCACGAATTCCAGGTATTGTTCGACGAGTTCGAGAATGGAAATACGCGCAAGGTCTACCTTTTGCGTTCGCGCCAGGCCTAACAGGAGGTCGAGCGGACCTTCGAAACCTTCCACATCGACAACAAGTTGCGGATCGGAACTCGCACGCTCCTCGGGAGTGCTGACAGAACTGAGAAGATCGTAGGAACCATCCTGCTGTCGCTTCGAGCTGTTTTCCAATTCCGCCATTGCCGCTCCGGTCAAACGCCCTGCCAGCCGGTCAAGGAGTGAAACTCATCAAAGGCCGCAAGCCTGTCAAATTCCGGATCGGGAACCTGGAAGCCGCTCAAGGCCGTCTCGCATCGCCGCCTGGCTTCACCCGAAAGCTCGGGCACCACCTTCGCGACTGCAATCATTTCATCCATATCACCATTGCAGTGCAAAACGATGTCGCACCCTGCCTCGATGATCTTGCCGGACCGTTCCTCGAAGCTGCCTCCAAGCGCCTTCATGGAAATATCGTCGCTCATCAGACAGCCGTCGAAGCCGATTTCACCCCTGATGATTTCCTGAATGACCTTCGCGCTTTGCGTCCCGGCTGTATTCGGATCGATCCCCTCGTACACAATATGGGCTGTCATCCCCAATGACACGTGAGAAAGGGCCTTGAAGGGCCGGAAATCCACGCTTTCCAAAGAAGAAATGGCCGCGTCGACACGCGGCAGCTCCAAATGACTGTCGACACGTGCGCGTCCGTGGCCCGGAATATGTTTGATTACGGGCAAGACGCCCCCCGCCAGAGCACCTTCCGCCATCGCCTTGCCGAGCGTTGCAACGACTTCCGGGTCCTGTGAAAACGCCCTGTCTCCGATAGCATCGACAGTTTCAGGGAACCTGACATCCAGACAAGGCAGGCAATCGACAGTTATACCGACCTGATTGAGATCGTCCGCTATCAGCCGCCCGGCAAGCCAGGCAACTCTTTGTCCTGCTGCAGCGTCCCGGTCGTACAGATCACCGTACGCCTTCGCTGCGGGATACTTTGGCCAATGAGGTGGCTTCATCCGTTGCACCCGGCCACCTTCCTGATCCACCAGAACGGGAGCATCGCTCCGGCCTACAGCATCTCGAAAAGCCGACGTGAGTGTCCTGACCTGTTCCGGCGTTTCGATGTTGCGCGCGAACAGGATCAGTCCCCAAGGGTCTTCCTGCCGGAAAAAGTCGATTTCGGAACTCGTCAGGGTCAGTCCGGCACACCCGGATACAAAGGCTTTGGTCATTGATCCGGCTTAGCCGCAGTGCCGGGAGCCGTCAAGAAATGCAAGTGCTGCCTCTTGCACCCTAGTCACTATCTTGCAATCTAGATGCCCTTCGTCCCAGATCTGATTGGAGCCCCCATGCGCGCGCGTCTCGACATTCCTGCCGGCACCCTGCACCGTTTTTCCCATAGATCTGAAATCCTTGGACGAAACCGGCTGGGAGATACGGCAACGCGCGAGATCCACGTCTATACCCCGCATGGTCATGACGGCAGCGGCTTGCCGCTTCTGGTGGATATCGTCGGATTTACCGCCGGTGGCCCGGCGCACACGAACTGGAAGAATTTCGGAGAGAACGTACCGGAGCGGCTCGACCGGCTCATCCATGACGGTGCCATGCCACCTGTTGCAGTCGCATTTCCCGATTGTTTCACGCGTCTTGGCGGGAACCAGTACATCGACAGCGACGCAATGGGGCCCTGGGCAACCTGGCTGACAACCGAAATGCTGGAAGATGTTGAAAATCGCTTCAAGTGCGGCGGCACCGGCAAGCGCGGTATCTTCGGAAAATCCTCAGGTGGCTACGGCGCGATCATTCACGCGATGAAACACTCAGACGTCTGGTCTGCCGCCGCCTGCCATTCCGGTGACATGGCGTTTGAACTTTGTTACCTGCCTGAAATGCCAAGCGCATTGAGGGCAATTGCAAAAGCGGGTTCAATCGAAGCCTTCGTCAGGGATTTTGAAAAGGGTCCGAAATATCCGGGCAATTCACTTCATGACCTGATGACCTTTGCCATGGCTGCAACCTACGATCCGGATCCCGATCCGGAGGTCTTTTGCGGTATCCGGCTGCCTGTCGATCCGGAAACATGCGAACTCATTGAAGAACGCTGGAATGCCTGGCTGAAGTGGGACCCTGTGCACATCGTAGGTGATCACATCGATGCGCTGAAATCCTTGAAGGGGCTATGGATCGAATGCGGTGATGTCGATCAATACAACCTGGTCTATGGTGCGCGCCGCCTGCACAGGAAACTGAGCGAAGCCAGCGTTGACCACGTCTATCAGGAATTCAGCGATAATCATTCCTCAGTGGATTACCGGCTGGATGAAAGCCTGCCGTTTCTTGCGGAAAAGCTCAGTCAGTGACCTTTGGCGCCAGGCATCTCAGGAAGCCTGGCGGAACTTTCTGAAAGGGTTCGGCAGCGTCAGAATAGCACCTCCTGCCACAATCAGAACGGCCCCAAAGACAGCGACGCGAGTGGGAACTTCTCCCCAGACTGCAAAACCGAAAACAGCCGACAACACCACTGTGCCGTAATACACGGGGGCAAGTGTTGCCGCCCCTGCTCGTCTGTAGGCCGAAATATTCATGGACTGGCCAATAATTGCCAGTGGACCCATCCAGGCAAAAATCAGCAAATCGTTCCAGGAAACTCCCTCTTTGACGATCAGCCAAAGGACCGGCCCACTCAACAGCACCGCGGCAAAGACATTGACATATGCCAGGATCGTGACGGTGTCCTCGCGCTGGGCAATATAGCGCATGATCAGGGCTTCGCAGGCCATGAACACGGCGCCCATGAGCGCTGACATGACACCAGCCAGTGCAAGCTCGTCATAACCCGCAGAACCTTCCGCAGACCGGACCACGAGATATGCACCGGCAGCGCACAGGACACCTGCGACCCAATGACGACCGGTGATCACCTCCTTGAGGACAAGACCAGCCAAAACGATGGCGATGATACCTTTTGTGAGGCCGATTGCAGTTGCGTCCGCCAAGGGCAGAACGCTGGCGGCGTAAATGGAGCAGGCAAGTCCGCCAACACCACAAAACGCTCGCATGAGGTGCAGTTTCCAGAGCGGGCTGACACGCGTGAACACCGGAACACGCTTGACGGCAGCAACACTCACGATCGTTGCAGCTCCCCCAATGAACCGAAGCCATACCAGCACAGCGACCGGCAACAAACCTCCAGACAGTTTGCCTGCGGCAAATATCGGTGTGAAAGCAGCCAT